>JAHJRI010000129.1 GCA_018830885.1 bacterium | reverse complement strand
CTTTAGGCACCCTGTACCATGGAACAAAGTTCGCTGTTGAAGGCATATCGGAAGCCCTGCAATACGAGCTGGCACCCACCGGGATCAAGGTCAAGATCGTCGAGCCCGGTTTGACTGCAACCGATTTCGGAGGGCGCTCCTTTGACTTTGCCAATGACGAAGCCCTGCAGGAATACCAGCCCGCTGTTCAGAAATTACTCGCAGTCCTGGGTAATGAAACCATGCAATCCCAGGCATCCCCGGCATCCTTAGTGGCCGCTGTAATCTGGGAAGCTGCTACCGACGGTACGAATACGCTGAGATATACTGCCGGTGAAGACGCGAAACAATACCTGGCCAGCAGAAAAGCGCTCAGCGATGAAGATCTTTTTAACGGAATCAAGGCGCGATTCGGTCTATAAAACCGTCTTCACTAGAAACTCCTCTGAAAGACACATTTATAAAACAAACAAGGAGTTAAACATGGACATAAAAGAATTTCAAGAGATGGGAAACGACCTGTACCACCGTCTGCATCTGCCCACCTTTCCGGTGGCGATCAAGTATATCAAGAGTGAGGACGAGATCCCGGAAAAGGCCGTCCGGCCCTCGAGCGGAGGACAGCAATGGAGCCTCTGCCAGGCAATTACATATGCCCGGCGCTGGGGCTGGCACTCGGCCATGACGGAAAAAGACAACTTTTGTGTGCCCTCTTCCGCCTCACATCGCTGGGTTAATGTCAGTTCCGAGGAGTTGCTTGAGAGCCAGGTCCGCCAGGGCTGGCGCAAAGATCGGGCTGCTGAAGAGCGGCATTTTGCCTATATGGCCAAGAGCCGGTACGGGGCCCCGGATGGCGCGGAAATGATTGAAAAGATGGGACAATACGTCGGTTGCGTTTTCTCGCCCCTGACAAACACCATCATAGAGCCGGACTCTGTCATCATCTACGGGGACGGGGGCCACCTGTCACATATGATTCAAGCGCTGTGCTACGATTATACCGAGCCGGTCACATCATCTTTTGAAGGCTTTGGAGAATCATGCTTCAAGGGATGTCTGCTGCCTTTCATCTCGGGATTGCCACAGGTTGTGATTCCCGGCATGGGAGACCGGGCCTTCAGCGGAACCTCGGAAACCGAAATTGCACTTGGAATTCCCGGAACCGCTCTGCAGACAATGACCGAACACCTTTTTAAAAGCGGCGGCAAACAGAACATGGGCTTGCCTTTGAAGCCGCTGCTGGCTATGGGATTGACGGATTCCATCACACCGGGTTTTAAATATTTACGAGAAATTGTCGACAGCAAAGCCGAAATAAACAAAAACGAAGAGGATAACCGTTGAAAGATCTTGAAATTGATTTCTTCTTCTCTTTTCGCAGTCCCTGGACTTACCTGGCCATGGATCGCATGCTTGAGTTGCAAAGAGATTTTACAGCCAGGGTCAACCTGCGTGTGGTCAACCCGATTTATATCCGGTACAACGAGTTCTTCTAAAAGGCACACAGGAAATGGATGGATTATTTTCTGATTGACCTGATCCGACATGTCGAGTATCTGGGCATACCGCTCGGCCCGCCAAGACCCGACCCGATTAATGATACACTACCGGCCGACAGCCCCGACCATCCTGTTCTGCAGTTGAATCCCCTGGGTATAGCAGCTGAGGCGCTTGGCAAAGGTATCGAGTTTGCGAGAGAAATAGCCACCCTGGTCTGGGATGGAACAATAGACGGGTGGAATTCCGGGGATTATATCGAGAAGGCGACTGAGCGGGCAGGTTTGAAACTGGCTGACATCGAAAAATGGGTTGCTCACCATGAAGAGCAGTGGCCCGAAATGCTGGCCGCCAACAATGCGGCGCTGGAAGAGCATCATTGGGGAGTTCCCGTGATGGTTTTCAACAACGAACCCTTTTTCGGACAGGACCGGATCGAGCTGTTGCGCTGGCGACTGGAAAAGCATGGTCTGAAGCGACGGAACTGAAACGGATATGATTCAGATTGATTAGCATCGTTTGGTTTTCTGTGAACAAGAAAACAGAAAAACCCGAACTGAATTGATATAGCTAAAGCGGACACCTTGTTAAGTGAAATGAGCCGAGTTGACAGTCTCAGTTTTGATTATCAGTTTCGCTTTCGGTTCATGCCAAGGAGCTCACCAGATTTTCAGACAAAAGAGAAAACATATGATTCACCCTGCTCAGCGGCAATCCGATACAGCCCTATCTTTACTGATCAAACCGGTTTCTGCAGATTGCAATCTCGCCTGCGAATACTGCTTTTATCTTGAGAAAAGCAAGCTTTATGATGAAGTAAGGCACCATCGGATGTCGGTTGATGTATTGGAGAGATTGGTCGCATCCTATATGCAGACTGAGCAGCCTGTGTATTCATTCGGGTGGCAGGGAGGAGAACCCACAATAATGGGGGTCTCATTTTTTGAACGGGTGGTGGAGCTGCAGCAGAGGTACGGTCAGCCGGGATCGGTTGTTGCGAACGGCTTACAGACAAATGCAACCCTGATTGATGAATCTCTCGCGAGTCTTTTCTCAAAATACAGGTTTCTGCTGGGGTGCAGCCTTGACGGTCCTGCAGAGATTCATGACCTGTATCGACGGAATCGCGGCGACAAACCGTCCTATAGCTCTGTGATCAACGGTATTCAGGAGCTAAGAAATGCTGGTGTCCAATATAATATTCTGGTACTTGTCAGTCAGGCAAATATCAAAAGTGCACGGGAGATTTACCGGTATCTTGTAGGTAACGGGCACTTTTTCCACCAGTACATCCCCTGTGTTGAGTTCGATGAGGAAGGTGCACTGCAGCCATTCGCTGTCACCGGAGAGGAATGGGGACGATTCCTTTGCGAGCTTTTCGATGAATGGTATCAAACAGATATTCGGCGAGTATCAATCCGGCATTTTGACGCCGTACTTGCGAAAATAGTAGACGGCAAAGAAACTGTGTGCACAATCGGTCAAAACTGCTGCCAGTATCTTGTGGTTGAATACAATGGCGATGTATATCCATGTGATTTCTTTGTTGAATCTGATAAACTGCTCGGTAATATCATGACCCATTCATGGGAAGATCTGCTGAACAGTTCGCAGTATTTCGATTTTGGTGCACAGAAACGCCTGTGGAACAGCCAGTGCGACGGATGCGAATGTCTTGATCTGTGCAATGGCGATTGTCTCAAACATCGATTGTATTCAGGAAACCCACCTCAGAATATCAGCTGGTTATGTAGTGGCTGGAAGAGCTTCTACGGCCATTCGAGGGAGCGCTTCAATCAACTTGCTGAAATGATCATTATTGACAGACGGTCGATCGGTCGGAATACCGGACAGAAGAAATCAAGGGCCAAAACTATCCCGAAAGCCCGGTCGAAATGATTCCTGCCCCTGCGGCAGTGGATTGAAGTATAAAAAATGCTGTGGAAATCAGTAATAGCTTCCGTAAACTGTCGTTGCTAATTTACCAGATCTCGCTTCATATTTTCATCCTTTGAACAACCCCTCAGCTGGAAATATATCCTGGCCGGACTCCTGGTGGAACCTAAACAGGATAGGTTACAGTCACTGAAATCCACAGTATTAAATTTCTGGCTGAAATCGGGATGCCTATTCAGACGGCTTTAACCCTGAGGTATGGTTATTTGATCGGCAGCGCACCGGGATGAGATTCTGCTGTTCCTGCCTGGAAAAAGGTGTCGATTTCCGGAACTGATCAGAGCGATTTCAATCAATGTGGCCCGGATGTGGCCCAGTCACCCCGCCAGCCCTTGCCACTGTTGACCCTCTCCAGGTTCGAGTCCTGGTGGGGACGCCATCCTTCCAACGTTAGCATTCTCTTCGGCATTCATCTCTCTGATAAGTCAGTAACAAATCTCTCTCTACATCAGAAATTGAGATTGTGGTTGTGTTTACGTACGAAATCACGTACTATAAAATTCAAACAGGTTCTGTCAAAAATCCTATGAAAACGGGGAAGTAAAATGAAAATACCAATCTGACTTTGGGGTTATCGCTTTTGCTTAGTAAAACCAATCCGTCGGTCGGCCGGTCTTGTCAAGGCCAAGCCG
>JAHJRI010000128.1 GCA_018830885.1 bacterium | reverse complement strand
TGGGTTTATCCCCTGTCCAAAAACTTTCGTCTTCAGCTTTGCTCATAATCCGGTTCCTTGCATCAAATTCAGACGCAATTATCCAGGAAAAATCCTCTTGCCCTATTACTTCGCTTGCCAGAGGTTATTGAGAAGTTACCGAATTGCCGGGGGCGGGGAGATCACCATTTTATCCACCATGACACGTGTTCAGGATGCCGTTGACCATATCGAAATTAGATAACGAATTCAAAGGGCTGAAACTGACCCGAAAAAATCTTGAGTCCCCCGTTATCTCTTGCTTGACTCGTGATTGCGAATCTCGTAACATTAAAATCGCAAATGTGTTTGGTTTGCTTCCCTAAAAAGGAAAATCAGGCGCACGCAACGGTTTCTAAACAGTTTACCAGGGTTGTAAATCCAAATAAATTTTTAGATCAATCTTGCCTGCAAAAAAATGGTTATTGTTTGGCTTCTTGAACCGAAGCAGTTTCTGAAACTGCTTCCTGATGAGTTAAAGGAATAATTGATTTGGAGGTGACATGAAAAAGAACATCAATATGGTGATTAAATGGGCGTTGGCTTTCTGCATGGTCGCAGTAATGCTGTTTCCTGCAACCGGATTTGCGGCCAAGAAACGTCTGGCCTT
The DNA here is from genome assembly GCA_018830885.1 of bacterium. GTDB lineage: Bacteria > SAR324 > SAR324 > XYD2-FULL-50-16 > XYD2-FULL-50-16 > JAHJRI01. The sequence goes on along the minus strand of JAHJRI010000128.1, from coordinate 9,786 downwards.
TTCCGGAGGCCCTGATGGCGGTACCTTTCAGTACTTTTCCAACGCGATTTCCATTCGTCTTTCCAAAAATATCGCCAACATCGAAGTTTCAAACATGGCCTCCGCCGGGTCCGTGGAGAACCTGAGACGCATTAACTCGGGGGACGCCGACTACGGCATTGTTTATTCAGGCGACCTGTTTCTGGGAAAGAACGGCAAGCTGGTGAACGATACCAAGAAGTATTCCAATGTCTACGGTATGTCTTATCTGTATGGGTCACCGGGGCACATGATCGTTCTGGCTGATAGCGGGATCAAGATGGTCAAGGATCTGGATGGAAAGCGTGTCGCCGTAGGACCGGCCGGATCAGGCGCTGCTGCATCCGCACAGCGGTTTCTGACCACGCTTGGGGTTTGGGACAAGATCAAGGTTGAGTATATCGGGTACAACCAGGGAGCCTCATCCCTGGGTGACAAACTGGTCGATGGACTCTGGGTGTTTGCAGGATATCCCAATTCTTCCGTGATTCAGGCCGCATCAAGCAACAAGATTGCCATTCTCAATCTGAAGCAGGAAGCCGCTGAAGCCGGTTTCTTCAACGAATATCCGTTTTATTCCGACATTACGATCCCGGCGGGCACCTATAGCGGGGTTGACTATGATGTTTTATCCTTCCAGGATTCCGCTCTCTGGGTAACGGGGAAACATGTCAGCGCCAAGGACGTCTACAACGCGTTGAAAGAGGTCTATTCGGATGAAGGCCTGGCCTATATGCTCACTGTTACCAAAGCTGCCAAATGGATGAAAATTGCTGACGGTAACCGCGGTATCGTCACCCCGATGCATCCGGGCGCTATTAAATTCTGGAAAGAAAAGGGGCTGACGATCAGCCCTGCCCAGAGCGCCAAATAGCATTCAATCCAGCGTTACAACCATCCGCATTGTTCCCGGGGATCCAGCACAACCGGGAACCCCGCGGTCTTGAAAACTGACTCAGTATCCACGCGAAGGAGTCCCTGGTTTATGGTCGATTTAAAGAAAGTCACAGGTGTGAATCCTGACGACGCCAGGAAGCTGGCCCAGTTGATTGAAAAAGAAGCAAAAGCAGCCCGTGAACTGACCGGTATCTGGAAATATATCGCTGCACTGCTCGGTGCTGTCATGGTGATTTTCTATTTTTACGCGGCAGGGGTGGCATCGGTTGGTACCCAGTATCATATCGGTATCTATGTCTTTATAACCTATATCCTCGTTTTCCTGCTCTATCCTGCCGGCAGCAGTACCATGCGTATTTTTATGAACGTGGTGGCTGCCGTCACCGTCATCAGCGCCATGGCCATCTTCCTTTACTATCAAGAGCCGGCGATCTTTCACGCCCGAATCATGGAGATCTTCGATGCCTGGTCTGATGATGAAACCGGCAAGGCCCTCGCTTCACTGGCCCTCCTCTGGCCGATGGCTTTTGCCATTCTCGCATTGACGGGTCTTCTGTTCCTGGCTGACAACCTATCCATGAAACGGTGGAAGCACAGTCCGACACCGACCGACATCTCGCTGGCCATCACTTCCGGCCTGCTGGTGTTTTACTGGATCAGCCAGTTTGAAGCACTGAATTACCGGGCCGGGGCGGAGACCGAATTGGACTCCCTGATCAGCATTATTGGGGTTCTGCTGTCCCTGGAGATATGCCGACGGGTGCTGGGATGGTCAATGACCCTCGTCGGCGTGTTTTTTATCTGTTATGCCCTGTTCGGACCCTACCTGCCCGAGATATTGGCGCATCGGGGCTTTGGCGTACAAAGGCTCAGCAATGCCCTGTTTTTGACCACCAATGGCATTTTTGGGGTTATGGCAAGCGTACTGGCAACCTATGTGATTCTGTTTATTTTTTTCGGGGCTTTTTTACACAAGTCTGGAGCAGGCAAATTTTTTATTGATCTGCCCCTGGCCCTGGCGGGTAAAAGTACCGGTGGCCCCGCCAAGGTAGCGGTCATCGCATCCGCCCTTTTTGGTTCTGTTTCCGGCAGTGCCATTGCCAATACCGTTTCCACCGGGGCTTTTACCATTCCGCTGATGAAACGCGCCGGTTTCAAACCCCATGTGGCCGGAGCCATAGAACCCTCGGCTTCGATCGGGGGGATGTTTCTGCCACCGGTCATGGGTGCCGGAGGGTTTCTTATGGCCGAACTGACCGGGAATTCGTACGCCTACATCATGCTTGTTTCAGTGGTGCCTGCCCTGCTCTATTTTTTTTCCGTTTTCTGCATGATCCATTTCGAAGCCAAGAAGCAGGGGATCAAAGGCATTCAGGATGAGGATTTCCCCCACTGGACAACGGTGCTGAAAGAGGGTTGGTACTTTTCACTGCCACTGGTGATCATTACCATTCTGATGATCATCGGACGATCGCCGGGGTATGCCGCTTTCTGGGCAACCATTACCTGTATCGCGATCAGCTGGCTCAAAAAAGAGACCCGGATGGGAATCACGGAGATCTGGCAGGCAATTCAATCCGGAGCCAAAAACACCCTGATCATCGGCTCCACGGTCGGTGTCATCGGCATCATCGTCGGTACCATTTCGCTGACCGGTATCGGGCTGAAATTCTCAGATATCATCATTTCCGTCGCCGGCAATAACCTCTTTCTGGCGGTGGTGCTGATCGGTCTGGCATCCCTGGTCCTGGGAATGGGCGTTCCTGTAACAGCAGCCTACCTGATTGTTGCAGTTCTCGCAGTTCCTGCACTGGGCGCTTTTGGCGTTGCAGCCATTGCGGCGCACCAGATCGTCTACTGGTTCAGCCAGGATTCCAATATCACGCCACCGGTTTGTGTGGCCGCTTTCGCCGGAGCCGCCATTGCCGGATCGGATCCCTGGAAAACAGGCTGGACGTGCTTCAAATTTGCCAAGCTGCTCTACGTGATGCCGCTGCTGTTTGCATTTACCCCGGCGATTCTGTTTCTGGGAACGCCTACGGAGATCATTTTTTCTTTTATATCGGCCACACTCGGGACCCTGGCTTTCTCTGCACTGACGATGGGATACATGATCCGTCGCACCACGCTGGTTGAATGGCTGATTTTCGCAGTTGCGACTGTCTGCCTTTACTGGCCCACCATCATCACGGACCTGACAGGGGTGTTTCTGGTCGGGGTGGTTTACATGATGCAGAAATCCAAAAACAAAAAAGAGGGTCTTGCCTGAAGACACGATTCTGACCATCGGGGCATCACTGTTTAATCCGGTTGAACAATGCTGTCCCGGCTTTCCCCGTCGCTTTCTCCTGCGCCAATATGATAAAAAAGTTGACAATGTGCAGCGGCCTAATCGACAATGAAAGCTAAATATCTGTTATAGAGGGTCTTCTCGCATCTCCGCCGCTCAATTCCCTGGGAAGAAGGGTGTATTTTAGCAATCCAGCACGTTTTGTGCGTCTCACGCCATCATCGATAGAGGACATACCCCGATGAGCAGGTCAGACTGCTTCTGCTGAGCAGAAAAAGGTTGTTTAAGTTACCGGCATTGAATCAGCAGTTTGAAATAACAAAGGATACCATATGTCTAAAAAACTGACGATAAAAATGAAGATGTATTTGGGGTTTGCCGCTGTTCTGGGTCTGACGATCCTGGTTGGATTGGCAGGCTATTTCTCGATGAATACTATCATCGGGGAAGTATACCTGAACCGAAAAACCAGCATCGTTCAGAAAAGTATCGATCAGGCCACGGATCATATCCAGCAGTATCTGTCCAATGATTTTGAGGAGGGCAGACAGGTCCAGGCATTAGAGGCTGAGCAGGCGCTGTCTGCTCTGGACCAGGCCCTGGGTCTGGCGAAGGGCTTGCAAGATTCCGCAGGGGTGGATCAGGATTACAACGCCAACATGGAAAAGGTGATTGCAAAAATCGGACAGTTCAAAACTGTTTTTGAGCAGTATATCCAATCGGACAGGGTTAAAATTGCGTCTGCCAATTTCAGCGAAAAAAATCAGCAACTGCTGGCTCTTTTTAAGGATGCCTGGAAAAGTGAGGCTGTTAAAACAAAACTGGAGCTTTTTATCGGTGCCAGCGCCGTATATTTTGACAGGAACACGGAAGCACGCCAGCAGCAGACCACATCCGCCCTGGAGGGACTGAGAGCAGAGTCGAAAAAGTACCTTGAATTTGTCGGAGACGGCGAAACCCTGCTGCCCATTGCCCGGCAATTCGCAGCGATGACCGAAGTCTATCAAAGCGAATTGGATAAATATATCGCCGAAACAGTCAAACAGGGAAAAATTAAAAAAGAGATGGCGGCCAGCCAGGATCAGCTGGAAGTCCTGTTTTCCAACCTGTCTGAGATCATGCTGAAAAAACTGACATCTGTGGAAAGTACAGCTATTGTTGTTATTTTTGTTTCTGTGGTCCTGGCAATGATCCTGGGCGCCATGGTTTCTTTCTTCCTGATGTTGTTCTTTGCCAGATCCATCCAGCGGACAACCAGCCTTCTGCAGAACATGTCTGACGGGCGTTTTTCGGGGCGGATAGACGTTAAACAGAGGGATGAACTGGGACTTCTGGCCGACGAAATGAATAAACTGGCAGATTCCCTGGAGCTGACCATTGATGATATCAGCCAGATCATGGGAGCTGTTGCCAATGGCGATTTGTCCTGTCAGGTGTCAGTAGTGGTGAAAGGGGACCTTGATCAGTTGAAAACAAGAATCAATGAAAGTCTGGAGTTGTTAAGCGGGACCATGTCCCGGCTCGTTGACAACAGTCTCTATGTTCAAACAGCGGCCGATGAAATATCAAAATCCGCAGATTCACTGGCATCCGGCAGTACTGAACAGGCAGCCAGTCTGGAGGAGATCGCTTCGTCCATGAATGAAATTGAGGCAAAAACAAGAACCAATGATGAGTATGCCTCCCAGGCAAAAGATCTTGCTGGAAAAACATTGAATATCGTTGAAAAAGGGAATGTCCAGATGGATACCATGCTGGGTTCAATGGACACCATCCAAAGCACGAGTACCGATGTTTCCAGGGTTATTAAAGTCATCGAAGAGATCGCTTTTCAAACCAACCTGCTGGCATTAAATGCTGCGGTTGAAGCCGCACGCGCCGGAAAATATGGCAAGGGGTTTGCAGTCGTTGCCGAGGAAGTCAGGAACCTGGCAGGACGCAGCGCTGAAGCGGCCAGGAATACAACCGACCTGATTGAAACATCCATCCGGGAAGTGGCCAAAGGGGTTCAAAATTCAGCTCAAACAGCAGATATATTGAAAGAAATATTTACCAGTATCGAAAAGGTCAACACACTGGTCACTGAAATAGCCGCTGCTTCAGCAGAACAGACGACCGGTATCAAAGAGATAAACAGTGGTCTGTCCCAGATGAATTCGATCATTCAGCAAAATTCGGCGATCTCTGAGGAGTTGGCGGCATCGTCCACGGAATTAAACAGCCAGACCCTGAAGCTGAAACAATTACTCGGCCGGTTCCGGCTGAAGGATGAGGTGGCAGGAGAAAGCCGGATGCGGGCGATTGAAACAGATCCTGGAAGAACCGAGCTTGAAGCCATTGGTTACGATGAGAATGATTAATTCAAAGTTATACCAATTTCACCATTGTTGCCACGACCACCCACGAAGCTGAACTTCCGGCCGTGGTCCAGCAATTTACCATGGCAGCAGCGAAGGAACGCGCAACCGGCAGCCTGTTGGATTCCCTGGCAGGGAGGGCGGAATGCTTGCCCGGCTGGTTGACGGATACCGAATGGAGTGCATTTTATGCTGCCTGCAGCCTATCAACGATTTCAAAAAGATATTGAGCAGTTCATCCCCAAAACCAATATCATCACCGATCCTTTGTGGACGCTTGCCTATGGCACCGATGCCAGTTTTTATCGCCTGATCCCCAAAATCGTTGTCAATGTTGAAAACGAAAATCAGGTGGTGAAACTCCTTCAGTGCGCCAACCGTCTGAAACTCGCCGTCACTTTTCGAGCCGCCGGCACCAGCCTCTCCGGTCAGGCCATCAGCGACAGCATCCTGGTACGACTGGGGCGGGGATGGCGCAACTATCAGATCCTTGAAAACGCAACAAAAATCAGACTTGAACCCGGAATTATCGGAGGTCAGGCCAATCGCTGGCTAGCCGCTTTCGGAAAAAAAATCGGCCCGGATCCAGCTTCGATCGAGACGGCCAAAATCGGTGGCATACTGGCCAATAATGCCAGCGGCATGTGCTGTGGTGTCGCTCAGAACAGTTACCAGACTCTGGATAGCATGCGGATCATCCTGATTGACGGCAGCGTGGTGGATACCGCCGACCCCCGGAGCCGCCAGTCTTTCAGGGAGGTTCATGGTGATATCCTGAACGGGCTCTCCGATCTCAGAAGCCAGGTCCTGGCTGATCAGGCGCTGGTGGCCCGGATTCGTCACAAATACAAGATTAAAAACACCACCGGATACAGCCTGAACGCACTGGTGGACTATGAAGATCCCTTTGAGATTATGCAGCACCTGCTGGTCGGGTCCGAGGGCACCCTGGGCTTTATTTCCGAGGTGATCTATCAAACCATCACCGAACATGCATTCAAAGCCAGTACGCTGATTCTTTTTCCCGATATGAAAACCGCCTGCCAGGCGATCCCCCTGTTAAAGCAGGAACCGGTCGCGGCAGCGGAACTGATGGATCGGGCCAGCCTGAGGTCGGTTGAACACAAGGAGGGACTGCCTTCCTATCTGAAGTCCCTTGATTCAAAAGCCACCGCCCTGCTGGTGGAGACCCGGGCCAGTCGGCAACCGGATCTGACCGATCAGATCAGCCGTATCCGCTCGGCCCTGAGATCGCTGGAATCGCTTAGGCCCATTGAATTCACGGATGTTCCCGAAGAGACCGCGGTGCTCTGGAATATCCGCAAGGGACTGTTCCCGGCGGTGGGTGCCATGCGTGAACCGGGGACGACCGTCATCATCGAGGATGTGGCCTTTCCGGTGCAGCATCTGGCAGATGCCGCCCTGGATCTGCAGGATCTGTTCGCCAGATATGACTACACCGATGCGATTATTTTCGGACATGCCCTGGAAGGCAATCTCCATTTTGTGTTTACCCAGAACTTTTCGAGCGAAGCGGAGGTGACCCGGTATCGCAAACTGATGGAAGATGTGGTCGACCTGGTGGTGACCCGTTATGACGGATCCTTGAAGGCGGAACATGGAACCGGTCGCAATATGGCGCCCTTCGTGGAAAAGGAGTGGGGATTGACAGCATTCAGACTGATGCAGTCGATCAAATCCATCTTTGATCCTGCCCATCTGCTGAACCCGGGTGTGATCCTGAACGATGACAAGCAGATCCATCTCAAGAATCTGAAACCGATGCCTGCCACCCATGACATCGTGGATAAGTGCACCGAATGTGGCTTCTGCGAACCGATCTGTCCCTCGAAGGATCTCACCTTCACCCCTCGTCAGCGGATTGTCGGTCGACGGGAGATCAGCCGTCGAATGCTTCTCAACAACGATCCCCAGGACCTGGCACGCTGGGTGAAAGCCTACCGGTACCCGGGAACCGATACCTGTGCAACCGATGGTTTGTGCAGCACCCGCTGTCCGGTGGAAATTGATACGGGGAAGCTTGTCAAGCATCTGAGAGCGGAAGCCAACAGTAATTTTTCCAGAAAAACAGCCCGGTTGACAGGATCGCACTTTGCCGCGGTTTCAAAATCAGCCAGTGTCTCGTTGACCGCGCTCAGCAGGCTTCACAGGATCACGGGAACACCTGTCCTGCAGACCGCTGCCAGAGTTGTCCGATCCCTGTCGGGCAATAGGATTCCCGCCTGGAACAGCGCGATGCCGTCCGGCGTTCCCAGGATCGTCCGGGAACCGATCAATCGGAGCAACCCGTTGAAACTGGTTTACTTTCCCAGTTGCGCCAGCAGGTCCATGATTGGTCCTCCCAAAAAGGCTGCCGGCACCGACGCTTTGCCGCAAACAACAGTCACCCTGTTAAAAAAGGCCGGCTACGAGGTCATCTTTCCCCGGGACATGGAAAACCTGTGCTGCGGCCAGGTATACGAATCGAAGGGGTTTCCAGAACTGGCAGACCAGAAACGAACGGAATTGTTCAAGCAGTTGTGGCTGGCCTCTGATGAAGGACGGATCCCCGTCATGTGTGACACCAGCCCCTGTCTGTTCCGGATGAAGCAGGAACCTGACACGCGGTTGCAGCTGTTTGAACCACTGGAATTTGTGCTGACGTTTTTAACGAAGCGGTTGCATATTGAACCGGTGGACAAAAAAATTGCCCTGCACCTGACCTGTTCCGCCAGAAAAATGGGACTGGAAAACCAGCTCGTGCAGCTGGCGCAACGCTGCGCCAAAGAGGTCGTTGTGCCGGATGACGTGTATTGTTGCGGATTTGCGGGTGACCGGGGGTTTAATTTTCCGGAGCTGAATGAAAGTGCGCTCAGTCAATTGAGACAGCAGGTCAGTACCTGCGATGAGGGCTATTCCACCAGCATCACCTGCGAGATCGGCTTGTCTCTGCATGGGAGCATCCCCTACCGCTCTATTTTGTACCTGGTGAATGAAGCCAGCCAGCCCCTGGGTGTGCAGCTGGAAAAAGGTATCCAGCCCCAGGTGGCGAATTGAAGTCAAGCCGTTTTCCGGTCACACCCCGATCAACGTCTGAGCACTCTTATCCAGTATGCCAGGTTCAGCAGGCTGGAAATGTCTGAAACCCTTTAGAGCAGTTCGGCTGGGCAGTGCCGGGCAAGCAGTCTCTTCCCGTTGCTGAAGAACACCTTCTGGTAAAAATCATCCGACAGATCCAGCTCCAGCAGATGGTCAATTTCTCCCTCCCTGGGTAAAAATATATCCGGAAAATCAGAACCGTATAGTATCCGGTCCTTGTACTTTTCCAGGGTTGACTTGTCCAGGTTGAAGGAGAATGGCAGATTGGGCCAGAACGAGTAGGCGGTATCGAGATAGATATTGGGATAGTCATCCAGAAGTGCCATGAACTCGGTGAATTCGTAACACCCCATATGGGGGATGGTGACCGGAAGATCCGGAAAATGCTGCAGTACTTTCCGGAAATGGGCATACCCGACGAATTCGTTTCCCTGGGGTCCGTTGCCGGTATGAAGCAGCAACCGTTTTCCCTTGTCGATAATCAGCTCGTAGAGAGGAAACAGACGCTCATCCTGGGGGAATATTTTCTGTACCTGAAGGTGCAGCTTCATACCCACAACCCGGTCATGAGCCATCATCTCTTCCGCCCGGGCAAGTGCATGATCATCATCGGGATGAAACGGGGCAAAACAATACAGATCGGGAAATTCCCCCAGAACCTGGCTGTTCCATTCATTCATGGGTGCGGCGATGCCTTTTCGATGTGCATAATTGGAGAATACGATGGGACTGACGCCACGCTGATGGAGATACTCGATTGCCTCCTGATAGTAAAATTTGTAGGGCATCTGTGATTGAGCGGCTGTCTCCATAAATTTCCAGATGGCATCAAAGCCCTTGTCCGGAAAAAGATGAACATGAAAATCGATAATGGATGGGGGGAGTTTTTTCAAACTGGTTTCTCCTGGAATTGATGTATTGAAAGACACTTGCTTGTTAACAATAGTATCAAAACCCCGAGATCCTCAAATTGAACCCGATAGGGGGTGCACCAAGTATGTGTGGGTACCTGTAAGCGGAAAGAGGTTGTTTGTTCAGAAAACCTTGGAAGCCAGGGATGGATTCCAGGAGCTCCAAGGATGGATTCATGCGTTTTTCTGAATAAATAACCTCTTGAAGCGGTTA
>JAHJRI010000127.1 GCA_018830885.1 bacterium | reverse complement strand
TCGCTGTAAATCGCCCTGTAAATGACAATAGCGGGCGGCCAAGGGTACAGCCGACGTGGTCGGCTATCTAATGCCCAAAGAAGCCCAGCAGGCTGTGTTTTTCAAGGCCAACAGCCTGTGATAACCGGATAGGCATGGAAGGATCCAGGTCCAGATAGCCTTTGTTGGTGTAAAATTCATCAAAGAGCTGGTTGGTGAATTTCAAAAACTCCCGGTGCTGGAAATCCTGCCAGGCGATATCGGTCGCGAGTTCCTGTGTCCAGAGAATTATTTTCTTTTCCATTGTCCCTTCTTATATCGGTTTGTCAAAGCATCCGCCCACGCCACTCCGCAAGACCATCCCATGAAAACTCCGCCGCCTGGTTTCCTTCTCGAGACGGATGTTGACATGAAGAAATGCGGGGGGGTTGCTTTCGCGCGTTTTTTCGCCAGAATAGCCTATTTCGTCAAATACTTCCGGCTCTGCTTCAGAATCAGTTCGGCGATCGTCTGTATCCTGGCTTCACCAGCATTCCGGGCAGTTTCGGCAATTGTCTCCAGATCGTCGATAACGCCGGGCGTGAATGACTTCTCATCCATGAACTGCTCCAGTCGCACCAATGCCACCAACCGGTTGTTCACGGAGTCGTTCCGGTTGTATTCTGGAATGTTCGCGTATTCGACCATGGCCGGTTTTTTGCCAGTGGGTTTAATGGTGTCAGGTGTTGTCAAATTCGTACCCATTCCGAAAGATCTGTTTTTGACGACGTGGCTTCATTATGAATCAAAGAGGGTGTTTCGTCCAGTTTTTATCAAAAGGTATGCAACATCCTGTCCTTCTTCAAACCCGCCGGATGAGATCTGTTAAGATTCGCAACCTCAACTGTGGGCCACCACATACAACAGGGTCGCCTGGCTGGCCACATCGGCTTTCAACTCATCCAGTCGGGTCAGGTCCAGTTGCGAGACCCTGAAGTAAACATTCCGCATGCCTGTCGGAGCCTGTTCGAAAGATGTCAGGACGCTTACAACACGTCCACCGTATCGTCGCAGGATATCAGCCGTTTCCCGGATACTGCCCGATTCGTCCTTCAGCTGCACTGCTACCTGCACGCCCTTCTTTTCAATGCCTGTCAGGGAAATCAGCAACCGGAAGATATCACCCTGGGTGATGATCCCAACCAGATCGCCCTTGCCATCAACAACGGGAAGACCGGAGATCTTTTTCTGATACATGATTTCAGCGACTTCATCCACGGTCATGTCCGGTGAGACGCTGATGGGATTCCGGGTCATGATCTCCCTGATTTTGAGTCGGGTATTGAGATAGACCAGTTCGTGACGGTCCAGTCCCGAGTTGTCTGAAACCGAGGCAGTCCGCAGATCCCTGTCGGAGACGATACCCGCGAGACGTCCATTTTCAAGTACGGGAAGAGAACGGATCCTGTGATCGATCAGGAGCTGATTGGCCTTTTGGACTGAATCATTGACATCCAGAGAAATGACGGTTGGACTCATCCAGTTTTTTACGAGCATGGTATCCCTTTTGATATGATTTCTGTATCAGGTCAGCCGATTGACCGAACTCCCATTGAAGCACCCTGTTTTCGAAGGCTCAACCTAACACTGCCCATCAGTGCCTGTCAATGAAGTCCAGTGGCGTGACATATCCGGCTATCCCTGTCTTGAATGGTATCTCCCGCATTTTGCAGGATCCGGCACCGGTTACTTGACTTCAACCGTCTGCGGCAGTTTCCGGGTCAGAATATCCGCCGCTTCCTCAACCATCTCTGCAACAATCTGAGCAGCCGGTTTGATCTCCTTGATCAGACCGGATATCTGACCTGAAAAGGGACCCATAAACTCTTTTTTCTCCGCACGGTTGAACATCTCTGCCAGGGCAGAGGCAAACAGGACCTGCTGGGGAAAAGGGAGAGCTTTCAGTCCGGATCGTTCCCAGATGTCATGCATCTGATTGTAAATGGCGCGGGAGGTTTTCCCCGTGTAAAGATAAGTTCTACGGGTATCTTCGTCCGTTGCTGCAACGATATTCTCCTTGTGAATGGGCAGTGCCCCACCCTCCTCCGAGGCCAGAAACCGCGTGCCCACCCAGACACCGATACATCCTACCGCCAGTGCCGCGACAAGACCCCTGCCGTCTCCGATCCCGCCGGCGGCCAGCAGTGGTGTGGGCGCTGCAATATCCACCGCCTGGGGCCAGAGTGCCATGGAACCGACCCGTCCCGTATGCCCGCCCCCTTCATGCCCCTGGGCAACCACCAGATCGACCCCGGAGCGGGCGATTCTTGCAACGTTCTTGGTATTTCCGGCGATACCCAGCACCTTCATCCCGGCCCGGTGTGCATCTTCGACCATGAAGCCCGGATTTCCAAGCCCAGAGCAGAAGAGGGGCACCCGCTCCTCGATACAGACCTTTACCGCGGCGTGGGGTCGCGTGACCGTGCTGCCCTCCTTATAGGTAGCCTGCATGTCGGGAAGACCCATTTCCTCCTTGAGCTTGAGGATAAACTCATAGTGGGTTTTGGGCAGGCTTTTGATGATCTCTGACAGCGGGTATTCCCCGCCCTCCTTGAAAGGCTGGTCTCCTGCTTCCACAGTCTGGCTCGGAAGCAGCAGATCCACACCAAAGGGTTTTCCGGTCAGTTTCTTAATCTCCCGGATTTTTTCCTGCATCGCCTCCACCGTAAACCCGGCAGCCCCCAGCACACCCATGCCGCCGGCCTCTGAAACGGCAACGACCAGCTCAACCGGAGCCCCGGTTTTCTCCCCCACCAGGCTGGGCCCCATCCCTGCACTCAGGATCGGATAATCGATTCCCAGCATGTCACAGAGTTTTGTACGTAATACGCGTTTCGCCATCCTGTTCTCCTTTTATCTGAATATTTCCTGACGGCTGTTGGGCCGCATCTTTTCCTGAGTTCCGTTCAATGGGACATGATGGTTTGTTATAAGCTTTCAGGGTTTTTGTCAACTGCGCGAACAACCAGGGTGCACCAAATATGTATGGGTACCTGTAAGCGGACAGAGGTTGTTTGTTCAGAAAACCTTGGAAGGCAGGGATGGATTCCAGGAGCGCCAAGGATGGATTCATGCGTTTTTCTGAATAAATAACCTTTTGAAGCGGTTATGATCACATATCCACATGTTTTTGGTGCACCCAACAACCATTGCCCGCAGAATTTCAGACATCTCAAACCCGGTGTTGACAGCCCGGAGCACTGGGCGGTTCAGCCGGCCCGTCCTGCATCCACCCGGGGAGGAATCAACCCACCCCGGGCTGGAATGAATCTAAACCGGGATATCGGGATTGATCCAGCTTCAGATTTTGCCATGATTCCGGCGGCAAACCGCTGGACACATTCTGGATGATGGCATACATAAGGGGTAACTATTCACAACTTTCACTGAGCCAATGGGGAGTCGGGACCTGTATGTGATTGAACGGATTGGGAGTGGTTAATCATCGCCAGGATGGCAATGGCAACGACCGCCCTCGGAGACAGGCATGATCGAAGCTGCGAGCCTCGCTTCTCACCTGTCGAGAATGAGTTCAATAACATACAGGTTCAGGCTCCTTAGCTGAGTGTATGCTGAATGATTACCATAAGGGTAAAGTCACCCGTTGTTGTCCCTTTTATCTGAAAACCGAATCCGTTTCCCATGAAACCAGAGCCGAACCAGCCTATTCATCCCTTTATCACAAAGCCCCACCGCACCTTTCTCCTGCTCTCGGTACCCGTCCTCTTTTCCATGATCGCCGAGCCGGTGACCGGGCTGGTGGATACCGCTTTTGTAGCGCGCCTGGGCGCCGAACCCCTGGCCGCCCTGGGGGTAGGGACCATGTTACTCTCCGGGATTTTCTGGGTGTTTAATTTCCTGAGTGTGGGAACCCAGACGGAGGTCGGGCAGGCGCTGGGACGACAGGAACAGGAGCGGGCAGCAGAAATCGCTTTTCTCGCTGTCCTGGTCGGATTCTGCCTGGGCATGCTCCTGATTGTCGTCTTCTGGTGGATGGTTCCCCCCATCGTCACCTACATGGGAGCCACCGATGCCGTGCACGACATGTCGGTCCGCTATGTGACCATCCGGCTGTTCGGAGCACCGGCCGTGCTGATCACCCTCTCGGCCTTTGGTGTGCTGCGGGGATGCCAAGATATGCGCACCCCATTGTGGATCGCGGTTCTGATCAACCTGATGAATATCCTGCTGGATGCCGTACTGATCTTCGGGACGGGTCCCATCCCTGCTTTGGGGATCGCCGGGGCTGCCTATGCAACCACGTTCAGCCAGTGGCTGGGAGCGGCTGTCGCGGTCATCCTTCTCTACAAAAGGCTGTCCCTTCCCCGACAGCTGCGGGCGGCAGATATCAAAAGACTGATCCGGATTGGCTGGGATATGTTTCTCAGAACCGGGCTACTGCTGTTTTATCTCCTGATGGCCACCCGCACTGCCACCCGTATCGGCGCGGAAGCCGGGGCCGCCCACCAGGCGATCCGACAGTTCTGGACCTTTACGGCGCTCTTCCTTGACGCCTATTCAGTAACCGCCCAGAGTCTCATTGCCTATTTTATCGGGATGCAGGAGAAACAGCAGCCAAAAAGGGTTGCCCGGGTGATCTGTCTCTGGAGTGTCATCACCGGATTCCTGCTGACAGGGATCATGGTTGTTGGACAGGGGGTGTTTGTCAGGTTGCTGGTCCCCCCCGAGGCTGTCGGGCTGTTTGCAGTACCCTGGCTGATCGCGGCCTTTTCCCAGCCGATCAACGCCATCGCCTTTGCCACAGACGGAATTCACTGGGGAACCGGGGATTTCGCCTATCTGAGAAATGGCATGATCGTCGCCACGTCAATCGGTCTCATCGGGATTTTCCTGCTCGAGGTTTACGGAATGGCTACGCTGGAAATGCTCTGGGTGGTGACGGTGATCTGGATAACAGCAAGAGCCGTTGCCGGAACGATCCGGGTCTGGCCGGGAATCGGCCACGCCCCGCTATCTGGCAAGGCTGCGTGAAGACGGGGCCTGCCCCAGAATCTGAAGGATGGTGGCCTGCCGGTAATCGAAGATACGCTTGACCTGCCGCTTGACCAGCGTCGATACCAGTTCCCCGAGCGGGCTGACCGGCAGCTGGTACTCAACCCGATCCTCCATGAGGGTCCCCCTGTCCGTTTCACTGAAACGATGGGTGTGAATCCAGGATCTGTATGGCCCCTTGATTTGAGAGTCGATGAACTTGACCGGGGGTTCCCAGTGGATGATCCGGGTCTGCCAGTTGAAGGGGATGCCATACAGTCGCAGACGGTAGTTGATGATGGTGCCCTGTCGGATCTGGACGGGCAGGGGCGTGATAATCCGAAAACGCAGTTCGGGCGGTGTAATCTGTTCCAGATTGCCGGCATCCGCAAAAAATTCAAAAACGGAGGCTCTGTCCCGTGGCAGTTCAACTGCAGCTTCCAGTGTATGAACCATACTCGCATCCATCTTGAGACCTTCCTCGGCAACCGGCAGCCGCCTGTATCGCCTTCAGTTATCCAATGCCAGTTTAATCCCCAGGCTGACGAGAATCGTACCGGTCAGCCCGTCAAAAATTCGCCCCACGGTCGGCTGAAACAGACGGTTTTTCGCCTGGTTGACCAGCAGGGCCAGGAACGACTGCCAGATCATAGCAATAACAAAGTGACATCCGGCCAGAAACAGGGACTGTATCCAGGCGGAGTGCTGCGGATTGATGAACTGGGGCAGAAATGCCATATAAAACACCACCGTCTTCGGATTGAGCACGTTGGACAGCAATCCCTCACGCAGGGAGCGAACTGCCTGGTAAGGCTGCTGCACAGCAGAGAGCCGCCCGGGTGCCAATGCGGTTTTTCCCTGATAGAGTTTCCGCAGACTTCCCAGTCCCAGCCAGACAATATAACAGGCGCCCGCCATCTTCAATACAGCGAAGGCCCAGGCTGTCTGCAGCAGAATGACGGAAATCCCCACGGCAGAGACGGTGGCATGGACAAACAGCCCGCAGCAGATACCAAAACTGCTGGTCACACCGTCCTGCCATCCCCCCCTGGCCGTGTTCCGAATGACGAGCATGGTGTCCAGTCCCGGCGTGATGGATAAAACCGTGATGGCAATCAGGTAGGTGATCATCAGATGGGGTTCCATATACATGGCAAATCTTCCGGTCTCTGGCTTTATCTGCTTCAACGGTGATCGATCAGGAATCCCCCAAAGCAGAAAGTGGTGATTGATCAAGGGAAAAACGGCTTCCGGGCTGCAGCGTGGTTGAAAATACCCGAACGATATCCATTAGAATAGCGCGGTTTAATCCAACAAACAAATAAAAACTGACCGATTTGACTGCCTGCAACAATTTTCATTGAGAAACCGGGACCCATCCCGGGCATCACACCCCTGACCGGAACCTTCTGCAACAGGACAAGCCGGTCAGCGTTCCGCCGCACCACCTCGAACACCCATCGTCAGCCAACAACCACCGTTTAACGTCTCCTGCCGGCTGCGGATGGGATTGTGACAGGTTGCCAGATCCCTTGAACAAAGGGACCCAGGACGATGTCGGGGTGAAAAGCCAAGAAATTCGATCTTTTGATGGATAATTTGGTTACACAATTTAATTCACTGATTTTATGAATATAAATTAATTTGACAGATTTGATTTTTTGAATTAGTAATGATGTTATTGTATCTCAAAAACCGATTCCATCATTTGATGGGTTTCAGTCTTGAGAAACCCGTGTGGTATGACGCGACCATGAATGATTTGGACATTTCCGTGATTGACATAATTCCCCGGGCCAGTGATGAAATTCATAAACGGCTGGAACTGGCCGTGATCGAGGTATTTTCGGAGGTTGATTTTGACCAGGCCAACATGCGCGAGATTGCCCGCAAAGCGGGGATGAGTTTCAGCACCATTTACAAATACTATAAAAACAAGAATCACTTGCTGTTTGGGTTTGTCCAGTTCTGGTTCACGGTCCTGCAGGATCGGATCCGGGATCATCTGCAGGGGATCGAGGACACCCGTGAAAAGTTGCGTAAACTCATCTGGGTGCAGTTGGACTATTTTGAGCGGAACGAGGCGATCGGTCGGATCATCTGGATACGGACCCCCATTTCGGCCTGGATGGCCGATAAGGCCTACGAGGACAATCCACTGCTGGAGATCATCCTGGAGATTCTGCGGGAAGGTCAGGCGCGGGGCACGATCGATTCCGACATCCGCACGGCGCTGTGTGTCAACCTGCTGGTATCCACAACCAGCTGGGCCTTTATTGACTGGGTATACAAAGGGAAGGGCAGACGGCTGACGGAAGAATTGGAACCGGTTTTTGCGGTGGTCTGGCGGGCCGTCGGAAACCCGGAAACGACTCAGGGCATCATTTAGATACCCACACTTTGGAACCCTTTTTTCGGAGGTTTATGGTTTATGGAATTTCAATTTGGAGAAAAGGAAGAGAGACTGAGGACCGAGATTCGGGAATTTGTCAAGGCTGAGATGCCGCCACACTATATCGGCAAGTATTTTGAAGAAGAGACCAATGACGAGGACTGGGCCTTTTCCATGGCCATGTCTAAGAAACTGGCGCAAAAGGGGTGGCTGACCATGTCCTGGCCAAAGGAGTATGGGGGCATGGATGCTTCCCGCTGGGAACGGGTGGTGTTTGCTGAAGAGGCATCCTACTGGGGCATTCCCGGTCTCGGCATGGGTATCAGTGGGACCGCCTGGGTGGGACCGTCGCTGATGCTGTTCGGCACCGAAGAGCAGAAAAAAAAGTATATCCCCCAGATCGCCACAGGCGAGCCGGACGGGGTCTGGTGCACCGGATACAGTGAACCGGATGCCGGTAGCGACATGGCCGCCATGCAGACGTCGGCCATCCGGGATGGGGACGCGTACGTGATTAACGGGCAGAAGGTCTGGACCAGCTGTGCACATTATGCCCGCTGGCTCTGGCTGGCCTGCCGCACCGACCCCGAAGCCAAGAAAAAGCACCAGGGACTAAGCCTGATCATCGTCGACATGAAAAGCCCGGGGTTAACGGTTCGGCCGCTGGAAAACTATGTGGGCGGCCACGTCTTCAATGAATTGTTCTTCAAGGATGTCCGGGTTCCGGTTAAAAATCTTGTCGGTGTTGAGGGCAAGGGCTGGTCGCAGCTGATGACCGCTCTCTCTTTCGAGCGGGGCACTGCTATCGGTACCACGGCAAGCGCCCAGCGGCTCCTGGACGAGCTGGTCATCTACACCAAGGGCACCGGCCAGATCAAGCAGCCCGAGATCCGACAAAAGCTGGCCCGCCTGGCAATCGATATTGAAGCGGCCCGGGTGATGGCCCACGAAGTGGTCTGGATGGAAACAGTGGGCAAGCCCGTGCTGCATGAACCATCCCGTGACAAGGCCTTCGGTGACATGCTTCAGGAAAAGCTGGGACGCATCGGCTCGGATATTATCGGGGTTTTCTCCCAGATGGATCCGGCGGCGTACAAAAACCGCTGGAGCCGTTTGAGGGGAGCCTTCGAGCACCTGTACCACTATAATATCGGATTTGCCATCGCTGCCGGAACAACCGACACACAGCGGAACATCATGGGCCAGTTCGGCCTTCAACTGCCCAGAGCATATTAGATCAGGGGGTCACACATGGATTATTCAATTGGTAAAGAACAGGAAATGCTGAGAAAGTCCGCCCGGGAGTTCTTCGAAAAAGAGTGCCCCAAGGAGAAGGTGCGGGAACTGAAAACCGATCCCAGGGCATACGATCCGAAAATGTGGAAAAAAATGGTCAAGCTGGGCTTCCAGGGGCTGGCCATTCCCGAGGAATTCGGCGGTATGGACGGCGATTTTGTGGAGCTGGCGCTGTTCATGGAAGAGGTCGGCCGCAATATCGTGCCCATGCCTTACTATTCAACTGTCGCCCTTTGCGCCCTGCCGCTGATGGCTTATGGCAGCGATAAGCAGAAGGAAGCCTTCCTGCCCGGGATCGCGGAAAAGGGAGACATCTGGACCCTGGCGCAGACAGAGGATAAAGGCAATAATGAGGCCTCGGAAATTCAGCTGACCGCCGAGGAAAAAGACGACACCTATTTGCTCAATGGAACCAAGATTTTTGTACCGTATGCCCATGTGGCCACCCGCATGCTGGTCGCAGCCCGCACTTCCAACGAAGATGACCCTCAAACCGGGGTCACGCTGTTTATCGTCGATCCCAAGCATGACGGCATCCGGATTGAAGGGATTCCGACCGTTGCCAGGGATGGCCGCTGCGGGGTGGTCTTTGAAAATGTCCAGGTGGCCAAAGCGGACATCCTGGGGCCGGTCGATGAGGGTTGGGATATTCTGGATGACATCCAGCAGCAGGGGGCCCTGCTCAAGGCAGCGGAGATGTCCGGCGGCGCGCAGGCTGCCTTTGAGATTGTCCTTGCGTATGCCAAGGAACGAAAACAGTTTGACAAGCCCATCGGCCAGTACCAGGCGGTTCAGTTCCGGCTGGTGGATATGCGGACAGACCTGGATAGTCTCAAGTACATGGTACGGAAAGCTGCCTGGCATATCGCTGCCGGGAAACCCTCCAGACTCCTGAATTCCGCTGCCAAGGCCAAAGCCAACGAGGTCTATGACAATGTCGGCCATTACGGCATCTACCTGCATGGCGCCATCGGCTGGACCGAGGAGATGGATATCGGGCTGTACCATTTAAGAACACGAAGCATGATCTACGACTGTGGCGGGACGGATCTGCATCTGGAAATCATCGCACGCGAGTTGGAGGAAAAGGTCCCCGATTTTATCGAGCTGTGGGGCTCTGCTTCCTGAATATTTTTTTCATAGCCCCGGGATCCGGTCCCGGTGTTGTTTTACCTCTGGTAGAGATTTAGTCAGCTACCAGCAGAAACCAAGCACCAGTAACTTCAACATGAAAAACAAGGGAAACACCGGTTTTTCGTTTCTTTTTTTCACACTATCTGAAATCACCAAAGGAGTTTCAATATGATTGGAATCTGTTCTTACAGTGGGTACATCCCACGCTACCGGTTGAACCGGGGGCTGATATTCGGAGCCATGGGCTGGATGAATCCGGCAACCATCGCCCTGGCCCGCGGCGAAAAATCAGTGGCGAATTTTGATGAAGACAGCATCACACTCGGTGTGGCGGCCGGTAACCTGGCACTACAGAACGTGGATCGCGACACGGTGAATAGCGTCTATTTCGCCTCCACCACCCTGCCTTACAAGGAGCGCCTGAATGCCGGGATCATGGTTCCGGCCCTGGGATTGAAAGATCAGGTGCGGGCTGCGGATTTTACCGGCTCCCTCAAGGCTGCGACCTCTGCCCTGATAGCTGCCCTGGAAGGCGTAAAAGAGGGCAGCACCGCAAAAACACTGGTTACGGCCGCCGACTGTCGACTGGGCAAGCCGGGCTCACCCCAGGAGATGCTGTTTGGCGATGCATCCGCCGCTGTTGTTGTGGGCAGCGAGAATGTGATCGCGGCTTACAAGGGCTCATTCTCCGTTACCTACGACTTTGGGGACCATTATCGCGGTGCCAATTCCAAGTTCGATGATCAGTGGGAAGACCGCTGGATCCGGGACCTGGGCATGGACCAGTTTATTCCCGAAGCCATCAATGGCCTGTTGGAAAAAACCGGACTTCAGATCGGCGATTTCGCCAAGGTGATCTATCCCTGTATTTATGCCCCGGCCCGCCGCAGTATTGCCAAGAAGCTGGGCATGGCACTGGAAAAAGACCAGGACAACCTGCAGGGTGTCGTCGGCGAAACCGGAACCCCCCATCCGCTGGTCATGCTGGCCGCAGCTCTCGAAGATGCAAAGCCGGGCGACAAGTTGATGGTGGTCAGTTTCGGAAGTGGTTGCGATGCCATCTGCTTTGAAGTGACCGACGGGATCACCAACAGCGTGAACGGTTCCATTTCAGCGACCCTGGCTGCCAAGGCGGACCTGGACAACTACAACAAGATGCTCATCTGGCGGGAAATCATGCCAGGAGACTTCGGCAAGCGGAAAGAGGTAGACAACTGGACGCGGCATTCGGCCAATTGGCGCAACCGCAAAACCGTGCTGGCCCTGGAAGGCGGCAAATGTTCCAAATGCGGCACTGCCCAGTATCCGGCAATGGATATCTGTGTTAATCCGGACTGTGAAGCGGTTGGGACACAGGAGCCATACGCATTTGCCCACCTGAACGGACACATCCTCAGTTTCACTGCCGACAACCTGGCAGCCTCCGTCGACCCGCCGGCCATGTACGGTCAGGTCGAGTTCGAAGGGGGTGGCAAGTTTTTATTTGATTTCACCGACTGCAAGATGGACGAGTTAAAGACCGAAATGGCGGTCACCATGTCTTTCAGGCGAAAATACTTTGATGCAAAACGGGACGTCTCCGGATACTTCTGGAAAGCCGTTCCTGTAAAGGAGGATAAATAATGGCTAGTGGAATTAGAGATAAGGTCGCCATCCTGGGTATGGGATGCACCAAATTTGGCGAGCGCTGGGAGTCCAGTGCACAGAACCTGATGGTCGAGGCGTTCCAGGAGTGTATCGCAGATGCCGGTATCGACAAGAAAGATATCCAGGCGGCGTTCCTGGGCACCCATTTTGACGAGGTCAATGTCTCCAAGGCGGCAACCCCCTTGTCGCTGACCCTACGGCTGCCGTTCATCCCGGTGACCCGGGTGGAGAACTTCTGTGCCACCGCTACAGAAGCTTTTCGAGCTGCAACGTATTCTGTGGCATCCGGTGCCTATGATATTGTACTGGCCCTGGGGGTTGAAAAGCTCAAGGACACCGGCTACGGCGGTTTGCCCGATATCAACAGTGTCGATTCGTTTCAGATGGGGGCCAACCTGACCGCTCCCGGTGGCTTCGCCCAGTTGGCCACCGCTTACAGCCGCGTCTGGGGACTCCCCATGAACAAGATCAAGGACGCCATTGCGCATATCTCGGCCAAGAGCCACGCCAACGGAGCGCTCAATCCCAAGGCCCACTTGAGAAAAGTGGTTACAGAAGAGCAGATCAAGGCTGCACCCATGATCGCTTATCCCCTGGGGCTGTTTGACTGCTGTGGTGTGAGCGATGGGGCAGCCTGTGCGATTGTCACAACCCCGGAAATCGCGAAAAAGCTCAAGCCCAACCAGGACCTGATCAGGGTCAAGTCCATCCAGGTGGTGGGCAGCTCCGGTGAAGAGGCAGGATTCAACACCTGGGACGGCGCCCATTTCGCCACCGCTCGCAAGTGTTCTGAAATGGTTTATAAAGAGGCCGGGATCAAGGATCCCCGCAACGAAATCTCCATGTCAGAGGTTCATGACTGCTTCTCCATCACGGAGTTCGTCACCATGGAAGACCTGCAGCTCTCCCCGAAAGGCGGAGCCTACGATGATGTCATGGGCGGTCGGTTCGATCTGAACGGGGAAGCACCCTGCCAGGTGGACGGCGGACTGAAGTGCTTTGGACATCCTATCGGGGCCTCCGGTCTGCGGATGATCTACGCCATGTACGAGCAGCTCCTGGAGCGGGTGCCTGAGGAACGCCAGGTCAAGAACGCCCGCATGGGTCTGACCCATAACCTGGGCGGTATGCCTCACTGGAACGTCTGCGCGGTTTCGGTTATCGGTCGGGACTAGGAAAAACAGGAACTCTCCCCCTCGTCATTTCGGGCTTGACCCACTGAATTCGCGAGTTTCGCGAATTCAGTGCCCGAATGACTGCGGCTGGTGTTGGAACTGAAGTTTAAGATTTTCTTAATCTTCATCCTAATCTTACTCTTAATCCAATGCCATTTAGTTAAGCTTTAAATCCCGTGTCTGCAATGGACCTGTTTCAATTGCGGATCCGTTTCAAGATGATCTAAAACTTGCTTCGCTGAGAGCCCAAAACTCGCTTTGCTCAAACAATTGGGCCCTCGGCCGCTTCGCTTCGTTCAGATCATCTAAGAAACTTCTT
>JAHJRI010000126.1 GCA_018830885.1 bacterium | reverse complement strand
TTTGATTCCAAGATCCACCTGCCTGCAATATCCTGAAAACTCCTGACCCAGTGACATGGGAACCGCATCCTGCAGATGGGTCCGTCCGATTTTTTTAACCTTCGAAAATGCAGCGGCTTTATCATTGAGGCTGTTTTTCAGCAGCACAAGAGACGGCAGCAGATCATCCTTTATCAGGAGCCGGGCTGAAATATGGATAGCCGAAGGAATAACATCATTGCTTGACTGTCCCAGGTTGACATGGTCATTGGGATGAACAGGAGATTTCCCGCCCTTTTTGCCGGCAAGGGTTTCATTCGCCCTTGAGGCAATGACCTCATTCATATTCATGTTCGTGGATGTACCGGAACCGGTCTGGAAAACATCCACGACAAACTGGTCATCGAATCGCCCTTCCATGACCTCCTGTGCGGCATCAGCGATTGCACCGGCAATCTTCTCATCCAGCAATCCCAGACCATGATTTACCCTGGATGCGCCTTTTTTGATCAGAGCGAGCGCCCGTATCATTGGAATCGGCATGTTCATCCCGCTTATGGGGAAATTGTCTGCCGCCCGCTGCGTGCCTGCTCCGTAATAAGCATCTTCAGGAACCTCAACGGTCCCAAGGGAATCTTTCTCCTGCCTGAATTTTTTCTTTCCCATTGCTTACCTCATTTTCAACGTTGTGTTTCGTTTTGATGCTTATTTGAGGAGTGTGAGAAAATGAACCCCCTGAAATTGTTAAAGGTGACCGGGGAGGATCTTTACATTTGTTTTACACATGGGATCAACTGGCCACTTATCAAAACAGTTTTGATAAAATTAAAAAAGGCCGTGAATTGACCTTACCGTCTTTATACGCAGTCTCTTTCCTATCAAATCAGGTGAAAAAATCCAATACTTTCGATCGAAAAGCATCAGAGCGATTTTCAAAAATGAAAGATAGCGGTGTCATAAATATTTTTGAACAGCGATCAAGAGCCTCCTCGTTCGTTGATTGCCGCATTTGGAGCTTTCTATCATTCGCTTCGCTAAATTTGAAAAACTCGATCGCAAGCTCCCTCAGACAGTTTCAAATTTGACGCTTCGCTTCATGAAGAACGCTTTCCAAATGACCTCAATAGACTTCACTCAGAGGCCAATTGATCGCCGAAAGAAAACTTGAATCGGAAAACCAATGAAAAAAGGCTGGATGTTTTTAATCGTTTATTATGGACAATCCGTTCTGCCCCAATCTTCTCCAAAAACGAGCCAGTCCTGCATGTCACAGCGGCCGTCTTGGTTCAGATCACAATCACAATCATTTGGCGGATCTCCGCTGCCTGGTGGCGTCCCGCAATCCGTTCGGCCCCAATCCGAACCGAACAGCAACCAGTCCTGCATGTCGCAACGGCCGTCGGTATTCAAATCGCATTCGCAAACATTGGCAGCCTTCTTTTCAATCGTATACCAGAAACCCGGATAAAGGGTATAAGTGTCCGACCAGGGTGGATCTTCCGGGTCCATCACCGGAGAGGACTGGCCAATGGTGGAATTGGTATTATAGTTTGTTGAGCTAACGGGCCCACCGCCGCCGGACTCCACAGAAGTCTTACTTTTGTAATGTTCGCTTTGCATAGCGGCAAATCCGACCATGCTGACGCATAGAATAAATGCAAACGTAATAAAGGAATAACACTTTTTATTTTTCAAAAGACTCCCCTGAAAGTACGAGCATTAATCGCATCGGGCAATACGTTTAAAATTGGCCACAATGGATTCGAGCCGTGTTGAGTGCGACAGTCTTATATTCTGAAGTTTATAAAATACTATTTTCTATTTTACTTGCTCACTTCGAAATAATAAAATACCCCAAATAACAAAATAATCAATTGTCTGAACGAACTGGCCATACATTGGGGAGGTTGTTCTTACTGGTGATGTCCGTATTGCCATTGGCCATGTACACGAACCATGCACTGGTAGAATTGTACTCAGTACTCGACCAGTAGGCCATCTGCACTGCTGTAAATGGTGCTCCAGGCGTTGTCCAGGTGACTGGGGGATAACCAGAAGACCATGTTGTAGGCGGATTGGTGCCGATCCCTTGCAATTCATCTTTGCTCGGCAAATGCCAGTCCCCTGGTGATGATC
>JAHJRI010000125.1 GCA_018830885.1 bacterium | reverse complement strand
TTTAAAACACGCATGAAACCATCCCTGGTGCTCCGGGAAAACGTCCTGTTTTCCAGGGTTTTAAATCGCTATCCCCTTGACTCCACTGAAATCCTCGATTGATTGGTCATGAACTGCAAAAACCTAACCGGACATTGCTGAGTATTTCTGAATCAAGATCCGTTTACGATATGCGCTGTGGTTTAAACCAACCCGGGCAATGCGCCCAACAGTGCGTTTCAATCACACCCGGATTATACTGGATATGCCAAAAACCAAAGTAACTATTCACCACTTTTTCTGAACAGACACTGAGACCTGTATGTGATTGAACGGATTGGGAGTGGTAAAGCATCGCCAGGATGGCGATGTCAACGACCGCCCTCGGATGACGGCCAGGGATGGACGTCGAGAATGAGTTCAATGACATACAGGTCTTAGCGTCTATAGCGGAACCTGAATAGATACAAACCAAATACCTGTCATCTCTTCTGCAAATCAGCTGAAGATCGATTCGGGTATATAAGGATGGGCTCCGACGATCACTTCAATCCCGGCTTTGGCCTTTATTTTCGCCATGATGGATTCCTTGTAGGGGCAGTGATCTGCGATGCAGGGAGCGATATGGATCTTTGTGGGTTGTTCATTCATCGGCAGATTCCAGGTTTTCATCGCCACCAGCCTCGGTACGATCCCCGCTCCTGGACAATCCCCACAGCCCAGCATGCCTATCAGTTCAGCTCCGGATTCGCTGTATCTTTCAAATTCGCCCGCTTTGCGGTTGAAACCCACCATACACCTGGAACAGGCCACGCAGACATCGTCCATGACCCGTTTACAGCCAATAATCACCACCTTTTCCATACGCTCCCCCATTGTTTTAGGATAACGGTTCACCATCATTCATACCCCCACGTTAGGACACATGGTGAACAGCTAAGTTCTGGTTGTCTGTGATATCACTGAATTCATATTCAGGATCTCTTTCGCGATTAATTGATTATGAGCATTTGCTCAAATGATGTCAAGGCACCCGCCGAAGAAAAAGCCATCTTCAGCTGTCCATGCGCGTCGTTGTTCTGATCTCATTGGTATGCCTGCAACGCTGCCCTGGGACCAGCGACGTCTGGTCCATGTATGTCCAGCCTCTACCCGTTTCGACCAGCTTGTCACGGGGAGCGAAATCCCAGCGATAACCACCTGGAAGCGTTTCAACCCCCACCTTCCATGAAGATAATCGTGTTTATTAATGAGGGTTTCAAAGATTTTCAACCATCTGGATTTATAGAAAGAAAAAACACCCTGGGCCCCGCCAGCGAAGGCGGACGGCCCGGAGATTATATGAATTCCCATGGAAGATGCTGTATGTGGTATCTCGATCAGCCGGATCTCGAAGGCTAACGCTACCCGGTCATAAGCGTGATCGCTCTGCGCCAAATTGCCTCAGTCTTGATGATGACTTTGCAAATGTGATGAATCTCACCTTGATATGCAAAAACCAAATTTCTACCACCTTAACATTTCAATAAATGAATTGACATTCCTGCGGAAAATTTTTAGTTTGGTTCATCATGCGTTTCTTTTGATCGAAAATAATGGATAGTTTTAATTTTTGATTGGGTCTTTTGAACATGAATAATCAAGGAATAGAAATACCAAATTAATCTGCCGAGGGAGTAACTGACAATGCAACGTTACCTTATTACAGAATATACAGATGCTTCCCCCGAGACTCAGGGGGTGTATGACGACTACATGCGCACCACCGGAGCTGCGTCTGTGCCAATATGGCTGAAGAGCCTGGGTCATAGCGCGGCTCTTACCCGTGCATACTGGGAAAGGGCAAAGGGCACCCTTTTCAGTGGCAGTCTGCCGCTTCCGCTAAAGGAGATGATCGTTTTCATCGTTTCCGCCAAGCATGGCGCGCGATACTGCTCAGCCTGTCACGCCCAGAATGTCTTAAGTCTCGACAAATCATTGAATTTTACAGATTTACAATCGTTCATCAAATCTGACACCGGCGCCAAATTGCCGACCTATTATCAGAGTGTGGCCAATTTTGTGAACAAGGTAGTTTCTGATCCCAATGGCTTGAGCGATGAAGAATTCGATGATCTGATGGATGAAGGTTTCAGCAAGGAAGAGATCTGTGAGATTATCGCGGTTATCGACCTGGCTTCCATGTTCAATGTATATACCAGTGCGTTACGGTTGGATCTGGATCCACAATACCAAGCCATCGTCTGAATGAACCATAAAACCAGACCCATTCATGAAACAGAATTCAGAATCAACATGGGATGATCGCACCAT
The DNA here is from genome assembly GCA_018830885.1 of bacterium. Lineage (GTDB taxonomy): Bacteria > SAR324 > SAR324 > XYD2-FULL-50-16 > XYD2-FULL-50-16 > JAHJRI01. The sequence continues at coordinate 3,144 of JAHJRI010000125.1, read as the reverse complement.
CCAGCAGTTGGTCAGTTATGAGGCTTTGTTCAAACTGATTGCTGAAATTCAACCGCTTGAGGATATCAAAGAAATATCCCGACAGGTCGCCAAACAGTGGAAATATTTCGCCAATGTCGCCTGCTTCCATCTTGTCGTAAAAAAAGGCGAAATATTTCTAGTTATTGACGGATTCCGAGGGGAAGCCGACGTCACGGAAGTAACCTCATTAACCCCCTGGGATGCCTATCACTTTGAATCACAGCTGCCGTGTCTGATTCACATGGAGGACTTGCAGGATAATCCTGCCCCCCCCGTGCACCTCATGAATAAGGGGATAGCGGAAATTGAGATACTGCCTTTTTTGCGATTGGGCATCTGTATCGGTGTCATCAACATTGCCGCCCGGCATAGACCTTTCGATGAACTGGACCATAAATTCAACCGGATCTTCAGCAGTCATTTCACCTACAGAATTTACGATATTCTGTTACGACAACAAAGTATCAACGTTTTACGCGATAAAGCGACCCATGACGCACTAACCGGTCTTTTGAACCGTGGCGCCATCATGGAACGAATTGATACGGTTTTTAAGGTCTCCAAGCGCACGAAGGATTCGTTAAGTGTGATACTTGTCGATATTGATCATTTTAAAAAAATCAACGACAGTTACGGTCATCTGGTTGGAGACGAGGTGCTGCGTGACGTTTCCCGCCGGTTGCAGGCGCAAACCCGCGATTCGGATCAATTGGGGCGATATGGTGGGGAGGAATTCCTCTTTATGCTTTACCCCTGCAGCTCAGATAAGGTAGACATAGCCTCTGAGAGATTCCGACAGGCTATTGCTGATCATCCTATCATCTTAGAAAATGGAGACCCGAGCGGGATCAATGTCACTATCAGCTTGGGAACCGCCACGGTCAGAAACAGCGACCCTAATATTGAAGCACTGTTGAAACGCGCCGATGAAGCACTGTATTATTCCAAGTCCAGCGGACGCAACCGGGTGACAATTGGATAATCAATAGTGGGAACCTTTGACCGATCTTCTATCCGATGCCCCGCTGGCAGTATGTCTCCGGCATTCCCATCATTCTGCGGATCTTTTTCAAGTACGACATTCAAGTGACGGAATGTGCGACACTGTCACTTTGGTACTTAACAAGGACCATAGAGTCTGCTCCTGACTCATGTCTTATACTCTTTATTGCGTATCTCAAGGAGCAGCTGTTACCCAGTCCACCGGGGAGGATGGCAAAGTCGGGATGGCGCCGAAATCTCAACAGCAAATGGAACTTAATTGTGCTGAACCGCAGAACTCTTGGAAACAACTGACACAACAACTTGAACCATAGCGATCAAGATAAAAACAATAGGCAATAATTGAACACCAACCAGAAGGCTTAAGCACCCACATGCAATTATGCCGCTGTGATTCTCGATTAAACCGGTACCGGCAATGGCTGATACAGGCGCTGATAGTCCGGCCAAGGTCGTGATTATTTTCATAACATCCTCCTCTGGGGAAAACGTAAATCAAATCAATGACTCTCCAAAGACCTGTCTGCGTCAAACATATTGCTGCATTACAATATTCCGTAAGTATTTAAGAACCTGACAGTCCAGAGGTCGCCCCCTCATACCGAATTTGATCGGGCTTCCAGGCTGGCATGCATTTGAAATTATTAAGGATTTCGTGTCAAGCACGGAACGACACGATTTAAGATCGACATTATGCATAAGTTCAGCTACTTAGAAAAGAACTCGGAACTGTACAGTCAAGAACATAGGCACAGATATCATCAAATCAAGATTCCTTCACAGTTTGTTCCCGAATAAACAGCACTTCCCCTGTTATCAGGTTGGCATTATTTAGAACCAAAGTCAAATAAGCTTAATCAGGGGGTGCACCAAAAACATCTGGGTATGTGATCATAACCGCTTCAAGAGGTTATTTATTCAGAAAAACGCCTGAATCCATCCTTGGAGCTCCTGGAATCCATCCCTGGCTTCCAGGGTTTTCTGAACAAACAACCTCTTTCCGCTTACAGGTACCTACACATATTTGGTGCACCCTAATCAGGGTCGCGCGGGTTGCGGGTTGAATAATCAGGTCGTATTGATGTGGGACAGTAAAACAGGAGACCTCGTCAAGCTGCATCCATACACACCGCTGTTGCAAGCAGCGGGGGTTTAAACCCACTGCTTCGCAATAAACACAGCCTCTTTGATTTTTACTTGACCCCATCATGGACAACCGGCCCTGTTTCGGACAGCAGTCCACACAGGCTTCCGGTTCAGGGTTCTACTGATTTTTTGAAACCGGTTTTCAGTTGTGTGAGTTTGAAAACACGCCACCTTTAGGGGGCAGCGTGGGCTCTTCCTGTTCTTCTTCGTCTTCAGATTCGGGTCGTGCCGGAACGACCGATCCTCCATCTGATATCAGCTCAAGATTGGAAAGCGGCCCTTCAGTATACGGCAGCACCGGTTCCTTGTCGTATACCATGAAGATGCGTCTCAATTTCCAAAGCATCAGCCCTTTTACTTTTTCTCCCAGAGAATCGTTTTCAGAAATCGCAGCGGCCAGGCTTTTCTCATCTCCGAATTCAGCCAGGCTGTTCATCATATCGGCATGAAGCTCACGGAGTTTCAGAATCAGGCTTTCATACGTATCGATCATTGAATTCAGCGTCAGATTGGGCTTCTGAATCTCGGTTTCATACAAAAAATCCAGGATTTCGTTGTGGTCCCTGACTTCCACCAGATGCGTCTGAATTTCATCGTTCTTTTTATAGGTCTCTTCATACATGACATCGAGATCTTCAACCAACATAGTATATCTCCATTAAAGGGGGTCATAAACATTATCCTCCCCGAAGAAAAATCGTTCCTAAGGGGAACTCATGCTTGAATAAAAGGTAATCTGCGCAAACAGATCATTGCAGAAGAATTGAAGAAACGAATTCGTCTGTCCCTTCTTCTACTCAATTATCAAGCCATCTGGTGATTGAAGCGGTTAATAGGTAACTTCTCAATAACCTCTGGCAAGCGAAGTAATAGGGCAAGAGGATTTTTCCTGGATAATTGCGTCTGAATTTGATGCAAGGAACCGGATTATGAGCAAAGCTGAAGACGAAAGTTTTTGGACAGGGGATAAACCCA
>JAHJRI010000124.1 GCA_018830885.1 bacterium | reverse complement strand
TGGGTTTATCCCCTGTCCAAAAACTTTCGTCTTCAGCTTTGCTCATAATCCGGTTCCTTGCATCAAATTCAGACGCAATTATCCAGGAAAAATCCTCTTGCCCTATTACTTCGCTTGCCAGAGGTTATTGAGAAGTTACCTTTTATTTTATCGAAAAGAGACTGGTCGGTCGTTGCCCCTGTATGAAAAAAATGCGGGAACGGCTCTGGAACAACGTCTTTACCAGCGATCTCCTGTTGTATGACGCGCATCTCTGGAACCGGATGGAGGACTTTTCAACCCTCATTCTGGGTGAAACCGGAACGGGGAAAGGGACGACCGCCATGGCCATCGGCAGTTCCGGTTTTATCCCCTTTGATGAAAAAAGGCAGGTTTTTGCTGAAAGTTTCACCGAATCATTTGTCTCGCTGAATCTGTCGCAGTTTTCGGCCGGCCTGATCGAATCCGAACTGTTTGGACATCAGAAAGGGGCGTTTACAGGTGCCGTGGAGAGTCACCAGGGGGTTTTGAACCGCTGCAGCCCCTTCGGGGCCATCTTCCTGGACGAAATCGGGGAAGTGGCGGTTCCGGTGCAGATCAAGCTGCTCAAGGTGCTGGAGGAACGCCTGTTTTCGCCGGTAGGAAGCCATCAGGAGCTCCGGTTCAAGGGGCGAATCATCGCCGCGACCAACCGGTCTCTGAGCGATATCAGTCTTAAGAGAGTCATGCGGGACGATCTTTTCTATCGTCTCTGCTCGGACATTATCATTGTACCACCGCTCAGGCAGAGAATAACCGAAAATCCCAGCGAACTCGACGAGTTGCTGGCATTCAAGATTGAAAAACTGGCAGGGACTCCTCAACCGGAGCTGGTGAGCATGGTTCGACGGCTGATTGACCAGCAGCTGGGCAGGAACTACAACTGGCCGGGGAATGTCCGGGAGCTGGAACAGTATTTAAGACGCATCCTGCTGAATCGGAGTGACGCATCTGTGGTAAACAGCCTGAAAGAAGCGGGGATGTCTCCTCTGGCCATCTCCATGGAAAAAGGCGAACTGGATGCCCAGTCTTTGCTGAGGGGGTATTGCCAGATGCTTTACGGTCGATTTGGGAACTATGGAGAGGTGGCGCGCCGGACAAAACTGGACCGCAGGACGGTGAAGAAATACGTGACCGAGGTGGACAGGCTGGCCGACCTGGTGGATCCGAGCAGGCGCTGAGTGTCAGGGGAAGGCAGCCAGTGGGTGTTTTTTGATGGCCAGGGCACTGAAGAACACCAGCAGGGGCAGGGCCGCGCTGACCCAGTGCGGCAACGACAATCAAAAACCGGGCTCCCCCTTGAATCCAGCAGTCTGCCTGAAAACGGCAGGATGAGACTGCTACCGATGATCCCCAGCATGCAGGCGGTGCTTAAGGTGAGGCGATCCAGACCCGTGCTCGTGATTAGAAAATCGGTAAATACACCGACGCCCATCGTCTGTCCGGGGATGCGCATCACTGTCCCGACCACCGAGGCCGCCAGAATCACCCAACCGTAAAACAGCGGAAAACGGCGTGGTGAAAAGGGAAAATGGGGGGCTTTTCGAAGAAAAAGCGGCTTGGGGAGAACCGGGTCTGCCAGGGTATGCCGGTATCTGCTGCTGACTCCTGTGTCCCCGATTGTCTGCTTTGCACCGGTATTTATTCCAGTTGTTACATTCATGGTATTTGCAGAGAGAATTCCGCGGAGGGGCGGAAGCGGGATCGTGATTGTCGGGGTCTGTATTTTTGCGCTGCTGCTGCAGGGCAAACTGGAAAACAGGGGTTCCCTGCTGAGGGTTTTTCTGAGGCGGGACATTTGACGCCCCTATTCTTCATGTGATGAAAACCGAAAATCTCAGCTATATCGTGACACTGCGCCAGTCCAGGTTCTTTTTTGCCGTTTTTATCGGCTGGTTCGTCTTTCGTGAACCCAACTTCAGACTGCGACTGCTGCTAGCGAGCGTGACGATTTTCGGTCTCTATCTGACAGCAACCGGATAACCGGTTTCAAGGGAACGCAGGCCCCCGGTGTTTCGAATTTGGGACAATGCGTTCCGGATGAAAGGGTAAATCTAGAAAAAGCTGGTGACAGCGATTTCAATGGAGCTTTCGGAAAGACTGGTTTCATATCCCGTAATGCCCTGCATGGCATTGGCGCCGCTGACTTTTTTCTCGGGAACCATCATGTAACCAATGTTAATCACGTTGCTCTCACTGGTTTTAAAGCTGGCACCAAAGGTATAGTGAGTTTCAACGATACCAGGGAACATCAGGGTTTCAAATGCCCGGTCATGATCCGTGGGATCACTGCCGTAGTTGTAACCGGCGCGAATCTGGGTATCCTTGTTCAATGAGTATTCCATTCCCAGCTTGTAAACGGTCTGATCGGACCAGTTCATGTTCCAGACATAGTTGGCATAGGTTGATTCCGGACTGTTTTTGCCAATGGTCTCGCTCCATTGAATCATAGAGATATCGAACGCAAACTTCAGCTGATCTGCTGTATACCCAACCCCGACAGTCATCACAGGTGGCTGATCCATTGCCACTTCACCGGTGAGATAGGTTTTGGCAGCACTGGCGCCGGAATTGTCCTGCTTCCAGCATCGATAGTTGGTTCCGCCGTCCATAGAGCCTTCGGCATAACCGGCGGGACACCCATACCCATTAAACTGGAAGGACTTGAAATCCTGTTTGCTTTCATAAGCGGCACCGATGGTCAGGTTACCCATTGCATACAGGGCGCCCAGGGTGAAGCCTGAACCCAGCTGACCATTTGCGTTGGCAGCCTGGTTTCCGGCTGCCTGAAAGCCCATGGTGGCCCAGTTGATATTGTAGGCCAGTCCGAGAGCCAGATCGCCGAATTTGGCAGCCACGGCCGGTGCGAATTTCATCACGGAATAGTTGGAATAGGCCGGCTTGTCATAGACAGCAGCCCCTGCATAATCAACACCCATGCCGGCAACGCCGTATCCGCCGATACCAACCCTGAAACTGTCACTTTTTCCCGGCAGGATCATCCCGAATGCGGGCATCGGCGATGTGCCGGTGTCGGATGATCTGGATGCCGTCTGATTGGTTCCATATTGAGCGGAAGGATAACTGACGCTGTCAATGGAACTCTTCGGTGTGAACAGGGATCCGCCAAAATTGACCTGTGGTGCGAGCATCATAATACCGGCAGGATTGGTAATGACTGATGCCCCATCGAGGGGCAGGCCCACTGATGCGCCACCCATGGACCGTTGTGTGGGGCCGACACCAATCACGCGCATACCATTCGTGGCCCACGAAGTTGTTACGGACAGCAAGAGGATTGCCGCCCCAAAGCCCAGGGCTTTGATTCCTTTTTTAAAAAAAGTTTTTTCTATCATTATTCATACTCCAAAAGTCTCTTCGTTTAACAGATATTGATCAATTATTGATCAACCGATCATTTCTCTGTCTTTACATTTGTATAGTCAATGGCTGGAAATCGCTCATGCATTCCGTCACCGTGTCAGGATAAAAAAGCCTTTTCCCTGCTGATGCCTGTCTTTAGCTGCTCTCCGACCTGGATTGCCTGTAACTTGAGGTATTGCCCAATCCAGCTCCGTTCCATATTCTGCAGAATATGGGCCAAACCACCGAAAATTATATTGCACTCATATCATGAACTATTTTAAATTTTTCGAGATTGTTACGGGATGGATTTTAACAGTTGTCAACTTAACATGCGTAAACGTTAACATCTGTTTAAACAGGTTATCCACGGGAATTTTCATTCACCGCCGTACAGCATTTCGATGGATGCCGGGGGCGGCTTCGGGAATCATTTCCAGATCCCGGTGATGAAAAAAAGTGTCATGCATCAAGATGAAAGCCGGATCTGGAAAAAGAGAGGTGCTGCTGACTGGGAGTTGAGAATGGGACCGCTACATCCCATGGTGGATCAATGGGCACTTCTGCGAAAAAGGGCCATGCCTGGTATGGGTAAAGGGAATTCGAACCAAAGTTCCGGATCAGGGCCCTGTTTTTTGGAGAGCTCTGCCAATCCGGGATTGACAGAAGACATGGTACAGGAAAAAAGGCTGGATCGGATCGTCCCTCTCCAGCCTGAAAAAAGCGGTTCCGATGCGGGGCGCGTTGTCATTTCCTGTTCAGCCCCTCCACCGGAGCCTGAGCATCCCGGACAGGCCTCTTATCCGGGTTTAAACAAACAGTCTGTCTGCAAGACCTGACTGTTTAATCATCAAATTTCTTGTAGTAGAACCGGTACCGTCCACCCAGTACATCGATCTCCATTTCTGCACCACGGCTTTCGGCAAAGGTGACAATCCCCTGTTCCGGTGATTCCTTACTACCCAACAGATCAGCCGGTGCGACCAGTTTCAGCTCATCATTGTACCATCCCAGTCTGATACAGTCTCCCAGCTCGTCTTCGGCTTTTGAGTCTGCCAGTTTTTCGGCAGCTATGAAATCGAGCGATTCATCTTGTACGTTCAGCTCTAGTTTTTTCATAATAGGCTCCTGAAAAAGGCAATGATAATACGTGTTTTATGAATCAACACCAACAAAACCAGCTTCACATGTATCATATCAGCGTGTGGCATTCAAGTTTTTTTAAATAAAAACATGACTTTTTAGGTGTGGAGTTGGCGCATGATCCGTTCAATGGGTATCAACAGGAGAAAGGCCAGAAATGCCATTGTCAGGGCGGCTATAATAGCGATGGTATAGCTGCCGGTGGTGTCAATCAGGAATCCGGCCATAGGGGGCCCCAGCAGGCCCCCAAAACCGGCAGCTGTGTAGAGCGTGCCCAGGATACTGCCCAGACCGACCAGTCCGAACAGCTCAGATGCCACTGTCGGCGAAAGCGCGATAAAACCGCCGTACCCGAACCCGAGGATAATGGCGAAGATCACCAGCATGGCGAATGATGCGGAAGCCAGCATCCAGAAAATAAAACTGATGGAAACCAGAATGAATGTCAGCTGAAACAGGTGAATCCGGCTGAACCTCACGCCCAGTGCGCCAAAACCGAGACGACCGACAATACTGGCTGCGCCGATGACGCCCACCAGGGAAGCCGCGGCCACCTCCTGAATTCCCTGGGTTTTGGCATAGGGGACCAGAAAGACAAAGGGGAAAAAGAGCGCCAGCGTAATCAGCAGGGCGGATAGATACATATATCGGAAAACAGGCATGCTGACCAGTTCCCCCAGGCTTTTCTTCAGTTCCAGTCCGGGGGCAACCGGAGGCCGCGGGGTGATCAACCCGCACAGGACCAGGACAACCACGCTGAGAATCCCAAAAATGAGGTAGGTCTGTCGCCACCCGTAGCGGCTGATCAGGTTGGCCGCCAGGGGTGCCATCAGCAGGGTTCCGAATCCGATTCCTGTAACGGCGATCCCGATGGCGGCGGCACGGCGTTTTTCAAACCAGGCGCCGACGACTGCCAGCATCGGCACATATCCGCAGGATACCCCGATTCCGACACCCAATCCGTAGGTCACATACCCGATCCAGATCGATTCTGCCAGAGATGTCAAATAAAGGCCCAGTCCCATCACCAGACCGCCGAAAATGAGCACCGGTTTCGGCCCGAAACGATCCGTCGCGCCACCGCTGATCATTCCCCCGGAGAAAAAAATGAAGGTGGTAATGGAGAACACGGCTGAGGTCGCACTGCTACTGGCGCCGAACTCCGAAGACATGGAATTGAAAAACGCCCCGAAACTGTAGGCGATTCCAAAACAGATAAACATGGATGCGAAAGCACACCCCACAGCAAGCCAGCCCCTCCAGGAGTCCCGTTTATCGACCCAGTCTGCTGAATCTGAACACTTTTTTTGTTTCATCTCTGTTGAATTCCAGTTTCTGTCAATTAATTGATATACCCAGATCCGTCTGTTTCAGTTTCCGGATAACGGCTGCAACCGACTCGAGATTGTTGAACACTGGGTCAGTCCGAGGTGACCCGGCCTCTCTGTTTCGATGCGGGTGGGATCAATTCTGCGCAGCGCCCGCTTCAACGGTTTTCAATACCTCAGGCAGCTGGCTGAGTTTGATTTAAAGCTCGACAATGGCGTATAAACCTTTTTCCTGCAGGGTGTCTGCCTGAGAAGCACCGGTACTCAGGTCCGGCATCATGGCAGGGAAAAGGATTCCTCTCCTCGAAATGGATAACCCGTGTTGCCAGCCCCGCAGACTTTTTCTGATGCTGCGTTGTGCCCTGACCCTGACCCTGAGACTTCCTGATGCAAAACAGGTCGGTTTGATGAGGCAATATGCCACCATGCCTACATCAAAGTGCATCATCCCTGCAACAGTAAAAACGGTTCAGTGGCGTTGATGTGGTTTTCGATCAGGAATCCTGTCCAGGAAGACCCCCCATGACAACCAACGGGGATTCGGAGAATACCACTCTATGCAGGGGGGATAACAGGACCCGGCAGGGGGGTGGCTCTATTGTTTATTATGATAATAATAACAGATTATTAAAAGAATAGGCGGTAACTTCTCAATAACCTCTGGCAAGCGAAGTAATAGGGCAAGAGGATTTTTCCTGGATAATTGCGTCTGAATTTGATGCAAGGAACCGGATTATGAGCAAAGCTGAAGACGAAAGTTTTTGGACAGGGGATAAACCCA
>JAHJRI010000123.1 GCA_018830885.1 bacterium | reverse complement strand
ATTGCCGAGGCAGCATTTATGGCCGCTCATGTAAACCGGCTGGCTGGTAAAATCGCCAATCCCACCCCTGCAGGCCAGGTTACGGAGATAGTTAATTTCATTCCAGAGGCCCTGAGAGAACTCCTCAAAAACCATTAGTCTTCCGAAACCGATGCATTCAATTCCATTGGGCGCATAACCCCCCTTTTTGCCAGTTTTGATAACCTGTGTTAAAGACTGGGTAAGTCACCCTTAAAATCCCTGTCTACTGTCACTGTCTACTGTCAAGAGGCGTATGAATTCCCGAGAACGTGTCATGTCAGCGCTGAGATGCCAGGTGCCCGACCGGATTCCGAGGGCCCTGGGATTCTTTTCACAGGACCTTGAGATACCCGGCATTCCCGACCCCGATCGCGGTTTTGCCCTGGACATTCGTTTTGCCGAGTTTCATGCGCCACCCAGTCAGAAAAAGTTCCTGGGATACCTGAACCGTCTGCCACTTGACGTGCATATGGGAAGCACCGCCCAACTGCACACCTACTTTGAGTGGAACTATCATCCCGAATTGAATGGGGAGGGTCCGCTGGGTGCCATTGAGTCCCTGAATCAGCTGAAAGCATATATTTTTCCGGATCTCACACATCCGGACCGGTACCGGGGGCTGAAAGAGCAGGTTTCCCGCTGGCACGATGAGGGGTTGGCCGTGGCCGGGGCGCCGCCCCACCTGGGAGGGGTGATGTTTGAAATCGCCACCCGCCTGCGGGGTTTTGAACGGTTTCTGCTGGATATGGTTGAGTATCCGGAACTCGCTCACTTTCTGCTGGATCAGTTGACCGCCATCCTCGTTCATAACGCACTGATCCTGGCGCGCAGCGGTGTGGATATCCTGATCCTGGACGATGATGTCGCTTCGCCGACCGGATTGATGATCAGCCTGCCAATGTGGCGCGAGTTCTTCAAAACCAGGCTGGCCCGGGTCATCAGGCTGGCACGGGAGGAATCTCCGGAACTGCTCGTTTTTTACCATTGCGACGGCAATTTCACCGACTTGATCCCTGACCTCATAGAAATCGGGATTCATGTCATCAACCCGGTGCAGCCGGATTGTATGGACGCCCTGTCCATCAAAAAAACATTCGGGGATCAGATTGCCATCTGGGGAAGCGTTGGAACCGCTTTTCAGTGGACCCACGGAACACCCGACCAGATCCGCCGGGAAGTGCTGACCAGAGCCAGGTCGCTCGGGCCGGCGGGTCTGATTCTCGCGCCTGCCTATGACCTGGATTACGTCCCTGCCGAAAACATCATCGCCTTTATTGAAACCATTGATGAACTGGACACTTAACCTTTCCCAACCCTTGCCCACCGGCGTATTACAGTGACATTCCGGTGTACGGTTGTCTGGTGACAGCTACTTAAAAGACCCGATTTACCTGAATCCTAATCCGGTCTTTTTTCAGCCAACAGTTTTTCAGCCAGGATCCACCGCTTAAACAGGATGGGCGGGGTGCACCAAATATGTTTGGGTACCTGTAAGCGGAAAGAGGTTGTTTGTTCAGAAAACCTTGGAAGCCAGGGATGGATTCCAGGAGTTCCAAGGATGGATTTATGCGTTTTTCTGAACAAATAACCTCTTGAAGCGGTTATGATCACATATCCACATGTTTTTGGTGCACCCGATGGGCGAGCAGTTTTGGCAAAATCAGTTATAGAGAACTATCAATCGCGATTTGTGATGAAAAAGGGGTATTGATCTGGCAGGATTTCAGTTGGCAATAGGTAATCAAATTTCTTTTTTTTTAAAAAATTTAATGATATTTCTCGGACAATAATTGTTTTTCCTGCCATCGGGTGTTTGTGTAAACCAGTTCTGTAACCAATTTTCTTGACATACCTGCTTATATAAACGTAATTCTTGATTCATAACTGTTTTACAGGAAATTCTATGGCACAAGATAATCAGGAAGGCGTGAAATTGAGACCTGCAGGATATGCGGCATTGATCCAAAGGTATGGCCTGGAGGTCATTCCTAACTGGCACAGCTCCCTGGTCGCCACCAGTGGCATCCACCGGGTCAATAAGACCCGGGCGGGGATTGAAGAGGTATATGCGCCCAAGTACTGGCCTGGGGATTCACTTGGCGCCCATCTTGAATTCGCCTGCAAATATGACGGCCTGAATCTCGCTATTCTTGCCGCCCTTTTTGAAGTGGTGTCTGAGACGGATTTTGTCACTTATATCCAATCCAAACCAACCGGGAAATATGCCCGTCGGCTGTGGTTTCTGTGGGAATTTCTGACCGGCAAAATCCTTCCCCTCGAAGATGTTCAACAGGGGAACTACGTTGATTTGCTGGAACCGGACCGCTACTATGCCATCTCGCCAGCCCGTCAGGTTCGTCGCCAGCGTATTAATGATAATTTGCTGGGGAACCGTTTGTTCTGCCCGGTTGTCCGCCGTACTGAAACCCTTCAGCATTTCGAGCAAGACGACCTTGCCAAACGTTGCCGACAGGTTGTGTCCGGCTACACCGACGAAATCATGAAACGGGCGCTCGGCTATCTCTATTCCAAGGAAACCAAATCCTCATTTGAAATCGAGCACATCTCACCGGATTCGAACCGGACAGAACGATTCATAGCCCAGCTTGAACTGGCAGAGCGGGAAGATTTCTGCAACCGGGAAAAACTGATCGATTTACAGCGGCGGATCCTGGACAGCCGCTTTGCCGAGTCTGATTATCGCACCAGCCAGAATTATGTTGGAGAAACGGTGTCCCACCAGCAGGAAAACATCCATTTTATCTGTCCAAAACCGGATGACCTGGAAGGCCTCATGGAAGGCCTGATCGCAAGTCATCTCAACATGGAAGATCACGGAATATCTGCCGTGATCCACGCTGCGGCTGTTTCATACGGATTTGTATTTCTTCACCCCTTCGAAGACGGCAACGGGCGGATCCATCGCTTCCTGATTCACAATATCCTTGCCCGCCGGGGATTTTCACCGCAGGGGATCATGTTTCCGATCTCAGCCACCATGTTGAAGAATCTTGGCGAATACAACACCTCACTTGAGGCATATTCGCAGTCGCTGATGCCGCTGGTACAATATGCGCTCACGCAAGAAGGACGAATGACTGTCCACAACCAGACGGCCGTGTGGTACCGCTTTATCGATATGACCCAACAGGCAGAGGCGCTCTTTCAATTCATCACCCTGACGATTGAGACCGAACTGGTTCAGGAGCTGCAGTTCCTGGTAAACTACGTCAAAACCAAGGAAGCTATGCAGGAAATAGTCGACCTGCCCGACCGGCAGATCGATCTCTTTATTCGTTTCTGCCTGCAGAACAAGGGCCGGTTGTCCGCACGCAAACAGGCCAGCTACTTTGCAAACCTGACCGATGACGAGATCGCACAGTTGGAACAAGCTTTCCAATCCGCCTACGGAAGCCCACCCCTGCATTCTGGCCCGTGACAGGTATCTTGTTCAAAATCATTCCTTTATTTGCCTGCTCCCGGAATTCATTAAAATTATCGAACTTACCGCACCAAAGAGTTGGACTTTCAAGAAACCCACGAGTCCATCCAGGGTTCTTGAAAGTCCAACTCTTTGGTGCTGACTGAGTTCCATTTAATCACGGTGCCCTATTGATAGTTTGGGACATTGTTGGCAGTATCCAGTCCGACCATGTCCAGGAACTGTAGCGATCCCGAAGTAAACTGCACTTTTTCTCATGCTGGTATCAAAAAACAGGATGAATGTTGGTTCAGGGTCAAAAAGGAAATTCCTATCACTCCGCGTTCTGTCGGCCACACCAAGTTTGTTGAGAACTGTACTGACGCAATATCGGACTGTTCCTTCAGTGAGGAAGGGTATTCCCGCAATATCTGAATAACACCGGCAGGCAAAGATTAGACCCCATCATTAAGCCAGTTGTGCAGCAATTGAGGTTTGATCTGACACTGGAGAGTGTCAGAGATATGAAATGTTTGATTGTATCTTCTTGTGGATTGTGCTCGTGGTTTTTTTACTGACCCCGGCTCTTTCTGCATAGGCTGGCCAACCGGACACAATCTGGGCTATTTCATCTAACATCAAGAGCGTATCTTTCTGTTTGAATCCTGATTTTTCACCCAGGCGAACGATATTTGCTTTTGAAGGGGTTTTACCTTCTCCGTTTATGGTCATGGAGTGTTCTCCTCCCGGCCCGGGAAAAAAGGTCAGGTCATATGCCGGTGCCAGCGCCCATTCACCTTCATGGTTCATAATAAAAGCAAAATTTTTGACATGATCGTCACGGTTGTTGGCCGTCACATTGAAAATCATCTGCCTGAAACCGTTGACCAGATCTTGCTGGTTTTTTGTTAGATCATTGATTATACGGAAAAACAGCTCATAGTCGCAGGATGGAATTCGAAAATTGGAATGAATCAGATTGCCAAAGGTATGAACGTGATATCGCTTATTTCCCTCTCTATCAAACCGTTTTACACCAAAAAACCGCTGCCCCTGCCTGGAGGAGAACAGTCGCGCTTCCGGCAATACAATTCCGCAGTCCCTGGCCATCTGAGAATAGGCATATTCCACAGGACCGGAATCTGCAAAATCATTACCCGCGGTGAATTTTACAATCCAGTGGCTATAACCTTCCGGTAAGATCCCTTCCCCTGATATCAGTTTATCATCCAGAATTCCAACCAGTACCTTTGGCCGAGCACCACCGGGACTACCGCCGGCTTTCATCAACTCATCAAGCACCACCTGGGTTTTACCGGTTATAACTTCCTGGGAAAGTACATAGAGGTTATAAAGGTCGAATTCAACCCTATTATCGGTCTTGAAATCCATCGCCGGTCGATATGTTAAGGCTCCCATCGTGTTTGGGCCTAAAAAAGAAAGACGATCCAGGACCGATAGCCGTTCTATTGCAAAGCCATGACCCCGAAGATAGCGGTCCATTAACATGAGCCCCCATCCATCCGGCAGAGAATCGTCAAATAGTCCGAAAAGAGGGCCGAAATCCAGGTCTCTGTGTTCAAAAAGGTCAGACCTGAGAGGCAGCTTATAGGGTGAGAGCCAGAAAGGCTTGGTCAAAAAACCGGTATCGTACTGAAAAAATACCTTGTGATCCTTTTCCGCAATCTCTCCAACAAGGATCTCATTTTCTTCACTGAGTCTTAAAAGGACTTTCAGGCGTTTCAAACCGATCCCCTTTTTGGCGTATTGGCGACTTGCTGTTCCAGTTCATCAATCGATTTGGCAACCGACGGCAGCAAAAGTCTTTCAATCTCATCCAGTCGTCCCAAAGCATTGACCAGTTTAAGAAAATTTTCTAATGAAACCAGCGCTTTTTGTTCAAATCTGATCAGGGATGCGACTGAAACACCGGACCTTTTCGCCAGTGTTGTCCTTTTCCATTTTTTCGATAAACGAAGCTCTTTTAAACGATTCGCCAAAATAACCGCTATTTCCGGTGATGTATAGAGTGAAAATTCCATTATTATCGCTAAAATATAATTAATATATGACATTATCGTTTCAATAATGATAATATATTGTCAATAAAAATATGTCTGGGCTACCACTTTTTGAAGAGGTCCAGCGACAGCTGACACTTCGTCAGGCTCTCTCCAAGATCAGGCCTGTTGAGGCAAAAACAGAGATCTGGTCTTCCTTTCGATTTGTTTTTAGCGGCTGAACACCGTTTTACATTAGGGCACCTTGATTAACTGGAGCTCAGCAAGCATCAAAGGGTTGGTGTTTCAAGAACCCTGGAAGCCATGGATGGCTTCCAGGAGTTCCATGGATGGACTCGTGCGTTTCTTGAAAGATCAACCTTTTGGTGCGGTCAGTTCGATAATGTTGATGAATCAAGGTGCCCTTTAGCAAAACGACAGCGGGTTTCCAAAGAACTCACCTGCCAGTTGATTGAAAGGTTAAAAAATATTTCTATTCGAAGTAATGTCTGGCGCCGGGTGCACCAAAATCATGTGGGCAATTTCGAATTTCGTTTCAACAAAAAAAGAGCTGTGTCTCTCCCGTCATGCCCACGGAGGTGGGCATCCAGGTGTATTTCACCGTTTACATATCTGGACACCCGCCTGCGCGGGTGTGATGAACTACCTATATGATTTTGGTGCACCCCTGACACGGGTCACCTTGACACATGACAAACGTCATCTATATTCTGATGCGGCTATCGGTTGCCCAAAAACGAGTCAAGCGTTTTCCATGAATCGAGCGTTTCTCACTGGTGTTGAAGAAACGCGTCGCCGAAACGGAAGCACGTTGGTGTCCCATCCTGTTTGCATAATATTCAGTGTTTTTGGGACTTAAGGGTCGGCTGACAGATTATGTGAAGTTATTCTTTAGAGATCGTGTAACTATTCAGCTTATATTCAGCCATCAGAGCGGCGACCAGTATGTGATTGAACGGTTTGGGAGTGGTTAAGCATTGCCAGGATGGCGATGTCAACGACCGCCCTCGGAGACAGGCATGATCGAAGCTGCGAGCCTCGCTTCTCACCTGTCGAGAATGAGTTCAATGACATACTGGTCGACGTTTGGATGGCAATAGAAAAGTGGTGAATAGTGACGAGATCGTTACGATTACCAATCAACCATCACCTAACTAATGATCGTTGTAAATTGCAGGAGAAACCACAATGAGTGAAAAAAAACTGGCCGGCAAAGTCGCTGTCATTACCGGCGGTGCGAGAGGTCTGGGAAGAGGGTATGCCCTTCGTTTGGCCGGGCTGGGAGCCGATATCGCCATCATCGACAGGAATCTGAAGGCCGCCGATGTTTATGAATTTGAAAAGGCCGTGATGACCGCACCGACTGTCATGGAAGAATGTAAAGCCTTTGGGGTCCGATCCATGGGTATAGAAGCGGATCTTACAGACCGTGACGCGACCGAAAAAGCCATTGCTGAAGTCGTAGAAACGCTGGGACGGGTGGATATCGCCATCTGCAACGCCGGTGGGGGCACGGTCACTTTCGCCGATGAACGCCAGGACGGCAAGCCCGGCGATATCAATACAACCGGGACCACTTCCAAGTGCCCCCAGGAAACACTGACACGGGTGCTTGATATCAATTTGATGTCATGCATGTACACCTGTATGGCTGTGGCGCCTTATATGAAAGAGCAGAGGTCAGGGAAAATTGTCACTGCCGCTTCTATCGCCGGGATTCAAGCCGCACCTTTCTATCACCCCTACGGTACCGCCAAGGCCGCCATCATTCATTATACCAGATCACTGGCCCAGGATCTCGGACGTTATAATATCAATGTCAACAGTATCGCCCCGGGCATCATTCGTACAGGCCGGCTTGGAGATAGAGCGCACCTGTCGAAACTCATTGCCTTAAATCGGGAAGGCACCATTGAAGAATGTGCGGGCGTGGTTGAGTTCCTGGTGACAGACCTTTCGGATTACGTATCCGGAGTGACCATCGCCATTGATGGCGGACAGATTGACCACCAGTAATGACAGCCCGTTCATTATTTCAAGAGCACCTCACATACAATACAGGGCGTTAGCGTTAAGCAGGATGTTCTCAGAACTTATAAGCTTAAATGGGTGGCCTCTTTAACGTTTTACCGGTTTTCTTGTTTTTGGCTTGTCTAAATTTGGAGCACAAAATGAAAACAAAAAGTAACTATTCAGCATGAGTGCCGCTAGCGAAGCTGATACCTGTGTGTGATTGAACTCATTCTCGACGACCATCCATGGTCGTCTTCCGAGGGCGGTCGTTGATCCGGCCTCCTGGCCGGGATTAATCACTCCCAATCCGTTCAATCACACACAGGTACCAGCTTCCAATGCAGAAAAGTGGTGAATAGATACAACAAAAAACGGTTATCAAACTGCAGTTTATTGTTTTTATTATGATTACAATAATTGTGTCGGGTTCATCCTGTCCAACAGTTCTTCAAGAAGGGAACTTGTTTAAAAAGAAGTCCCTTAAAAGCGGATGAAAGATTGCTTTTCAGGATTAAGGTACCATACATGTCAGGTCAAGATCCGATCTGACCGCTTTGCAAACTGCATCTGCTCAAGCGACGTAGACAGGATGTTGATAATCCATCATTGTGTCATAAGGTACAGGAGTTCATATGAAAAAAATCGTTCTTAAATCCACCGATAAAAACTCAGATTTTACTCAAGCCAAGCTGTTAGCCGAGGAAACTGCTGCGGTAGAACTGGAGGAACCCGTTCTGCTTTCTTGGTATGACGCAATCCGTGACCGTGAATCGCCCAGCGGGGTCAGCGAATGCCATAGCGATTGTGACGTACCCGGTTGTGTGGAATATGCGCAAAATCGAGGGGGTCGTCTGATTGTTGATATTGACAACGGGTCTTATCTGTTCTGCTACCGCGAACTTGGAGAATTCTCTGAATGATAAAACCCATCAAGTCTGTTGGTTTGAATGGGAATTCCCCCTGACGGGATCAAGCACGGACTTTGACATGCATCGTCCCTTTATTTGAAACAATACAGCAGGTCAGTACTGAAAATTAAATATCTGAAACAGACATAAAATGACAGGTTTAGAGAATCACTGGACACGGAGGCAATTCATCAAGGCCGGTTTGTTTCTGGCACTGCAGCCTTTGATCGGTTGTTCAGCACAGGTGATGCCAATGGAAGGAAAACCGCCCCATCATACCACAAGTGGATTTCGCAACTACCCCGTCACGCCGCCACACGGAACCCCGGGATTCGGCTTCATGGTCAATCGGATCAAGGCCTTTTTCAAGAGCCCGGAAATACCCGCGGATCATATCATCGGTGAGTCGCAGGCCATTGCCGAGTTTCAAGCCAGCCAGGGGAATCTATCCGTCACCTGGATCGGGCATTCCTCCTATCTGCTCAAAATTGACGGGAAGAGCATCCTGCTCGATCCCTTTTTTTCGGATCTTGCCAGTCCCCTGATCATCGGCCCGAAGCGCTACGTGCCGCCGGGCATCTCACTGAAAAATCTGCCGCCCATTGATGGGATTATCCTCTCCCACAATCACTATGACCATCTGGACGCTGAAACAGTTGAAAATCTGACGGGAAAAGAGAAGATGCGGGTTTTTGTGCCGCTGGGTTTGAAACCGTTCTTTACGGACAGGGGCTATACCCGGGTCAGTGAACTGGACTGGCACGAATCCATTGAAATGGACGGAATTCGGCTGACAGCGCTGCCGGCGGTTCATTTTTCCAGTCGCTGGATTAACGACCGCAACGAAACCCTCTGGTGCTCCTGGGCAATCCAGTCTGAATCCGCCAGCTTATATTTTGCAGGGGATACCGGATATTCGCCAACCCTGTTCAGGGAAATCGGCACCCGCTTCCGCTCCTTCGATATGGCCATTGTCCCCATTGGGGCTTACAATCCCCAAAGTGTGATGAAACCCGTACACACCAACCCGGAAGAGGCCATCCAGCTGGCGAATGACGTCCGCGCAGATATCATCATCCCCTCCCACTGGGGAACCATCGAACTGACAGATGAACCGCACTGGGAACCACCGGAACGGTATCGCGCATGCGCGGCTAAAAACGGGATTGCGGACAGTCGCGCCTGGGTCATGAAGGTCGGGGAAACCCGCTCGATATAAGATATTGAGGTCGTGCTGGCAATCTCTGAGGCTGTCCCGCTGGCCGGATCTGTTTTCCGGGTTAAGACCCTGCCCGTTCCAGCCGTTTGAGAATAAACTGCCAGTACCAGGCGGTCAGTTTCAGGTTTTGAATGTAGCCGCAATGGCCGCCGAACGGCTGGATGGCCAGTTCAACGGCATCAGAAAGACGGGCCTGCCTGAAATCGTCAACGGCGATGATCGGATCGTCTTCTGCCGTGACGATGGTCAAGGGGAGTTCAATCCGGTCCAGGTACCCCTCCTTCAGGGTGTATTCACCAAAATAGAGCGCCGGATCCCGGTAATCCGAATACTGGTTGAGCAGCAGTTCGGTCATTCCCCAACAGGTTTTTTCAGCGAAGGCTTCCGAGAAATCGTATTTCTCGGGATAGAGCCGCTGATTTTTTGTCAGCGAGCGCCGCCATTTCCGGATAAAATACTTTCTGATCAGTGGAATCCGGTCAATATTCAGGGTGGCCTGCATGGGGTCCAGCGGGGGATTGATGCAGAAGACCTGTTTGAGGTTGGGGATCGGGCTCTGGATGGTGTGACGTGCGATACGGATGGCGAAATTGCCCCCCATGGAAAATCCCAGCAGGTAAACCGGGGTCTGGGGGTGCTGTCCGGCAATGACCTTGACCCCATTGAACGATTCTTCCAGCAGTGTCCCGAAAAAAAGACCTTCATTCAGACTGTGACTCTCCCCGTGATCCCTCAGGTTCAGTCGGAAAACGTCGTACCCGGCGTTGAACAGAAACCGGCCGGTACTGACGATATAGGCCGAACCGGCGCTGCCTTCCCAGCCGTGAATCAGGATCACCAGGCCCCTGGCGGGCGGGCTGGTTTTGGAATAGAAGCCCTGCAACCGGACGCCTCCCCCGACAAACAGGATCTGTTCAATGGCGGCGTCTCGCATCCGGTTTCTGCCCAGGGTCCGCAGTTTGCTGCTGGCCAGCATGGTCTGCAGGGTCGTGTTTTTAAGATAGTACGGGGGGATGAATGTCGTTTCAGGGTTCATGTCAACTTTCAATGGCAGAGGGTAATCGAATGGGGGACCCGGGTGGCGATGGTGTCCGTCAAACCGACAGCAGCATACCACAGCAACCTGTTCCCGGCAATGGGGTCTTTTCCGCGGGACCGGCAAGAAGATTCGGATACTGTTGTGCCCCTTTCCACTTCCGGGGGATTCAGATATGCAGTTCAACAATATCCCCGTCGTGGAGGATATGATCACGCTGAACCATTTGACCGTCGAATACTCCTTCCCCCCAGATACGGGCATGCTTCAGTTTTTCAGCGAAATCCGCATGGACCCGCAACGCGAAATCCTCGACATTGGCACCTTTTTTCAGCACAAAGGGAGCAACCTTGTCGCAGGGTTTACCCGGGGTCTTGGAGTAGACACGGATGATCTCCAGACGATCGAAAATCACCTGCTTCAGCGCTTCAATATGGCGGCCGGTTTTTGCTGAAACGGGTGTGGTCGGCCAATTGTCCTCGACCAGCGCGAAAAAAATCTCCACATTCTCGTCGGTGCGATCATCGTCGTGCTTGTTGAGCACAACCTGGATCGGAATAAAAACCATTCCTCTCGGGTCCTCATACCGGTCCTTCAACCGCAGCGGTGCTATTTTGTGAGCTTCCAGGAGGATGCGGGTGTCCTCCAGCTGAGAGAAAGGATCCGCCTGCACGTCCGCTGTCAACAGGATCAGGTCAACACGCCGGATCAGATCGAACAGCTCCGGTTTCGTATAATCGCGACTGATCGGCGGGGTATCGATCAGCTGTATCTGGATCTCGTTGAAAGCGAGCATGGCGGGCAGAGGCTGCCACGTGGAATGCGGAAAGGCGGAAACTTCGGGACTGGCATTGGTCAGAAGATCAACCAGGGCTGATTTTCCGACATTGGGTGCGCCGATGACAGCGACCTGGCCACCCCCCTCCCGGCTGATGATAAAGGCGGATTCCGTCTTGCTCCGGTTCTTTTTACCCTGGGGGGCCGCTTTCAGTTTGGAAATCCGTTTTCTGAGATCGGCCCTTAGTTTATCGGTTCCCTTATGTTTGGGCACAACTGTCAGCATCTCTTCCAGGACCGATATCTTTTCCGTTTGAGATGTCGCTGCCTTGTACCGTTTCTCTATCTTGAAATATTCAGGGGGCAGATTGGTCGGCATGGTCATCGATGGAATGAATGTTCTCAGATCAGAGAGGTTTGAATGATCCTGTGTAACTATTCACCTGTATACACCCCAAAGGTATTGTGTTTCAAGAAACGCATGAATCCTCCTGGAGCTCCTGGAAGCCATCCATGGCTTCCAAGGTCCTTGAAACACAATACCTTCGGGGCTGAGCGGAAATTGAACTGAATAGATATGATCCTGTCAATCCAACCTTCAAAACGGACAGAAGGTCTTTTCCACTGTTGCGATCCCGGCAGAAATACCGGATCGTCTCGATATCATAACTGAAATTGAACGAAGGGACAATAACCGGCACGTCACCATGAAGGGAAAAAACCGCTTCTTTGAATCAGTTTGATGACAGAGGCTCGAAATCTCTGGTTATCCGTTGTGGGAATCCGGAATCAGGCAGTCTCTTCTGCATGGATCGGAATTCGGATGATGAAACGGGTACCGCGGCCCGGCGCCGACTGGACCTCCATGGTTCCTTTGTGGTTGTTGGTGATAATGGAATAGGAGACGGACAATCCAAGCCCGGTTCCCTGCCCCACCGGTTTGGTCGTAAAGAATGGCTCGAATATCCGCTTCCGGGTTTTTTCATCCATCCCCGGTCCATTATCTTCAATCTCGATCTGTGCAATATCACCATCCCGAATGGTGCGCAGGGTGATGCGTGGTGGTTCGGTCTGTTCTGCTGTTTTCAGGGACTGGGCGGCGTTTTTGAGCAGGTTGAGCAGCACCTGCTCCAGTTCTGTTTCGGTGCAGGTGATGATTTTCAGGTCAGGATCAAATTCGCGCTCCAACCGGATGTGTTTGAAATCGAATTTTCTGGCCAGATCGTAGTCATTACTGGCCAGATCGATGGTGTTCTCGAGGACGGCATCAATTTCGACGGGGATCCGCCGGGATTCGCTCTTACGGCTGAATTTCAGCATGTTCATGATGATCTGGGCGGCCCGGCTGCCGGATTCCCGAATACCCTGAAGATACATCGGTATCTTGCGTTCTTCCATATAGGCCTGCATCTTCTCCAGGTCCAGGTCATATTTTTTTGCAACCACCCGGTTTTTCTCCATGGTGGGCGAAAACCGGCGGCTGATGTTCTGGGCTCCCTGCAGGACGGCACTCAGCGGGTTGTTGATTTCATGGGCCATTCCTGCGGCCAGCCCTCCCACAGAGATCATCTTTTCCGTCTGGATCATCATTTCCTGCATGCGGATGCGACGGGTCTGATCGATCAGGATCCAGAGCTCCATGTCACCGATGGGAACCATGGAGAACTCGACATTCTTCCGCTCCCCGTCTTTGCAGGCAACAATCCATTCGTTATAATGGAACATTTTCTTTTCCGTCGCAGCTTCCTTGTATGACTTTATTAATTCCTCTTTCGCTTTTTCCCGATATTCGCTATCGGGAAACGCCCGCTCCCACCATCCGCCGATGCCACTGATCTCCGGTAACTCGTAACCGAAGGTTTCGGTCAGTTTCTGGTTAATATAGGTGATGCCCTCGGTCTTATTGACCAGCAAGAGCGGATAGGGAGCAAACTCCACCATTTTTCGGAACTTCTCCTCACTGGCCTGCAGTTCGTTTTCCCTTTGGATTCGCTCGGAGATATCCCGAATGGCGGCGATATGAACCGGATGGTCCTTCCAGTTAAAATGGTTGGCCGTAATCTCGACCGGGAAGATCGTACCGTCTTTTTTCTGGTGATAGCGAATCGCGATAGATGTCAAACGGGTCTTGGTGGCTGATTTTGTCGCTTCGGGCTCTGCTGAGAGATCCACGTTGCGCATCTGCAGCAGTTCCGCCCGACTGTAACCATACAGAATTTCTGCCGACCGGTTCACCTCAATGATGTTACCATTGTCCTCTCTGATCAGGAACAGGGCATCCGATTCCATTTCAAAAAGTTGCTGGTATTTATCCTGGGCTGTCTGCAGGTCGGTCATCTGCTGCCGGATCCGGTTTCCCATATCCTTCATGGCAGCCACAAGCCCTTTGAACTCTTCGTAGACATCGAATTTTTCAAACTGCAGCGCAGTATTGGAGGCATAGGCATTGGCAATAGCCCCCATGTTGGCCATCGGTTTTTTCAGGAAAATCGTCAGGATGGCTCGGGTGCCGAGCAGCAGGGTAATCACCACCAGCAGGATAATGACCATGGAGGACCACAGCAGCCTTTCATTGGCTGCCTGGTGATATTCCGTCGTCAATGCCAGGCGGACCGTTCCGACATATGTCCCGTCATGAAGTATGTTACTGGCCTGGTAAACGGGGTCGCCCTGAAAGGGTTTTTCAATCTGGAAAACCTGTTTGTTACTGTCGTCGGCTATCTGCAGGAGAACAACCACATCTTCCGCTGCAAAGGCGGCGCCAATCGTCTGCACCGTCTGGTTGTCGAAGTGCCAGAGCGGCAGCTCCAGGCTTTTCATCAGATGGCCGAGGTAACTGATGCTCTGTTGAGTCAGCTCCTTTTCAGCTTTCTTGACAGCCAGGTAATAGTTGATGGTCAGTGCCAGGGAAGCCACCAGAACGACAGACGCTGTCATGCTCAGGGTCAACCGCCAGGCGATCGATTTTCTATGGGCCATTTTTCCCGGGATCTCTGTCATGGATCGCAACCTTGATCTGTCATTGTGGGTGTGAAGCGTGGATAGGTGTCCCCCGGGGTTGTTGGTCTGAATGGAAATGTGCCCTTTTTTCCCGGACATCGCTATTCTGGCGATTATAACCAATCGACCTCCATGCAGCAAGGAATTATTGATGGCCTTGATCACCGGGAGTCGCAGTAATATTCCGGAATTGTTTCTGGAAGGGCTGCGGGACCCATGTCAGGGCTCCGGTAAAATCACCTTCAGGGGTCGGTTCGGGAGAGCGGTGCCCGATGACACAGCCTCGTTTCAGAAAATCAGGGCGATATTCAGTCCCCCCTTGGGGAAGAGATGACTCGCGCTGTCATCCAGGGCCTCCAGACCATAACGATGATCCAGCAGTTCAAGGGAGAGGTATCCACTGAGACGGATCTCATCATCCAGCGGGTATTCGATATACAGCGCATTGGTCAGGGAGGAGCCCCGGTACTTGAAAGCGCCGATGCCATCCGGATTGGGTCTTCTTGAAAAGTCGATCGCTCTGTATATCAGGCTGTAGCGCGGATTAAAGGGGCTGAGGGAAAAAAAGGTGAGATTCAGCCGATAGAGGAGATAGTCGGTGAAAAATTCGGGTTGTTTGGCCCGTTGCGCATTGATCCATTCAATATAGGCTCTTTCTCCTTCGTTCGCGCCATCGGGAATCGGCAGCAGATCCTTTTTCTTGTCGTCGCCAAAGCCATAATAGAGTTCGGCCTTGAATGCCCGATTCTCAAAAATCAGCCCTCCCTTATTGAGATTGATGCTGTTTTCATGGAACTGCTCGCCGACCCTGACACTATACTGAATCCGATTCCAGAGGGAAAGATCGATGGCAAAACTGCCGTAGTCAAAACCACCGGCCACGTTGAAGGTGTCATTGTCCCGGTGATCGTTTTCCAGCAGGTCCTCTGCATGCCACCGGTATTTGGATTGTCCGATGACATAGCGGTTGAAATCCACCATGATCGCAAAATGGATATAGTCTGCCTTCAAGCCATAGTAAAACTGCATCTGGGGCTCTTCATGCACACCCGTGGGCAGCAGTGCATTGCCGGTGACCAGGATATGCTGAAAACCAAAGGGTCCGCTGGAGTATTCGCTGATAATCTCCGGAATAAAGTTGTTGTTGCGCTGTCTGGAGGCCCCGTAACGGGAACCGATATTTCCCCAGACCCCCAGCCTGGCATCATTGCCATAGACCTGGGGTTTTGCGTAGAACACCTTGTCCGCTTGAAAACCTTTGAGGCGCTCATAGCCCTCTTTCAACCGGTCCAGCTCCTTTTTGATCAGGATCGGATCCTCCAGCAGATGCTGCGGATAGATCAGCGGTTCTGACGCTGACGGTCCGGAAATATTATTGCAGGTCATGAAGGGATAGGGATGCACAAACCGGTACGTCTGCTGCGCCGCACCGGGGAAATGGATTTCACCTGTCATGGGTACCCGATCAATATCCCAGATGTCCTTGTTGTCCAGCACGGTTTCATTGCCCTTCAGGGTCAGAAACGAGATCCGGTCCTCGGCCGCATCGATCATCCAGCCTTTCACCAGGTCGACGACCTGGCCTTTGTAAACCGTTTTAATCACTGTCAGGCCCGCATCTTCAGAAAACAGGACCCGGGCTACCGGATTGTCCCCTACCGGGTAATAGGCCATGTAGATGATATTGAACCGGTCGATACGCTTGATGGCGCCGTCCAGGGTCAATAACCGGATTTTCGCGTTGTCCACCTCAATGATGATGCCGATATCCCTCTGGCACGCCGAGGAATAGACGGCGGATACATTGATGGCGTGAACGGTTGACGGCAGCGCACCCCATGCCAGCACCGCCAGCAGTATCAGTCCCGCTTTAGAGAATAAACTCGATGGCCACGGAAAATGAGAACCTGTTTTCTTCATGGTTGCTTTTATGTTGACTCAATTGGGAGTGGTAGTTTCTTAAGTAGTAGTTCAGATACCCTTTCAGTGCGACATTCTCCCCAAACTCCTGTTGAACGTTCACAGATGTAATAAAATGGTCGAACCGAAGTCTGTAAGGCACCCCTGAAATAGTCTCCGCATAGTCTCCCAGGATGACGACTTCGCTGATGCCCAGGCTGGCTTCGGGTGTCAGATCGACATCGAGGTTCAGACGGACAAAACTGGAATCGAAGCTGAAACGCTCGATCTGGGTCTCCAGCAGTGTTGAGCGGCCTGTGCGGGAGGATGCGAGGGACATTTCATCTGCGTAGATCAGGTTGATATTTTCCGCGTCGGGATCTTCGGATCCCATGGTGATGATGGAGCCAACGAGATTGACTTTGAAATCCGGTCCGGTGTACTGCAGCTTGACGATCGGAGAGGCACTGTCTGAAGGGAGTTCCCTGAAAATACCGTTGCCCTGGATACCGAACAAAGGATAGTAATACCCTGCTGAGACCGAATAGGGCCCCCATTCAAGACCGGTATAGGCTACCTGGTTGAACTGGGGCAGAAACAGCAGATCATCGGCACTTTTTTTAGAAAAATAGGTCTCCATGAAAAAGCGGTTTTTGATCATGAAGTGACTGCCGGCAGAGAAGGCAAACGGATTCCCGGCAAACGATGCGGTCAAAAAATGGTATTTCCCGTCAAACCGCAATCCGAAAACCGGTTCGACACTGGGCAGATGCTCAATCGGTTTCAACCCGACGACCAGAAATCCCTGGGGTCCAAAGGTCTTTCCGGTCGGCCATTGAAAATAGAGTGGCAGCCCGGCGGAAAATTCCTCCTGGAAGTCGTCCCGGATCACGACCAGTGCGATTTTGGTTTTCTTGTCAAACAGGTAGGGCCGTGCATAAAAGACGGTCCGCTTCTGAAGTCGTTTCAGTTTTGTAAAACCGTCATGATAGATCGAGAGAAACTTCTGAATCTTGATCTGATCGCTCAGCATCCGCGTGGGCTGAATGACCATCCCGGCAGAAGATTCGGTTTTGACGCATGCGGGCAGATTGCTGCCAAAACCGAAGCTCATCCGCTGAAACTGATCGATGTTTTTTACCTGCGGATTCTCCAGTATCGGTCTGGAAAACTTCTGAATGGCATCCGTATGCACGAGGTGGGTTTTTCCTTCCAGATCGAAAAAGACAATCAGCTCATCGATGAATCGGATGGGCCATCCGGTGAAGACGATCTCATCGTCTGACGACACCTGCACCTCCCTGATATATTCGGAGAGACCACCCGGCAGGTTCAACCGGGAAAAGGGGTTGTCGATGGTATTGTATACCAGGATATGCTCAATGCCTTCCCGGGGTATAACTGCCAGTTGGCCCTGGGTATTGACCTGGTAGACGTTCGTCCCGTCCACATGGATGATCAGTCCCGTCTGGGCTTCGCACTGTTTATGAAGAATGGAATAGAGTTCAAGGGCAGCCAGGGGTCGCGACCCGAGCAGCAGACAAATGACGATGATCAGGTTGCCCAGGCACAAGCGCCTGCGTCCGGATGTCATCCAGAACGAGCCGTTATCGGAAGAGGGGCGTGCATCATGTCCGGATGGTGGTGTTGTGAACGCGAGGCCGATGGTATGTGTGGATGATTCCATAATATTCATGCAACGGTTTCGAATATTGGCCCGGGACGGTGCTCCAGTCGGTTTTTGGACTGACTGAAGAACTGCCACTGTCAACCCGGCTGTTTTCGCTGATGGTACCGAGTGTTGCGGCAAAAACGCTGTTTGCTGCTATTGCCGGAGCGTATCCTTGAATTTAACGGCAAATCCGGTGGCTTTCCACTGGACCTTTGAGTAGATGAGGGGTATCCGTTTCACCCCTTGAAACATGACCTACCGGATTAAAATCTGGATAACGGATCCAAATGGTGTTGTCAGTCTAAGCTGTCAGGTGATAAAATTCAAGTCGAACACCCGGTAAAAATCGCTCGTTTACACTTCACATTTCTTTCCGGTATTGATTGTTATGCAGATCATCAGTGTCCAGACATCGCCCCATCTGAATGAAATCAGATCCCTTTTTCGCGAATACGAACGGTTTCTGAATGTTGATCTCTGCTTCCAGGGGTTTGAAGAGGAGCTGGCGACGCTGCCGGGGAAATACGCCCCGCCTGGCGGCGCGCTGTTTCTGGCCCTCGAAAACCGGTCCGCTGCCGGCTGTGTGGCTGTCAGAACCCTGGACGATGCCACCTGCGAGATGAAACGACTCTTTGTCCGACCGGGGTTCAGGGGGATTGGATTGGGGAAGCAGCTGGCGACGGTTGTCATCGCGGAAGCCCTCAGGCTGGGGTTCAAACGGATGCGTCTGGACACGCTGGAATCTCTGACGGCAGCCATGGGACTCTACCAATCCCTGGGATTCAGGCAGGTGGATGCCTATTACCACAATCCGCTGCAGAATGTGATTTACTGGGAACTGTCCCTCGGTGAAGATTCGTAGAAAAGAAACCGGGTCTGCCTGCAGCGCAGGCTTTTTCCCATTCTTTTTTGCGCTCTGCAGACGGTACCACCATTTTTTCAGCCATCGTCATGACCCTGGTGTCATGACAGTTTTACAACGAAATTGGTATCTATTCAGTTCAATTTTCGCTCAGCCCCTAAGGTATTGCGTTTCAAGAACCTTGGAAGCCATGGATGGCTTCCAGGAGCTCCAGGAGGATTCATGCGTTTCTTGAAACACAATACCTTTGGGGCGTATACAGGTGAATAGGTACCGAAATTGTTATCCATTCACCACTTTTCTGCATTGGAAGCTGGTACCTGTGTGTGATTAAACGGATTGGGAGTGATTAAACCCGGCCAGGAGGCCGGGTCAACGACCGCCCTCGGAAGACGGCCATGGACGGCCGTCGAGAATGAGTTCAATCACATACAGGTATCAGCTTAACTAGCGGTACTCATGCTGAATAGTTACCGAAATTCAACCCATTCACCGGAGTGACCCATGACCTTGACCCTACCCCAATTCAGACCTCCCGATTTTTCAGCCCCCGGGCTGGCCCAGGCCCCTGTTGTGAAAACCGAAAAGGTCATTGCCGATGGTGTGGCCCCGGATAATTTCCACGGGACGTCCAATCACCCGGAATATATCCACCTGGGCAACGGGAAATGGCTCCTGGCCAGGGAGAACCGTATGGATTGCGTGATGGTCCTGAAGGGAGAGCAACTGGATATTGTCGAAGGCAGGCGGTTAAAAAAAGGCGATGCCGTGGTCGTGGGTCGCACCGAGAATGGAGAAGAGGGCATCTACGTTTACACACAGGGTTTTGACGAGGCCCGCCACGCATCGGGGGACAAATTTTCCTTCCGAACCCGCGGTACCCGGGAGACCCCTTTTTCCAGGAGTTATGACCAGCTTTACCAGGTGCTGCGCAACGACCGGGAGCAGGGATATATTGCATGGGTACTGGGGCCGGCCGTGGCTTTCGACAAAGACAGCCGGGATGCCATGCAGGGCTTGATTGAGGATGGTTACTGCCATGCGCTGCTTGCAGGAAATGCGCTGGCAACCCATGATCTGGAGGCCGCCCATTTCAGAACGGGTCTGGGTCAGGATATTTATACCCAGGAACTGCAGCCGCTGGGGCACTATAATCACCTCGATATCCTCAACCAGGTCCGCAAGGCGGGTTCGATTTCGAAAGCGATCGAGCAGGTCGACCTCAAGGACGGGATCATCCATGCCTGCGAAAAGAAGGGCGTGCCCTATGTGCTGGCTGGATCCATCCGGGATGACGGACCTCTGCCGGAAGTGATTGCCAATGTCTATGCCGCACAGGATGAAATGCGTCACCATGCCAGAAAAGCGACCACCGTCATCACACTGGCAACCCAGTTGCATTCGATCGCCTTCGGCAATATGACGCCCAGCTATCGGGTCATGGATGACGGCGTTATCCGCCCGGTCTATTTTTATATCGTCGATATGTCCGAATTCAGTGCCGACAAACTGGCCAATCGGGGTTCAGCACAGGCGGTGGCCATCCTGACCAATGTTCAGGATTTCATGATCAACCTCTGGAAAAACCTGGCCGACTGATCCACAGGAAAAACCACCCGTCCCGGAGATCAACATGCGGGGTGGTCCGGTCAGGAAGCCTGTCAGTTCAATGCCCCGGAGTTCCGGTTTACAATCTTCAACCGGTTCGGCTATGCTTGGAGCGAACAACACCTGAATTCCGGCGCCATCCCCCTGATTTCCCGCAAAGGCGGACTTTTCTCCGATGCGATCAGACAATCGGGTGTCCCCTTTTCGGTGTAGCCGGAAGCGGGGTCTGTTGTATCTGCCGGATTATGCTGCCGGTTGTCTGACGGGAAAAATATCTCTATTAAACTGAAATGGCTGGGTTCCACCTATATACGAGCAATGACCAGTTGCGTCTGGTAACGGTCCTGGGAGAGGTGCTGAAGGCGAACCGCCCGACGCACATTTTCGAACCGGAACGTATTGTGATTCAGAGCCTGGGGATGAAACGCTGGATTTCGCTGCGTCTGGCGGAACAGCTCGGGATACTGGCGCATACCCGCTTTCTGTTTCCCAACCAGCTCCTGAACGAGATTTTTCAACACGTGGTGCCGCCACACCCGGAAGCGGATCTTTTCGACCGGGAGATGGTTGCCTGGAAGATCATGGACCTGCTCCCCGGGGAGTTACAGCATGAAGGGTTCAGGGATCTGAAACACTATCTTCTGGAGGACGGACAACTCAGCCAGATCAGAGCCTTCCAGCTGGCCCGCAAGATCGCCTATCTCTTCGATCAATACTGCATGTACCGGCCTGAAATGATCATGGACTGGGACAGCGGGGAAAAGGATGGCTGGCAGTCCGATTTATGGCGTGCCCTGCTGAATAACGGTCTGAAAATCCATCTGCCGGCGCAGCGCATGGCATTTTTTGAACGGATGGCTGCCGGCATGTCCGACACCGGTTCATTTCCCGAGCGCATCACCGTCTTCGGGATCACCTCCCTGCCACCGCTGCATATTGAAGTTCTGGCAGCCTTATCCCATGTCATCGATATTCATCTCTATTTTCTCAACCCGTCCCGGAAATACTGGGGGGATATCATGTCCCAAAAGGAGATGGCCAGGGGGATGAAGCGACAGACAGACCTGTCCCTGACCGAAGAGATGCTGCACATGGAAGAGGGAAACCCCCTCCTGGCATCCTTTGGCAGGACCGGTCGCAGTTTTTTCCAGCTGCTGCTGGCGGGTGATTTTGATAGGGTGCAGGAGCAGGAGTTTTTCTGCGAACCCGTTGAGAGACATCTGCTGGGCCGGATCCAGTCAGACATGTTTCATCTGGTGAACCGGAGCAGGGAAGGTGGTTTGCTGCCGGGGACCAGCGCCGATGACCGGTCCCTGCAGATCCACGCCTGTCACAGCCGGATGCGGGAAATAGAAGTGCTGCATGATCAGCTGCAGCTTCTGATGAGTCGCAACCCGGCTCTCAAACCGGGCGAGATCCTCGTCATGGCCCCGGATATCAATCTCTATGCCCCGCTGATCAAGGCGGTTTTTACAGGTGCCGGCGAACGGACTCCCCGGCTGCCGTTTTCCATCGCGGATCGAAATTACTACCAGGAAAGCAGGGTCATCCAGTGGTTTCTCAAACTGCTCGCACTTTCCGGCAGCCGGTTCAGGATATCTGAAATACTCGATCTGCTGGAAGCGGAGGCCATTCTCACCCGGTACGATCTGAAAAGCAGCGATGTAACGCTCCTGCAGGACTGGCTGACGTCAGTCAACATCCGCTGGGGCATCGATCAGACCCATAAGGAGGCGGCAGGAACCCCGCGGATCCACCAGAACACCTGGGAATTTGGTCTGGACCGCCTGCTGCTGGGGCTGGCTATGCCGGATGCTGGCATCCCCTACCAGGGGATTCTGCCTTTTGACAGGATTGAAGGCAGTCAGGGGATCCTGCTGGGGAAATTTTTATGCCTCTTCTCCGATCTCCGGTCCCTGGTTCAGTCTGCTCCGGAGAAAGAAGGATCCGACCAGTCCGATCGGGGCAGTCTGCTGCTCGACAAATCCCGATCTCTCAATGAATGGATGGACTGCCTGAACCGCATGGTCGGGACTTTTTTTGCAGACCAGGAGGCCTGGGAAGATGAGTTGCAGGTACTGCGGGACGTATTTCACGGGTTGGCAAAGATCCAGACGCAAAGCGGTTTTACACGGAAAGTGGATTTTGAGGTGATCCACGATTACGTGTCCCAACAGCTGGAACAGGGGGCTACCGGCTTCGGGTTTCTCGGTGCCGGAATCACGTTCTGCTCCATGCTGCCCATGCGCAGTATTCCTTTCAGGGTGGTCGCCCTGCTGGGCTTGAACGAACAGTCGTTTCCCCGCCAGAGTCAGCCCCTCAGCTTTGACCGGATGGCCATGCATCCCCGGCTCGGCGATCGTTCCCTCAAGGAGGATGACCGCTACCTGTTCCTGGAAGCCATCATCTCAGCCCGGGATACGCTATATATCAGCTACATCGGCCAGAGTATCAGGGACAACAGCACCATCCCCCCCTCCGCCCTGGTCAGCGAGCTGATTCAGTATCTTGAAGCCATGGGGGGGGAAGGGGGAAACAGCCTCCTGGGACAGGTCATCACCCGACATCCCCTCCAGGCCTTCAACCCGGCATATTTTGCAGGAGACGCCCGGCTGACCAGTTTTTCCGGCGATAACCTGGATGCGGCCAGGATTCTTCTGAAGGGAGCTTCCAGGAAACAGGCTCCTTTTGTCAGTGAGATTCCGGAACCGGACGATCGCTGGAAGACCGTCACCATTGAGCAACTGGTCTCCTTTTTCGACAATCCCTGCCGCTACCTGCTCAGGCAGCGCCTGGGACTCTCCCTGGCAGACGAGACGGATGTTGTGGAAGAGACGGAGCCCTTTCAACTGTCCGGACTGGATAAATATGCCCTGGATCAGATGCTGGTTGACAGTCAACTGCTGAACCACCCGCCGGAAACGGTGCTGGGCTATATACAGGCTACCGGGGTACTCCCGCCGGAAACCGTCGGCAGGGTCTGTTTCAACCAGGAACAGGAGAGCGCCACCCGGTTTGTGGAAATCCTGAAACCCTATCTTGAGACGCCGCCGCTGGCGCCACTGGCTGTTGATCTGGTACTGGGGAGATTTCAAATTCAGGGAAAAATCGACCCTGTCCGTCCGGCAGGTCTGATCCGATACCGCTTTGCCAGAATCAAAACAAAAGACAGGATCGCCAGCTGGCTCGAATGGCTGCTGTTCAACCATCTCGTTCCTGACACAGGGGACCGGCAGAGTATCCTGGTGGGGCTGAACCAGGCCGGTGCCGTTCAAATCCTGACTGCCAGTCCGGTCACCAGTCCGGAGACCCACCTGAATGCGTTGCTGGAGATTTACTGGGCGGGTCTGCGCCGACCGCTGCCATTTTTCCCCCAGAGTTCAGCTGCGTATGTGGAGGCATTGACAGGAAAAACCCCTGAAAAGGCCATGAGCCAGGCACTGAAAAAATGGGTGGGAAGCGATCTATAC
Organism: bacterium; assembly: GCA_018830885.1. GTDB lineage: Bacteria > SAR324 > SAR324 > XYD2-FULL-50-16 > XYD2-FULL-50-16 > JAHJRI01. The sequence goes on along the minus strand of JAHJRI010000123.1, from coordinate 8,205 downwards.
GGGGAGCAGGATGACCCTGCATTTGCCCGCTGCTTTGGCCATACACAGCCATTGAACGATGCATTTGCCGCGGTTTCCAGATCGATTCTGATGCCCGTGTTTGCCCACTATGCTGAAAAGAGATGAAAAAAACCGTCACGCCATTTGATCTGCTGCACGCTCCCCTTGTCGGTCGGAACCTGATCGAAGCCAGTGCCGGTACGGGAAAGACCTATACCATCGAAGCCATCTTCCTCAGACTCCTGCTGGAAAAAAAGATGTCGGTGGAAAACATCCTGGTGGTCACCTTTACCGAAGCGGCCACCTCGGAATTGCGGGAGCGGATCCGGGACAAAATTCACCAGACGGCATCAGTCTTTGAAACCGGTGTCGTCGTCGATACCAAGATTGAACCCGTTATCCAGTTTCTTTTCGAAAGCAGCCCCGATTCCCGGCAATCTCTGAAAGAACTGAGAGACGCGCTGACCCGGTTTGACGAGGCGAAGATTTTTACCATCCATGGTTTCTGTCACCGGGTGCTGCTGGATCACGCTTTCGAGAGCCGTTCCAGGTTCGATACCGAATTTATCAAGGATCAACGGGATCTGTTGTTCGAAATCGTCCAGGACTTCTGGCGTCACCAGATGTACGGGTGCTCTGAGCATTTTGCGGCCTACCTGTTGAACAGCCTGGGCAGTCCTGAGCAGCTGACCCGAACGCTGGTGTCGATTCTGGCCCGACCCCTGAACAAAATCGTAACCGGTCTCGAACCGGCTGATCTGGATACGATCCGGCAGACCGCTGAAACTCTTTTTACCGGACTCGCCGAAATATGGACACATACGCGCACAGACCTGGAGGAGATTCTCATCCGTCATCCCGGATTGACTCATAATCCCTACAACAAGAAGAACGTTCCCAAATGGCTGGATGAGATGGACACCTATGTCAGCGCCGGAAATCCTTTTCTGGCGCCAAAAGATCTGTTTCGGTTTTCCCTGGAGACCCTCAGCCGGTATTTCAATCAAAAATCGGCGCCTCCGGACCATCCGGTTTTTCACATCTGCCAGGATCTGGACCCCCTGTTGAAAAGCATCGGTGTCCGGCTGGAAGAAAAGCTGATTGACACCACCCGGGAGGAGTTGAAAAGGAGAAAAGCGCAGCGCAACCTTATTTCGTTCGACGACCTGCTCAGGAACCTGCGGGATGCCCTGCAGGGGCCGTCGGGGAAGAAACTGGCGGACCAGATCCGGAAAAAATACCACGTGGCGCTGGTCGATGAGTTTCAGGATACCGATCCCGTTCAGTTCGAGATTTTCAGGACTGTTTTCAGCAATGATCAACACCCGGTCTTTTTCATCGGCGACCCAAAGCAGTCCATCTACAATTTCAGGGGGGCTGATATTTTTGCCTATCTGTCCGCCCAGCAGGAGACAGAACACGCCTATACCCTGGAAACAAACTGGCGCTCGGACAGTCATCTGGTCCAGGCGATCAACACGGTCTTTGGTTTTCATCAAAATCCCTTCCTGTTTCAGGAAATCGGCTTTTTCCCAGCTATCGGCGCGGAGAAAAATCCGGATCGCGGGCTGCTTCTCGATGGTCAACCAGCGGTTCCCTTCCAGTTATGGGTGGTTGATGAAGACGGGAAGACCGTCTTGAAGCCGGCCGCCCAGGAACGGGTGACCAAAGCGGTGGCAGGGGAAATTGCCCGTTTGCTCAATCTCAGCCGCCAGGGGAAAGCGGTGCTGACCCGGGGAATCACCGGGGACGCCATACCGCTGGCGCCGTCCCATATCGCGGTCCTGGTGAGGAAACACAAGGAAGCAGAAGCCATGCAGCAGGCTTTGCGAGAACGCTCCGTACCCAGTGTGCTCAACACCCGGGCCTCCGTTTTCGACGCCCCGGAGTTCACTGACATGCTGATCCTGCTGAAGGCCGTGGCCGATCCGGGATCGGAAACAAGGGTCAGAAACGCATTGGCAACCGGGTTGATGGGCGTCAGTGGCGAAGAGATCCACACCTACGGGACCGATGACAGCAGTTGGGAAAAGGTCCTGGAAAAATTTCAGACCTACCGCCAGCATTGGGCTGAGTCAGGCTTTTATGGGATGATGCGGCAGTTTATCCGCAGGGAAGGCGTTCGAATCCGTCTCCTGGAACTGGAGGGAGGCGAAAGAAAGCTGACCAACCTGCTGCATCTGGTCGAGCTGCTGCATGAAGCGGAAACCAACAACCGCTTCGGGATGCACGGACTGCTGAAATGGGCCGAAAAACACCTTTTATCTCCGGCCGGGGAGATCGATGAAACGGAAATCCGGCTGGAAACCGATGCGGATGCTGTCCGGCTGCTGACCATCCATGCCAGCAAGGGCCTGGAGTTTCCCATCGTTTTCTGCCCCTTCTCCTGGGGATCTGCTCCGGTGACTCAGGTCTTCTACCACGATTCCCTGGATGACAATGCGCTCAGCCTGGACCTGGGCTCCCCTGCCCTGGAAACCAACCGTGAGCAGGCAAAAAAGGAGATCCTGGCAGAAGAGATCCGGCTGCTCTATGTGGCCCTGACCCGGGCCAAACACCGGTGTTACCTGGTCTGGGGAGACATCAATCAGACCGGCGATTCCGCCATGGCCTACCTGTTTCACAAGGGTCGGCCGGAAAGTGACAGGATCCGGTCCGATCTCGGTGAACTGGAAGCGAGAGCCGGGGGCACCATTCAACTGCAGACCCTGCCGGACATCGCTGCAGAAAACGTTCCCACCCGTCCGGAAACCGTCCCGGAACTCGGGTGCCCTGTCTTCAGGGGATTTTATAAACTCGACTGGGGGATATCGAGTTTTTCCGGATTCTCCTCCAAAACGGCTGTCAATGTGGAATTTCCCGACCATGACCGGCAAAAGGAGTCATCCCCATTGAACTTGAGGGACCTGCGGACAGACACCCCCGACGCTGCGTTGACCATGTTTTCCATGCCGGGTGGCGCCAAAACCGGGAACTGTTTTCATGAGCTTTTTGAAAAACTGGATTTTCAGGAAACCGATCCCCGGGTCATCAACCAACTGGTGGCTGAAACGCTGCAGCAATATGATTTTGATACCCGCTGGCAGCCGGTGGCGCTGGAGCTGGTTGAGAAGGTGCTCTCCTTGCGCTTGTTCCCGGAGGAAAAACCACACAGTCCATTCCGTCTGCGGGATCTGGCGCTGGAAGCGCGGATCAGCGAGATGGAATTCTATTTTCCCCAGGGACCTGTCACGTCCCAGGGTATTGCGGATGTGCTGGGATCCTATCGAAACCTCCCCACTGCGCAGACGCTTTCCAGAACCCTCTCCCGCCTGAGTCTCAACGAGATCCAGGGATTTATGAAGGGATTTATTGACCTGATTTTTCACCATAACGGTCGCTACACCATTGTCGACTGGAAAACCAACCACCTGGGGGACAGGGCAGTCGATTATCAACCCGGTGTCCTGCAGGAATACATGATCGGTCACGCCTTTGTGCTGCAGTATATCATCTACTCCGTTGCGCTTCACCGCTGGTTGGGGTTGAATCTGCTCGACTATGATTTCAGGACGCACTTCGGGGGGGTCTTCTATTTTTTTCTGCGCGGGATTCAGGGGGATCCGGAATCGCGTTTCGGCGTCTTCAGGGACGATATGACTGGCTGCGGGGAACTGATTGAAGACCTGTCCACCTATCTCGGGGGAGGAGGGTAACCGATTCATGGAAACAGATCTTATGCGTGCGCTTTTTTCCCGAACGGAATTCAGCGCCATCAATCGATATTTTGCCGACCTGATGCTGAAACTGTCCGGCAGCCGCGATCCGGAATTCTACCTGGCCTGCGCCCTTGTCAGTTACCGGGCTGAACGGGGCGATGTCTGCCTGAACCTGGCGGACTATGCGGAAACCCCGGTCCTGAAAGGGTTCAGCAACCCGGTTCCGGGGCCGATCTGTCCGCCCCTGCAGAGCTGGGTCGAAATGCTGCGGAAGAGCCCCGTGGTTGGCAAACCGGGTGGGAAAACCCCGCTGATTCTGGATGATACCGACAGGGCTCCACGTCTGTACCTGTTGCGTTACTGGCAATATGAAAACGATCTGGCAGCCGGCATCCGGCAGCGGATTGAAGGGCAGCCTACAACCCTGGACCGGGAATTGCTGACATCCGGACTCAACCGTCTTTTTCCCGGAAACAACACCGCACCGGATATGCAGGCGATGGCGGCGCGAACCGCCCTGGAAAAAAATCTCTGTATCATCACCGGCGGTCCGGGAACCGGAAAAACAGCAACGGTTCTCAAAATCCTGATCCTGTTGCTGGAGCAGGCAGGCGATATTCCCCTGAAACTGGCCCTGGTGGCCCCTACCGGAAAGGCTGCCAACCGGCTCAGGGAATCCATCCGCTCATCCCTGGACCAGCTTGACCGAAGCGTGCTCGCCTCCGAAACGGTTCTATCCGCCATTCCCACGGAAACGTCGACCATCCATCGCCTGCTGGGGAGTATCAAAAACTCGCCCCGCTTCCGCTACGACCGTCTCCATCCCCTGCCCCACGATTGCGTCATCGTTGACGAGGTCTCCATGGTGGACCTGGCCTTGATGAGCAAACTGGTTGAAGCACTGAAGCCCAGTAGCCGACTGATATTGCTGGGTGACAAAAATCAGCTCTCTTCAGTGGAATCGGGTTCGGTGCTGGGCGATATCTGTTTTGACCCCGGGCCATCCGGTCGTCAGAAGTCGTCGCCACTCAGCCATACCATCGTCAACTTGGTGAAAAGCTACCGGTTTGACGAAAAGAGCGGCATCGGCCAGCTGAGTATGCTGATTAACGATGGCCAGGCGGAGGAGAGCCTGGCGCTGCTTCGTCAGGGATCCGCCGGAGATCTCGGCTGGAAACGGATCCCTGCGCCCGGCGAGCTGAAACCCCGTCTCGAAGAGATCTTCCGGCAGGTATCCCGACGTGTGATTGAACCACGGTCACCCGCACAGGCGTTCCAGAATGTCTCACGTTTCGGGATTCTCTGCGCGCTGCGGAATGGTCCCTCCGGTGCCGTCGCCATCAACAGGCTGGTAGAATCCCTGTTGGCGGAAGCCGGACAGATACCGGCGGACTCGCCCTGGTACCCGGGCAGACCGGTCATGATCACCCGCAACGATTATCAACTGCAGCTGTTCAACGGCGATATCGGGGTTGCGTTGCCGGACAGTGAGGACGACAACCGCCTGAAGGTCTTTTTCGACCTGGGGGAAAACCGGTACCGGAAAATCGCTCCGGCCAGAATGCCGGAACATGAATCCGCCTTTGCCATGACCATTCATAAAAGCCAGGGGTCCGAGTTCAGCCGCGTGCTGCTCATCCTGGCGGACCAGGACATCCCGGTGTTGAGCCGTGAACTGATCTACACCGGTATCACCCGGGCCCGGGATTATGTGGAAATATGGGGCGAGGAAAAGGTTTTTGTCAAAGCCGTCCTGCGCCGAACCGAAAGAAGTTCGGGACTGTCGGATGCCCTGGCGGGATGAAATTCTTTTGCGCAAACCGACCTCAGAAACCTGCCATCCTTGAAATCAACCCGGAGAAAACCATTGTTGCAGAGCAGACGGCCATCGATGTACCAGCGAATTTACAGTGTGGTGGGTAACATACCAGCAGGAAAAGTGGCCACCTACGGACAGGTCGCCGGCATCGCCGGTCGGTGTTCCCCCAGGCAGGTCGGATATGCGCTCTCCGCGCTGCCCGAGGGTCACGATATCCCCTGGCATCGGGTGATCAACCGGCAGGGGCGCGTCAGCCCCAGGAGCTTTCCGGGAGGAGACCTGGTTCAACGTCACCTGCTCGAAGCGGAAGGGGTGGTTTTCAACGACAAGGATCGGGTGGATCTGGAGAGATTCGGATGGGATCCGGTCTGGCAGCATGGCAATAGTGTCGTTAAAGGCGGGGAATAGGTCAAAAGCGGACCTGACCCCTCTCTTGACCTATCTGCCCCTTGTCATCCATAACGGGATCTGGATTTTTCCAGCACGGCAGCGGGAATGGTTGTCCGGCCGTCGGCTGCATCCTGCAGGACCTTTGCCCCAAAATCCCGGATGACGTCAAAAGGGACCGTAAATGCGACGGCATTCTTGTCTGTCTGCGTATTGCCGTGGGTTGGTTTATCGTAGAAAACCTCAGGCAGGGGTTGAATCCTGACGCCCCTCTGGCTGTTGAAGGTGTGTATCTGCTGCAGGCCTCCGGCGGATGCCCTGATCATCTCCCCTGGATCGGCGGGGATCCCCATACAGGAAAGCAGCAGCGCATTATCTACCAGGCTGTCCACACTCGGACCCATGAAGAAGCAGAGTCCCAGGTCATCCATCGCCCCATACAGAATCATGCCGTGGATGGTGTTCAACACCAGTTGTTCCGGATTCTGGGTCCGGTCTGCCGCATCATAGGGGATGCCCAGAAAATTATGCCGACCCGGACCGGCACAGGATTCGCCATGCCGGCCATAGGTCCAGGAGAGACCAATGCCGGTCTGCAGGATGCTGCGCCCATTGTGAAACGGCAGCGCATGACCGCCAACGGTAAAATGGCGTTTGAGACCATAATGTTGTTCGACAGCCCGGGCCCCTTTCCGGATCAGCCGACCCAGTTCCGTTTCACCGGTGACGGCTTCATCCAGGGCCTGCATGACGGAATCCCCATCCCCGTACCGGACTCCTGTGTCGCGGATTGTCTCAGAAACCAGTGCCAGTGCCGCCAGGGTGACCAGCCCTTCGATATGGTCGCAGGCAAAATTATTGGAGTGCTCGATCACCCGGGAGGTGATGTCGACCGTGTTCTTGAAAACACCCAGATTGATCAGACCCTGGTAGGTTTCCCACTCACCGGCCTTTGCCTTGCGAAAGCCGTTTTGGCCATCCGCCAGAATCACCATCTGGCTGCATCTGTTGGGACAGCCGGGCAGACAGGAGTGGCGGCTGATCTTGATCCCGCTCTGCCGGGAGCGGTCGACCTGTTCCTGCACGATGGTGTCTGGCAGCAATGCATCGAAAAATGCGTCCGGGACATGGGCGTCCCGGAAGAGGTTGGTCAGGCCGTGTCCCAGGTCAAACCGGAACCGGGCTGCCGATCCATAGGTCCCTCCCAGCAGTGGCTGGTCGGGGTCGGCACTCCCGGTGAGCGTGATATTGGCCCTGGATTTGTGGATCTGTCTCAGGAGCCGGGTCATCTCCTTTTTGTCATATTCGGGACGATGCAGGGGCGCATTCGCTTTTTCCACAACGACCCCGACCAGACCGTTTTGCCCAAAAATAGGGGTCCCCCGTCCTGCCACCCGTTGCGGCAGGTATCCCCTGGCGGCATTACAGACAACGGCATTGTAGCTGAAACCGGTGGACATGGGATCGGTGACAGCCATGGCGATCTCCTCCCCGTACCGTCCATACAGGCGCCGGGCAAGTTCAAAGGTGCCGGAAATCCCATTTCCATAGGTGGACAGGGGCAGCAGTCGGCAGGTGCCGTCTTTTTGAATATATAAAACATGCTGCTCCTGAGCCATCCCGGTGATTTTGATTCCGATGATGCCAAGCCGGGTCAGATAGGTGCTGATGATACCCCCCGAGCGGCTCCCCTGGAGATTGTTTCCCAGCAGGCTGATCCCGTATAGATTGAGCTTCCCGGCAAAACCGAGCCCCGCCGCGGCCAGGGGGGTGTACCCGGTCAGATAGAGTGTTTTTTCAGGAGCTTCCGCTTCCAGTATCCGGTTGACAGCGAGTGCCTTGCCCGTCAGGGTGCCATCGGCCACCGTCGCTACCTGAACGAGAAGCCTGTCCAGATCCACCATAATTTCGTTCAGCATGTTGCCCCTTTTTCTCTGGATTTACCGGATCCCATGATCCCGTTTTTTATGCGATGCGCCGATGGGCCGCATCTCTCCGCCTGAAACCGGAGACCCGTCCGGTCCCAGGGACCCCGGGTTTTATCAACCAGTGTTGGCTGTTATCCGCAGCCGTTCCGGACCGGGATCTCGACTCCTGTCACCGAGACCATCCTTCGGCTGAATCTTCATCAACAGCTTCACCGGATACTTCCCCCGGTTTGACTTAAGGGCACCTTGATTAATTAAAATTATCGAGCTTACCCGCACCAAAGGGTTGATCTTTCAAGAAACGCACGAGTCCATCCATGGAGCTCCTGGAAGCCATCCATGGCTTCCCAGGTTCTTGAAACATCAACCCTTT
>JAHJRI010000122.1 GCA_018830885.1 bacterium | reverse complement strand
CCCAAGGGATGTCCGCTGAGTCATAATAACTGGGCCGGGATGTCATACCTGCAGGGAGCAGCCGGGTTCAAAGCCGGGGATACCTTTTTGACAGCCGGCCCGCTGGTCAATATGGCTTCCGTGGGAACCGTACTGATGCCCTGGACCATTTTCGGCGGCAAGATCGTGCTCCACCATCCATTTGACCCGGGTATTTTCATCCAGCAGATCATCCAGGAGCAGGTCAACTATACCCTGCTGGTACCGGCGGTTGCCAATGCCATCGCCAAACATCCCCTGGTGGACAAATTTGATCTGAGTTCCCTGCGTTGCATTACGGTGGGATCTGCACAACCCTCCCTGATAGCCATGCAGGAGTTCAAAAAACGCTGGGATGTGGATACCGGCAATACCTGGGGTCAGAATGAAGGAACCGGTATTGTTTCGGGTCTGGAGGATACACCTGAAATGGAAAAGCGGGTGGACCATTTTCCCCAGTTTGGCAAACCCGGCAGCCAATGGAAAAGTAAGGCCAGCCGCTTTGTTAAAGTGAAAATCATCGATCCGGAAGAGAAGGAACTCACCGCGGTCGGTGATGTTGGCGAGCTGGTTTACAAGGGGCCAGGGGTGATTGCAGGCTACTATAAGAATCCGGAGGCAACCCGGAGAAGTTTCACCTCAGATGGGTTTTTCAAGACCGGGGATCAATTCCAGATCAAGGAGAACGGCTACATCTCTTTTTACGAGCGGAGCAAGGACATCGTCATTCGCGGCGGTTACAATATCAGCTCCCAGGAGATCGAAAACTACCTGATGTCCCACCCCAAAGTCCAGGAAGTTGCCGTTGTCAGCATGCCGGATGAGATCCTGGGCGAGAAAATGTGTGTCTACGCGGTGCCGATGCCGGGCGAAACGCTGGCACTCAGTGACCTGACGTCCCATATGGCGGAACTCGGGATAGCCAAGTACAAGTATCCGGAGAGACTGGAAATTGTGGAGATCATTCCCCGCAATCCGGTTGGAAAGATATTGAAAAACGAATTGCGCAACGATATCCGCCAGAAGATTACAGCCTAGCCCAACCTCCCGGATTCACTAGCCTCAGCGGAGGGCTCCTGCGATGCAATGTCGGGGGAGCCCTCCGCCCCATTCCCATAAAATGCCAAAATTCTGTACCGGTTGACACAAAATGGAATGTCTGTGATATATGGGGAAAAATAACGGGGGTTTTCACACCTCTCCCTCTCAATTGAAAACCGGCAATCCGGACCCGACAGGGCCCTGGGGGTGAAGCCCGCTCTCTCGATTTATTCCGGGAGGGAATCCGGGTGAACGGTAAATCTGTAAAACAGAAAAACGGTTGCGCAGATTTTTTTCACCAGAAGGGAACATTGATGATGAGTCCAACCAGGAGAACAGGATGACAGAATTGAATGGTCCAACCGGGTTTGCAACGAAATCCGTGAATGCTTCTGATTTCAGTTTGAGTCCCAGGCGAAGTCAGTTTTTCAACGTCGTCAAGACCATGGATGAAAACCGGTTTCATGTTGCCCCGGGTTTCATAGAGGTATTGACGGACATAGACCTGATCTATCGCACACTCTGCGGGATACTCTTCAATTTCGTGCCCAAATCGGGTCATCCCGGGGGAAGTATCTCGTCCGGCAGGATTGTGGAAAGCCTGCTGTATCGCTCGATGGACTACGATTTCTCCGATCCGGATGCCGAAGATGCGGACCGGATCTGTTACGCCGCCGGCCACAAGGCCATGGGTCTGTATGCGATGTGGGCCCTCCGGAACGAGTGTGTACGTATCGCACAACCGGAACGACTGCCCTCCCCGGCATTTCAGCTTCGACTGGAGGATCTGCTGGGGTTTCGCAGAAATCCCATTACAGATACGCCGCTCTTTAAGAAATATGCGGCGAAACCTCTGGATGGGCATCCAACACCGGCGACCCCTTTCGTCCAGCTGGCAACCGGGGCCTCCGGCGTCGGCGTGACAACCGCAGTGGGACTTGCCTTTGGCGCGATGGACACCTTCCGGGAGGATGTTCCCAGGGTCCACATCATCGAAGGGGAGGGCGGACTGACACCGGGGCGGGTGCAGGAGGCAATGGCCACCGCCGCCTCCGCACAACTGGGGAATATCGTCATGCACATCGACTGGAACCAGGCGTCCATTGATTCAAATGCCGTCTGCCTGGAAGGGTCCAGCAATGGCGAGTATGTGCAGTGGACACCCCTCGATCTGGCCTGGGTCAATGACTGGAATGTGATCGAGGTTCCAGACGGCTTTGATTTCACGCAGGTTCTGGCGGCCCAGCACATCGCCGGCAATCATATATCCAACCACCAGCCCACGGCCATTGTCTATCGAACGGTAAAAGGCTGGCAATACGGCATGGAAGGCGCCGTGTCCCATGGCGCCGGTCACGATTTCTGTGGGGACGGGTTTTACCAGTCATTGTCAGCCTTCGAAACGACTTTTAAGGTGCAGTTCCCGAGGTTCCAGGGAGAGCGATCCCCTGAAAACATTGAACATACGTTTTTCCAGTGCCTTGAAACCATTCGCCGGACCATGGAAACCCGGCGGGAAACCGCCGTCTTCCTGGCCGAAAGACTGGATCGCTCCCGCCAGCGACTGCGAGAACGGAAGCGCACACCCCATGTGAATGTCCCCGATTTAAAAGCCATTTACGCCGACCATTCGCTGGACCCGGAACAGACACCCCCAGAGCTCCTGTTGAAACCCGGCAGTTCGGTGACCCTGCGAGGGGTGCTGGGGGAAACATTCGGATTTCTGAACCGACAATCGAAAGGTGCTTTTATCGGCTCCGCGGCGGATCTCTTTGGTTCAACCAGCATATCCAGCCTTGCCAAGGGGATGACACCAGGATACTACAACTGTGAAACCAATCCCGACGCCCGCCTGATCCGGATCGGCGGCATCTGCGAGGATGCCATGGGCGGATTTATGGCAGGTCTTTCCGCCTTTGGCCGGCACGTGGGGGTCGGCTCCTCCTACGGGGCCTTTATCGCGGCACTGCAGCACGTTTCCGCCCGGCTGCACGCCATCGGCCAGGAAGCGCGCAGGAAGATCAGCGACGACCCATACAACCCCTTTGTGATCATTTGCGCCCATGCCGGACCCAGAACCGGTGAAGACGGACCCACTCATGCGGATCCCCAGCCGCTGCAACTGCTGCAGGAAAATTTTCCCTCAACCAGCATGATCACGCTCACACCCTGGGATACCCAGGAGATCTGGCCCCTGTTGATCACCGCCCTGAAGGCGCGACCCGCTGTCATTGCCCCCTTCGTCACCCGCCCCTCGGAAAAGGTGGTTGACCGCGCCAAACTCGGCTTTCCACCCGCCTCGAGTGCGGTCAAGGGGGTCTATGCCCTGCGCAAAGCCGACCCGGACAGCCGCCAGTACAGCGGGACGGTCGTGCTGCAGGGGAATGCCGTGGGCCATATTCTGGCCACGGAAGTGATCGACGTGCTCGATCAGAAAGGTCTGAACATGAATATCTATTATGTAGCCAGCGCCGAACTGTTCGACCGCTTGCCGGAAGCGGAACGGGACCGGATTTATCCTGAAAAACAGGCCCGGGAAGCCATGGGCATCACCGAGTTTACACTCCCGACCCTCTATCGCTGGATCATGTCTGCAGAGGGCCGCCGCCGGTCCCTGCATGCCTTCAGCCATGGACATTTCAGCGGCAGCGGTCAGGCGGAAAAGGTATTGGCGGAAGTCGGCCTGGATGCCGCAAACCAGATCCGGGCGATCCTCGCATATGCCCAATGGATGGAGCGCCGGGCCGCGCTTTGATATCCGTTCAGCTCTTCCCCGCCGATGCCAACCCCGGTTGAGGGTTGGCCCGGTGAAAGAGCTGCCGCCTGTCTGGTGGAAGTGCCAGGGGAATTCTGGAAAGACGATCAGACGGCAGGATCATGTGTGTTGAACCAGTCTATTGAACAATCGCTGCTGCAGAGGATCCTCTTTTGCCGACAGTTCAGGATGCCACTGCACACCGACCAGCCAGGGATGGCTGTCAATTTCGATCCCTTCGATCACACCATCCGGGGATCGCGCCGTAATCACCATATCTCCCGCAACATCCCTGAGAGCCTGATGGTGCCAGGAAACAACATTCAGTTCAGATTGACCCAGAATCGATTCCAGCCGCGTTCCCGGCATGATGGTCACAGCGTGTTCACAGGCGACTTTGGGCAACAAGCGATGCCGGATTATTTCTCCGTAAACCTCGGGAATATGGGCGTGAAGGGTTCCACCCAGGAAGACATTCAATACCTGAATCCCCCGGCAGATGGCGAGGGTGGGGATCTTTTTCTCCAGGATGAATTCGGCGATTCTGAATTCGCCGTCATCCCGCTCATCGTCAATATTATAGATCTGTTCATGGTGAGCCCCCTCGTAGCGATCCGGATTGATATCACCACCGCCGGTAAAAACAACCCCATCCAGGCGTTCATATACACTTCCGGCGCCTTCCGCATCCGGGGGAACCAATACGGCCACCCCACCCGCCCGCCGCACACAGTCAATGTATACTGCCGGCAGGTGGTAAGCACCCGTCTCCTTTTTGCCGTAGGTCGTCAATCCAATGACCGGCTTTCGAAGCATCCTTTATCCTGTTATTCAGTTAACACTGCCTGGCACCCGTCGTCGATCTGAGATTGCGTGAGTCAATTTTTCCCCCATTTTCCGGGTCCAGGACCATCCGTCTATCTTCACATGACAGCCCCTGTTCTGACTACCGGATCGTTAACCCGGGTGCACCCAATATGTGTGGGTATTTCTAAGGGGAAAGAGGTTGTTTGTTCAGAAAACCCTGGAAGCCAGGGATGGATTCCAGGAGCGCCAAGGATGGATTCATGGGTTTTTCTGAATAAATAACCTCTTGAAGCGGTTATGATCACACCCCCACATGTTTTTGGTGCCCCCGTTAACCCTGACCTGCGGATACCGCGGGGCAGCACTGTTATGCGGACCTGGGAAAAGGTTCGTCCGGGGCTTTCCGGGTTTCATAGTGATGGTTGGCATAGAGCAGATAGTGCTGGCAGGGCAGTTTATCCAGAAAATCCATTTTTTTCATCCAGGCCGTTCTTTTTTCCCATTCGGCCACTTCAATGGCACCACAGGGAGGTCTCAGGCTGCCACTGCTGCTTACCTCCCTGTAGTTCAACTTCGTGGAATGAACGACCGTATTTCCGATCTTGAGGAGTTTCTGTGCACCTGAGACCGACATCCCGAATCGTTCCGGCTTTTTTGCAAAATAGGTATTCTCGTACAGGACATAGGAGCTTGCTTTAATCCCATCCAGGTAGTCCTGGGTTTTTTCCAGCAACGCAAATGTCTGCCAGAGATCGATATTGGAGCTGGTTGGCAATCCGAAAATCATCATGGCCAGGTTCGAGATACCGACTGCAGCGGCGTTCCTGAGGACCGTTTCAATGTCACTGACCCGGGTGCCCTTTTTGATCAGATCCAGCAATCGCTGGGAGCCGGACTCAACTCCCCAGCTGATCCATCTGCAGCCGGAAAGAGCGATCGTCTGCAACCGTTCCAGGGTGTAGGAGGCCTCGGGACGACACATGATATGATACGCAATCCTCAGGTGACGGGACAGGATTTCCCTGGCGATCAGCTCCAGGTTTTCCGCTGAAATATACTGATCCGCAAAATAGAAAACCCGGACACCATACTGGTGGTTCAGCTGCTCCAGCTCATCGACAAAAGAGGTGACCGTTCGCTGACGGAAACCGGAAAATGAAAAATTATGCGCACAGAATCGACACCGTCCCCACTGGCAGTCCCGGGAAAAAACAACCGGCAGTACCGTCTCGGGATTGAAGTATTCAGCCAGCGCATACTGGGAATAATCGGCTGTCAGGAAAAAACTGTCACTCGCATTCTGGTTGCGTTTATTCCGCACGATACCCATGGCCGTGCGAGCCAGCAGACCGGGGATCTGTTCGTTTTTCTCCCCGGACAGCAGAGCGGTCAATCCCGCCTCGCCTTCTCCCAGGATGATGCCATCGATATACGGGCAGGCCGCCAGCAACGCCTCGGCATCCAGGGCCAGCATGGAGGCGCCGCCCAAAACCAGCCGGACACCGCTGTTCAGAACCTGCCGCCGGGTATATTTCGCCAGGGCGAGGGTGAAGTTGAGCTGATCCAGATACATGACCGAAAAACCAATCACCCGGGGATCGATATTCAGAAGGGTTTGGGATTGCAGCTCAAGAATGTCCTGCAACCCCGGATCGAGCTCATCTTTTTCAATATAGGTTCTGGCTTGTTGCGACAACCGGGAAATCTGGAAATAAATCTGATTCTGAATCGGGTGAAATCGGTCATAGACCTGTGGATCGTAAAACTGCAGTGATTTATTATAGACGAAATTCAAATACGATTCACCGGCAGGGTGATTTTCTGTCAACTGCCGCCAGAGCGACAGGTTGAAGTCAAACAGGTTGAGATGGTGGTCCGCCAGCGACTGGTTGACGTGGGAAACAAGCATTGCCAGGCCAAAAGGAACGTAGGTGGGACTGGCCAGTGGCGAAAAAACCAATGCACTTTGCATATCAGATTCGGGTGTCAGGGAGATTGAGAACCTCGGATGTTCAATCAGGAGAGAAACACATGAGAGACGGGTTGTCCCATCGGCTATTATCCATTTTATTCTCCAACGAAGCAGGTAATTTGTCCACAGCAAAACAGGGGTCCCCGGAAAATAGCAGACCGCTCGTTGAAAAAACACCTCTCTTTCGACAGCACGGGTGCACCAAATAATGTGTGGGTACCTGTCAGCGGAAAGAGGGTGTCTGTTCAGAAAACCCTGGAAGCCAGGGATGGATTCATGCGTTTTTCTGAATAAGTAACCTCTTGAAGCGGTTATGATCACAACCCACATGTTTTTGGTGCACCCGGCAGCACTGGGTACTGGTCAGAATGGGTAGCATGGGATTAGTATAGCGGACAGTGTGATGCAGAGAGGGGGACCCGCCAACCACCCCATCGGTTTATCAACGGTTTGCGCCATCATGACGCCATTTCATTCAAAACAATGAACAAAAAGATACTCCTGGTTCTTTGCCTGGCCATCTTCACCGCAGTACTGGGGCAGGGACTGGTTGTCCCGCTGCTGCCGGTTTACGCAAACGCCATGGGCGCCTCCGGTTTTCATATCGGGCTGATCTTCGGGATTTTTTCCATCTCCCGGACTTTCTTTCTGCCCTATTTCGGCAAGTTGTCGGACAAAAAAGGGCGCAAGCCGTTTCTGGTCTGGGGTCTGCTGTTTTACTTCCTCGCCTCCATCGCGTTTCTGGCTTCCCACAGTGTCACCGCCCTGGTCCTGATCCGTTTTTTCCAGGGTATTGCCTCTGCCATGATCGTTCCGGTGGCCCAGGCATACGCGGCGGAGATATCCCCTGCCGGATCTGAAGGCAGGATCATGGCCCTGGTCAATATCTCACTCTATTTCGGGTTGAGCGCCGGACCTGTTTTTGGCGGCATCATCAAGGATCTGTTTGGCATCCATGCCTCCTTTGTTGCCATGGGGATCGCTTGTATGATCGGATTTCTGATGGCTCTGGTCTTTCTGCCGCCGGTGCGGGCGGAGTCGAAGAATGTGAAAAAAATTACCCCCCACTCCTATCGAAGCCTGATCCATGACCGAAATGTCATCGGGGTTCTCATCATCCGGTATGGCTACATGCTGTGTGTCGGGTCACTCTGGTCTTTCCTGCCGCTGATCGCAGACACCCGGTACGGGATGTCGAGTTCAACCATCGGGATATTGATGTCGCTGATCGTATTCACCAGTGCCGTCCTCTCCTATCCGATCGGCATGCTAGCCGATAGAACCAGCAAGCGGGGCCTCGTTTTTCTGGGAGGGGGCATAACCCTGCTGGGGGTTCTTCTCCTGATTTATTCAAAAAGCCCCCATGATCTCTACCTCGTGGTCGGTCTTTTTGGATTGGGTGGTGGGTTTCTGACCACTTCTTCCGCCGCCATGTCCGCTGTGATCGGCAAAAAACTGGCATCCACCGGGTCGGTGATGTCCCTGCTGATGATGGGCCACAGCGCCGGTATGTTCACCGGTCCGTTGCTGAGTGGGATCATCATGGACTACACCGGCAATATCAACATGTCCTTTCAGATCGGGGGGACTGTCGCACTAATCCTGATCGTGACAGCCTTTTTTCTGACAAGAGACTATCACCTGGTTGAAAAATCCGTTTAATCGTCGTCACCCGCCCCAACTTGTCACAAAGCATTAGATGTCAGCGTCCGGCTGCAGCCGGGCACGACCTGTCTCATTTGAAGCCCCGGAGATCGGCGCAGATTCTGATGGTTTCGCGTTAAGCCGCACAAGACCTTGACAACCCGCCCCATCGCTTACCATATTACCTGAAGAAGGACATAAACACGCGACCGCATCCAACCAGGCAAAGCCAGTGAAGAAAATCATCCATCTCAGTGATTTGCATGCAGGGGCGAGGAACAGGAAACGTTATGGCGGTGCCGACCTGACCCGGGTCTTCTCCAGGATCGTTGACAATATCAGGCAATCCGCCGTCATTGAAAGGCAATCCGCCGTTGTGGTCATCACCGGTGATATTGTTCACCGGGTAAGCCGGCGCAACTATGACGATGTCTCCGCAAAGCTGCTCGAGCTGACAAACGACGGATTTGAGGTGTTTCTGGTCCCCGGGAATCACGATTACAAGAAAGGAAAACTGTATCAGAAGAAGAACATCTGTGATTTTCAACATGCATTCCACGAGCTGTTGTTCAAAGACCGGTCCTATCAAAACGGGGAGCGGAAAAAGCAGTTCCCCATCCTCAATATCGTTGATGAAGGAAGGGATCATGCCATCGCCCTGATCGGTCTCAATTCCATGGCAGGCCGCTTCAGACGATTCCGTTTTGTCAGGATCGGAACCGGTTCCTTCGGGGAAAAGCAACTGAAACGGCTGGATTGCATGCTGGCGGATCCAAGGGTCGTCAAAGCCCGGAAACGGGTCATCTACTTCCACCACCGACTCTTCAGTGCCAACGGCAAACCGGAAATCGACGAAATCAGAAAGCTGCAGGACGTCGTCATGAAGCATGATGCCCTCGGGACCCGAACCGATGCGATCCTTTACGGGCACAAACATGCTGGTATAGAGGAGAACGGTCTGTGGGAAATCGTGCAGCGCTGCTATGACGGCAGCTCCTCCACCGGCAGAAGACGCAAGGACAAGGTCAAACCCGTCGTCCAGAGAGTCATTGATCTGTCCAGCGACAATCCGGCAGCAGATGATTTCAACGGCAACTTTCATCTGTGATCAGCCCACCGGCGCATCCCGGCCGGGTACAACGAAAGATGAGAACCGGTTTGCGGGACTGGCTGCCCCCCGGTTTTGCAAAACCGCTGCTTTATGGTATTGAGAGAGCAGAAACACAACCAGGCAGCCATCACGGTTTCTGTTTGACTGGAAGCCCCGCTCAACCAACACCGATTCGGTCCGGACAATGACACCCCTGGTTTCAGAAGCTGTTTACAACCAGTATTTCAATGCCCTGCTGCAGGGGGATCGCGCCCGGTGCAAATCGATTGCCCTCTCACTGCTGGATCAGGGTCTCAATATCCTTGTTCTGTATGAGCAGCTTTTCAGGCGCTCCCTTTACGATATTGGTGAGCTGTGGGCCAACGGGCTGATCTCCATCGCTGAAGAGCATATCGCAACCGCTGTCACGGAAAGCCTGATCTCACAACTGCATGAACCTGGAATCGCAAATGGTACTGACAGCCGGCGCGTGATCATTTCATGCGTCACATCAGACCTGCACCAGATCGGGGCCCGGATGGCGGCAAACCTGTTTGAGTCTCACGGCTGGGAGAGTTACTATCTGGGAGCCAATATGCCGATCACGGATCTGCTGGATGCGATTGATCGGGTTCAACCCCATGTCATCTGCCTGTCCCTCGCATTGATCGAGCATCTGAAAATACTGGCGGTCACCATTCGTGAAATTCAGCTCAGGCATCCCCGGACACCAATTGTGGTTGGGGGCGGGGCTTTCGGGAACATGGACAGCCATGACCAGATCGGATTTCAGAATGTCCATGTTCTCCAGTCAATGATTGAGCTGGAGCGTTTTATTTCCAGCTTTGGCGAATCACGGGAATCGCCCTGACCTCAACCGCGGCCGGTTCATACCGTCCGTCTAGAAAACCCCCAATGCCGCCTGCTGCCGATACCGGGGTTTTTCAAACACAAACTGGGCACAATTGATATAATGTTCCAGAAACCCCCCCTCGCAGTAGGACAGGTAGTACTCCCACATGCGCTGGAATTCGGGGGGATACCCCAATTGGTCGATCTTTTTCAGGTTCCGGTGGAAGTTGGTTTTCCAATGGTTGAGGGTTTTCGCATAGCTGTCTCCGAACTGTTCCAGATGCACCAGCTGCATATCCGTCACCTTTTTAGAACTCTCTGAGACGACGGAAATGGACGGCAGAAAGCCTCCCGGGAAGATAAACGTTTTGATGAAGTCCGGGTTGTCCCGCGCGTATTCGTATCGCTGATCCCTGATGGTGATGGCCTGAATCAGCATCAACCCGTCAGGCTTCAGCAACGCGCTGCATTTCTGCAGATAGGTGTCGAGAAAATGGTGTCCCACCGCCTCGATCATCTCGATGGAGACCAGTTTATCATAGGTCCCGGTCAGCTCCCGATAGTCTTTCAGCAGCAATGTGATGCGGTCCTGTAGCCCCTCTGCGGCGATGCGTTTTTCTGCAAATACATACTGCGCCTCGGAAATGGTGGTGGTCGTTACCCGACACCCAAAGTGTTTCGCAGCATGGATCGCCAACCCCCCCCAACCGGTTCCGATTTCGATCAAATGGTCGGTTTGATTGAGTTTCAGTTTTTTACAGATCCGATCGAGTTTATGGATGGATGCTTCCTCGAGGGACATCTCCCCCCGGTCGAAAATGGCCGAAGAATACATCATGGTCGAATCCAGGAAGGTCTGGAAAAATTCATTCCCCAGATCATAGTGGGCAGCGATGTTCTTTTTGGACTGTGACCGGGTGTTCCTGTTCAGCCAGTGCAGCATGCGGAAAATGGGGGCGCTCAAGCGGGCCAGACCGTTTTCCATGCTGTCGAGGACATCGATATTCCGGATAAAAAGCCGCATCACCGAGGTCAGATTCGGAGATGACCAGTCTCCTTTCATGTAGGCTTCGCCCGCGCCGATACTGCCTCCGGAGACCGTTCTCAGCAGTCCTGCAGGGGAATGAATGGTCACGGTGGCGTGAAGATCCGCCTCTGCCGCAGGCTGGCCAAAACGACGGGTTTCTCCCTGGTAGTGAACCACCAGGTGGCCTTCTTTCAGTTTCCCCAGCAAGCGCCACACAATTCCGGCCAACAGGGTTTCTTTTTTTTCAGCGGGGACCAGGTCCAGCACTTTTCCAATCATCATTTTTTACGGTTTGGGGTGGTTGTAAAACGGCACCCGTTTCAAAAAAAGCCTGGCTGCCTGCCAGTAGATACCGGCCATGATTCTAAACGGAAGCTTCCAGGCGTTTCTCGCAAATCGGGTCATGGCTTCCGGGTTTAATTCGTCCCGTGTCAGCTTCAGGACTGCCTTGAAGTGGAGGTCCCCGTCTTTATGATTTTCCATCTGCACAGACAGCTGTTCAGCCGGCATTGAAAAAGAACAGATGTATGTCATATCCATTGGGTTAAAGGGGGATACATGGAATTCCTTGTTAAACTGAAACACATTCTGCCCCGGGGTTTCCAGCGGCAGGACATAGCGATGCCGTTCCCCCCAGGGGGTGTTGTGGACCTCTATCAGGATATGGGTCAGGGTCTCACCCCGTTTATCAAAGCAGTAGAAAAACGAAGCGGGATTAAACTGCAACCCCCAATACCGCAGGTTTGTCAGCATGAAAACCGGTCCTTCCGGCGATACACCGGTCTCTGAAGCGACTGTTTGAATCACCGCCTCTTTTACAGAGGGGCACCCGTCCGGCAGATAATCCTTCCGCTTGAAACTGACAAACCCGAACCGTTCCCTGACCCAGAGCTTCGATTGGGTGAAGAGGGAATCCAACTCATCCAGGTCCAGCAGGAGCATCTTGATGGTGGTTACAAAGCTGTGCTTCCGGGGCAGATAGCGACCATGCATCAAGGTTCCGGTATACAGGGCACTGTTCATCAGAGCACCTCCCCGAAGTCCCGGGCCACACGCAGTCCGCTGTTCACCCCGTCTTCGTGAAACCCGTTAAACCAGTAGGCCCCGCAAAAATAGGTGTTGTTTTTTCCACCAATGTCGTCGTATCGCTTCTGGGCCGCAATGCTTTCCCGATCAAACACGGGGTGTGATTTATCATACCGCCCCACAATTTTCGCCGGATCAATCTGTTCGGTCTCGTTCAGGGTGACACACAACACCTCCGGAGCAGATATCTGCTGGAGCATATTCATGTTGTAAGTCAGGGTGGCCACTCTGTCGCCGTCCGCGTGCAGGTGATAATTCCATGGCGCCCACGCCTTTCTGTTTTTCGGCAGGATAGCGGTATCCGTATGCAGGACGATGTCATTGTGCTGATAGCGGATGGCCGAAAGGATTTCGGTCTCTTCGGGTGACGGATCATCCAGGATCTTCAGGGTCACATCACTGTGCGTCGCAAATACCACCTTGTCATACGCCACGGATTCACCACCGGCTTTGACGGTGACCCCGACGCTGTTTCGCATCACCGCGTCGACCGGTGTTGAGAGCTTTATCCGATCAATAAATGGTTCCGTCAGTTTTCTGACGTAGGATTGCGATCCCCCCTTGATAAAATACCACTGGGGTTGATCGTTCACCGTCAGCAGCCCGTGGTGGTGAAAAAAGCGGGCAAAGGCCAGCAGCGGAAATTCCATCATCTGCCCCACCCCGATGGACCAGATGGCGGCGCCCATGGGAACAATATAGTGATCGATAAAAAACCGGGAATAGCGATTCTCATGCAGATAGTCTCCCAGGGAGATATCCCCGTCCAAACGACCCTCCAGCAGGGATCGGGTCACCTGCCGGTTAAACCGCAGGATCCCCCGCAACATCCCCAGAAAATCCCCATTCACCAAGTTGCGACGCTGGGCGAAGAGATGGTTGATACTGGTCGTACTGTACTCGATCCCTGTGCGGTCACTCCGGATACCGAACCCCATGGCGGTGGGTGTTTTTTCAACCCCCAGTTGATCCAGCAGTGATAAGAAATTGGGATAGGTACGATCGTTACAGACGATAAAACCGGTATCAACCGCAACGTGTTGCCCCTGCAAATCAACATCGACTGTATGGGTGTGACCGCCCACGTAGTTTTCCGCTTCATACAGCGTGACAGTGTGCCGACGCTGTAGAAGATATGCGGCGGTCAAGCCTGAGATGCCGCTTCCGATAATGGCGATATTCATGATCGACTCGTTCGTTGAACCAGCTTTGTTTTCCAGGAGCTGGGAAGATTTCCAAGGAGTTTCAGAAAAAATGTAAATCGTTTCGGGAAGTGGATATTGTGATCCCGCTTCTCCATGCCTTTCAAAATGAACCGGGATGCCTGCTGCACATCTATCAGAAAGGGCATGGCAAAGTCATTCAGGTCGGTCAGCGGGGTTTTCACAAAACCCGGAAATACCGTCGACACATCGAGCCCTTCCGCAGCCAGGTCCACCCGCAGGGCGTCCATCAAATACTGCACAGCCGCCTTTGATGCGCCGTAGGCCTCTGCCCTGGGCAGTCCGACAAAGGCGGCACTGCTGCTCATACCAACCAGATAGGGCTGGCGTCCCTGCCTCAACAGCGGCAGGGAAACTTCAATCGCATAGACCAGCCCCATGAAGTTCACCTGGAAAACCGTTTCAAAGTCACCATGCTGAAAATCGGTCACATCCACATAGATGCAATTGCCGGAGTTATAAAAAACGGTATCCAGACCTCCAAATGTCTTCTGAATCACCTGCCCGGCAGCCTGAACCGCATCAAACCGGGTCACATCCAGCGGCAAAGGGAAAAAGTGTTCCGGATCCCCTGCATGCAGTTCATCCAGTTTGTCGCGGTTCCTGCCGGAAACGATCACCTGGTGCCCCGCCTTCGCCATATCCTGAGCGAGTTGATACCCGATGCCCGAGGTTGCTCCGATCAGCCAGATTCGTCTATTATGCTGTTGTTTCATGTCTACACCCGTTTTCTGATCTGTTTCAGAATATGGCCGATGACCGGAAGGTGGTCAAAAATCATCGCTGATGCGTCAAAATAATCTCGATGGAAAACAATTTTACGATCGAACTTCAACAGGGAAGCTCCGGTGACCGAAATGATTTCCCCTTTCTTAATCGCCCGGTGAGAAAAATCCATCCGCCAGGTTAAAAATGAACGATCCTTCTCCGTCAGTTCGTCCTGATAGTCAAAATGGATCGAAAAAAGATTCTGATACATGTTTTCAAAATGACGCGTGAGTTCTTTCAAACCCTCCAAGCGATGAAAGGGGTCGATAAACAGGACATCCTCGGCATACACATCCCCCAGCAATGCCAGATTTTCATAACCCAAGCGCCGGTATGTGTCTTTCAACCGCGTGATGATGTGAGCTTCCATTTAATTTACCCCGGGGTGTTGAACGGATTTTTTAAGCAAGATGCCGCTGATGACAAAACCCGCCATTTCAAATAAGAGCAGCCACCAGGTAAGGGTCTCGCTGACATCCACCTGCAGGATACCAATCAGACGACCAACTGCAAAAGACCCATAGCTGAATGTCAATACCTGCAACGCAAAATAACGTATTTTACGGACAACCAGGGCGGTGCTGAACAGGATGCCAAACCCTGCTTCCAGACCCCCATAAACAGTCATCAGTTCAATCGCAGCGGAACCGGTTTCTGCCAGAATACCCAGGTTTCCGGTAATTGTATCGAACTGAAAGATGAACAAAAAGCCAAGCACCAGGTAAATCAGTGCATTCAACAGTAACCAGATGGAAAGCAACAT
Organism: bacterium; assembly: GCA_018830885.1. Taxonomy (GTDB): domain Bacteria; phylum SAR324; class SAR324; order XYD2-FULL-50-16; family XYD2-FULL-50-16; genus JAHJRI01. The sequence goes on along the minus strand of JAHJRI010000122.1, from coordinate 29,410 downwards.
CTTCTGTTCCTCGTTTGATTCACATGTCAGCAGCCCTGCAGGGACCTATTCCCCCAGCGCTTTTTCAAGCGCCCGGGTCAGGGTTTCCTCGGTTTGTTTCCCGATAAACCGCTCACATTCATTTCCGTTTTTAAACACAATCAGTGTGGGGATACTTGTAATCCCCAGTGATAGAGCCGGATCCGGATGATCATCCACATTCAGATTGTAAACGAATGCCTTACCCCGGAATTTGTCGGCTATCTTTTCCACAATGGGTCCCTGCTCACGACAGGGAGCGCACCATGCGGCATTGAAATCGATCAGGGTGACACCATCCCCGATGTCTGGAAGCAGTCTTCCCTGATCCGGTTGTTTATTCATTTCTTCAACCATTCTAAACCCCGAATAAACAGTCACTGGTACAAAAATCGGTCGCTGCCATGCTAATCTCCAGAGGCTTTGATTATCCTGGCTTTGCCAGCGCATCTGTTTTCTTTCACGCAGCGCTGGCTGTTCTGCCCGTCCAACCGGCCCTTCAACCGTTAGCCCCCGAAATTGCCACCACTGATGGTTGAAACGGCCTGATCGGCATCCCGCACGTTGACGTTGAACTGCATGTCGATTTTCCGCTGGGTATTCACATCATCGAACCCGTCCAGGGAACAGGTTTCCTCCAGTTGATGGATGCGATCCTGGAGATCCTCCACCAGAATACGCATGTCTTCGATGTTTTCCAACACGCCGGCCTTGGCATAACCCGGTTGTGCTTCAAACTTATGGACAATATCAGCAACACTGTCTTTCCACGCACTCAATTCGATTTTCAGGCTAGAACAAAAATTTTGTGAACTCATATGATTCTCCCTCTTAATCTGTGATGGACACCTTGATTCATTAAAATGATCGATTTATCGTACTAAAGGGGTGGTTTTTCAAAAACCCTGGAAGCCATGGATGGATTCCAGGAGCTCCATGGATGGCCTTGTCTGTTTCTTTAAAAATCACCCCTTTGGTGCTGCAGTTGGTTCAATCATTTTAATAAATCAAGGTGCCCTTATGATAACGAACAACGGTCTGAATCAATGTTCAGACCGTTATCCAGCTCAACAACCAACTAGTAACACTTATTTCAGGTTGTATGCCATGGGGTTGCAGAAACGGCGAAATTTTTTTCATAAATATTTTAACTATCTATAATTTAAAGTCAAATATTTTTTTGCACGCCATGCATGGTTTAAAGACAGGGTCACTCACTGGATGATTGACACAAACCAAACAGTTATGATAACACTTATGGTAACATAAATCGACTATAGTAACACTTAAAGTAACTTTTATAGTAACATAAACCCCCATTATGAGCGAACAGACCCATAGTCTCTGGAGCACGCGGTTCATGCGCCAGATAATAGACTCCGTGGCAGACGGTGTTTTCATCGTGGACCCCCGGGGATTGGTTTCATTCTGGAATCCCTCCATGGAGAAAATCAGCGGTTACCCGGCACAGGAGGCCATGGGAAAACCCTGCACGCTGATTACCTGCTCCGGCTGCCATGGGGAAACCTGCCCTTCAGGGGTGACGGGGTGCGACGTGATGGAGAACAGCCGCTCCGAGACGGTAGAATGCACGCTGAAACATAAAGACGGTCATGACGTGACGATCATCAAAAAAGCGTCCGTGATCACCGATGACCAGGGCCATGTTCTGGGTGTTGTTGAGGCCGTCACCGATATTACCGAGTTACGAACAGCAACGTTGAAGATGGAAGAGGTCACCCGGCAGCTGGGTGAAATCAGGAGCATGAAACATATCATCGGCAAAAGCCACGAGATGCAGAAGGTGTTTTCTGCATTGAAAGCGGCAGCCGCCAGTGATGCCACCATTCTGGTGCAGGGGGAGTCGGGGACCGGCAAGGAGCTGGTTGCCCGGGCGATTCACGTGAACAGCGATCGCCGCGATCAACCGTTTATTACGGTGAATTGTTCAGCTCTGTCTGAATCCCTTCTGGAGAGTGAGCTTTTCGGGCATGTCAAAGGCGCCTATACCGGTGCTGTCAAGGATCGTCTCGGTCGGTTTGAGGAGGCTGCGGGCGGAACCATTTTTCTGGACGAGATCGGTGAACTGAGTGGGTTTATCCAGGTAAAGCTGCTGCGGGTGCTGCAGGAAAGAGAGATCGAACGGGTCGGGGATTCCACCCGGCGCAAGGTGGATATCCGTATTATCACCGCCACCCATCGGGACTTGCTCAGTATGGTGGTTGAAGGTCTTTTTCGCGAGGATCTCTATTATCGTCTCAAAGTGTTCCCCGTGAATCTACCCCCCCTGAGGAGCCGTAAGGATGATATTCCGCTGCTGGTTGCCCGGTTTATTGAAAAAATGAATCGGAAAACCGGGAAACGGATCCAGGAGGTCTCCCCTGTGGCCATGAAAATCCTGCTTGACTACCATTGGCCCGGTAATGTCAGGGAGCTGGAAAATACCATCGAGCATGCTTTTGTGCTCTGCAAAGACCCGTTTATCGGCCCGGCGGAATTACCTCGCGAGATCCAGGAAAGCGGATTCAGCCCCAGGCCCGGATATCAGGCAGGGATAACCGGATCGACCGGGATGGACAATGGGTCCCGGTATGGGATCATCCGGTCCAGACCGCAGCCCGGACTATACCAACCCATCCTGCAATCACCCGGCAAGCGGTATTTCGGTACCATTGAGAGGAACACAAACGCCCCCCCCTATCAGAAACGTCCGGAATTCCCAGACCCCTCCATTCCCGCCAGTCCGAATCGCCGTCAGCCAAAAGTCAACCGGGAGCAGCTTCTGGAATTGCTGGAGGTCTGCAACTGGAACAAAAAGGAGGTAGGCCGCAGGGTGGGGGTCAGCCACACGGCGATCTGGAAATATATGAAGCGGTGGGAGATCCCGTTAAAAAAACCCGGTGTCTGAGTCTAGTCAGGCACTCTCCCACCGGGAAACGGACCTCGATCAGGGAGTGGGGATCGATACTCAGAGCTTGACCAGCATTTTACCGATGTTTTTCCCTTCGAACAGCCCCAGAAAGGCCTCCGGTGCTTTTTCAATCCCGTTATAGACGGTTTTCCGGGTTTTGATGGCCCCTGCCTGAATCCAGCTGGTCATTTCCTTCAGGAAAGTCTCAGAATCTGCAACGTGGTCTGTCACAATAAATCCCTGCAGCCTTAAGCGCTTGCTGACAGCCAAGCCGAGGTTGTTGGGGCCGGGAACCAGGCTGGTATCATTGTAGCGGTCGATCATCCCGCACAGGGCGATCCTGCCAAAATCGTTCATTGAATTCAAAGCCGCTTCCAGGTGCTTGCCGCCCACATTCTCGAAATAGACATCAACCCCCTGGGGACAGGCTTTTGCCAGTGCAGCGCTCAGGTCTTTTTCTTCCCGGTAGTGAATGACGGAATCCACACCCAGCTCGCCGGTCAGCCACTCGGCTTTTTCCTTGCTGCCCACACTTCCGACCACATAGCACCCTTTCAGTTTGGCAATCTGGCAGACCATCGACCCGACCGCACCGGAAGCCGCTGAAACAAAGACAGCATCCCCCTTTTTAACCTCTGCAATCCGGATAAGACCCGAATAGGCCGTAAAACCTGTCAGGCCGGCAGCCCCCAGATACTCCTCCGGCGCCAGCGGTTTGTCCGGGATTTTTGTCAGCCCCTCACCCGTGCTGACAAAAAACTCACGCCAGCCATTAAAACTGCTGATCCATTCTCCGACCCCATAGTCGGGATGATTCGATTTTTCGACCCTGCCGATGGCCCCGCCTTCCATGACAGCACCAATCTGAAAGGGAGGTACATAGCTCTTGCGGGTGGTCATGCGTCCTCTCATATAGGGATCCACCGATAACCACAGGTTTCGGACCAGGACCTCCTTCTCACCGATTTCCGGGAGTTCAACCGTTGCAAATTCAAAATCATCGGCTTTCGGCAACCCGACGGGATACTGTTTCAATCGAACTTCTTTGCTCTTGACAGACATCTGACGTCTCCTTGATTTAATCGTGTTTTTGGGAAAACATGAACGGGGGAGACCGGCAATCACCGGTCTCCCCTTGATCCTTCAGTATACCGCTTTTCAGATCGGTTGTCACGGTTGGATCATTGGCAGGGGCACAGACCCGGGTTCGTGCCTGAGCGCAGGTGGTCTCCAGTGCACCGGGTCCTCAATCCCGGGTTTTCAGGGATCACCCATGCTGAATGCGGCAGGTGAACATGTTGCTGGTTCTATCCAAACCTGGAATCAGAGAGAGACTGCGGTATGTGGATTCAGGTTGGTCTGCAGACACTATTTCACTTGATTCAAAAAAAAATGTTCCCTATACTGAATCTTTAGCGTTTCTCACCGGATTTCGAATTCCCAGTTGCATGTTCGAGTCCCGCCGCGGATGCCATTCGAAATCGAGCCGTTCCGCCCTGTTCTAACTCCAAAAAACACGTTTTTCACTTCGCCGCAACCAACTGTTTTCCGGGGTTGTTGGTTGGTGCACTTCCTCAAAGCATTCAACAAGTGCCGTTTGGCGCAGGAAAAAAAGCGCACAGGGATGGCACCCAAATCGGGTACAGGCAGGACAATCGCGCCAGCCGACCCGTCCAGGGGGAAATTTGCAGGTAATGGTCATTAACATGAAATGATGATATTATGGGCTTAATCAGTAATTTATTTGGCTATGAAAAACCCAAACTGAAATGCCGAACCGGAGATCAATGTGATCTGGTCCGGATAAAGGTTAAAGACGGTAAAAGTTCAGAGAGCTATCGCTGGGAGTGCAAAAAGTGCAGTCAACAGTATTTTTATAGTGACTCCTTTCTGAATGGGAAAAAAACCACCTCAGAATGAAGGCTTGCTATGAATCCGAACGGTCACCGCGATCTGCTTTTAAGGAACCCTATGGAAAAACAAAAACTGTTTGTCGGCAATTTAAAGTTTGAGACGACCGCAGAGGAAGTAAAAGAACTGTTTTCAAACTACGGCACCGTCGTCAATATTCGGATACGGCCAAAAAAGGGAAATGCCTTTGTTGAGATGTCAACCCCGGAAGAGGCCGCCGCTGCCATCAGCCATCTTGACAAGAGCACCTTCAAGGAGCGGTTGTTGAGGGTCAGCCAGGAACTGCCCCGGAAAAAGGCGCGTGCCATCACCCGGGATCGTTTCAAGGACGGCACCCAGAAGAAATCGTCAGAGAAAAAGGTGACACCACAGCAGTGACTTATCCGTTTTCAACCTGGTTGTTCCCGCTGCCGCAATCCAGCGAGTCCTGAATCAATCCGGACAGTTTCTGGCGCAGCACTGCATACGAGTAGTATTTTCTGGCCAATTCGAAATTCTTGCCCACCATTTTCTGCCGCAGGCTGTCGTCTTTGAGGACCGCTTTGGTCTTTTTGACAGCCGCATCGGTGACAAACCCCTCGATTTCGATGGTCTGGAACCCTTTGGGCCGGATATCGGTTTCGTAGATCGAATAGGTGTTGACCAAAATCGGCTTCCTGAAATAGACCGCCTCCAGAAAGGCATTGCCGAAACCCTCAATGGTCGAAGGATAGGTCACCAGATCGGCATGGGGATAAATATCCTCCAGGGTGTATATTTTCTCCCCCTTTTCCGTCCTCCCCCGCTTTTCGTTGATAATATCCGAAACAAAAATGGTATCGACCCCCATGATCCGGGAGTACTGCCTGACTCGCTTCTCGTAATCATGCCCCTCATCCCCGGAAGCATGGGAGATGACCAGCTTCGCCTTCAGGTTCAGCCGGTTGACCAGCTCAATGGCATGTTCGATCCCTTTCCGCTTGACCACGCGGGTCGGTTGCAGAATCAGCAGTTCATCGCTGCCGACACCCAGTGCCTGTCGTACATCGGCGGCATAATCGTCCGGCGGTGACGGTGGATTGTCAAAGTCCATGACGTTGGGGATGATCGTCGCCGAGATGCCCGTTCTGAGACTAAGCTGGTTGCCTCCCGACGAATTGATCACCACATGCCGGATTGAGGGCAGATGGGGGGGAAACGCCATATTCAGGTATTCCCAGACGGCATTGACCAGAAACTGCTGGCGCTCCCAGAAAAAATCATGGTGATGGGCGATGGTGGGCATTTTCAGTTCAGAGATGACCTCTGTCAGCGCAATCCCCAGGGGGATGTTCAAAGGGATGGTCAGGGCGTTCTGGGGAACCAGGATATCGATCTGATACTTTTTGATAAATCGGTACAGTTCGGTTTTCAGTTGCTCAGCCAGTCCGCGGATTGCCTTCGTCAGTGACCGCTTCCGGGTATGGGCTCCGAAGGACCGGTTGAAGATCTCCCTGACCTCGGGATGCCTGAAATGGGCCTCATCGACCTGATAGGTGCAGTCCGCCGCGCGATCCACCTCTCCGGCAAAGTAAAAACAGCTGAAACCCTCTGATTCAAAAACATCGGCCCATTTGGCAATCTCCAGCGAGACGCCATCGGTTCCGGCAATCCGGGTCGAGACAAAACCCACGCGATGGGTCTCCCCGCAATATCTGCATGTCGTCATTCTCCCTCCCTGTTATTCGTGTGAACCCATTTTGTTTGCGGTTAAGGGCCATATTCATTTCAGTTTGAAAAAAAAACAGAAGTATGAGACGGTTGTTCCAAGGACAGTTTCCCATCACTCTGGAAAGGGTTATGACATGAAGCCATTATTAACGAAGATTTATGGCGATCAGGTCGGGGCCATCGCGGACCGCCGACTCCACTCTTTACTGGGACATCATCCAATAAAAGCGGAAAAACATCAACCCCGTTTTTCCGAGAGCGACACCATCCTCATCACCTACGGAGATTCCCTGCAAAGCCCGGATCAGCTTCCCCTGGTGACACTGCACCAATTTGCAGAGCGGTTTTTGAGCGACCTGTTTTCCACCATTCACCTCCTGCCGTTCTTCCCCTCCTCTTCGGACGACGGTTTTTCCGTGATGGATTTCTACCAGGTGGATGAAAAGCTGGGGAACTGGGCAGACATTGAAAAGCTCGGCTCCGGTTTCAGGCTGATGGTTGACTTTGTCCTGAACCATATATCCGCGCAAAGCGACTGGTTCAACCGTTACCTGGGCGGCGAACCCGGATTTGAGAATCTGGCGATAGCGGTGGATCCGACAGTGGATCTGAGCCTCGTTACCCGCCCCAGGGCGCTGCCGCTGCTGTCCGAATTCAAAAAAAGATCGGGAGAAAAGGTCCACCTCTGGACCACCTTCAGTGCGGATCAGGTCGACCTGAATTTTCAAAACATCGATGTCCTGGAAAAGATGGTGGCCGTCCTGCTCTTCTATGTCGGACGGGGCGCTGCGATACTGCGCCTGGATGCGGTGGCCTACCTCTGGAAGGAGATCGGCACCCGCTGTATTCACCGGCCCGAGACCCATGCCATGATCAAGCTCTTTCGCGCCATCCTGGACAAGGTCGCGCCGGAGGTCATACTCCTGACTGAAACCAACGTCCCCCATCGGGAAAACCTCAGCTATTTTGGCAATGGCAGGGATGAAGCCCAGATGGTGTACAACTTTACCCTGCCACCGCTGCTGCTCCATGCATTCATCAAGGCCGATTCAACGGTCCTGACCCGGTGGGCCGAAACCCTGAAACTGGACTCCCCGGCCAATACGTTTTTCAATTTTACCGCTTCCCATGACGGGATCGGAGTGAGACCCCTTGAAGGGATTCTACCCCCGGACGAAATAACCTTTCTGGCAGACTGGGTGGTTAACAACGGCGGCAGGGTTTCGAGCCGCAAAAATCCGGACGGTTCGGAGAGCCCCTACGAGTTGAACATCACCTATCTCGATGCCCTTCGGGACAGCAGACAGGATCCCGATGCCTTTCACATTCGCCGTTTTCTGGCATCCCAGGCGATTCAGTGCAGTCTCCCGGGCATACCGGCAGTCTACATCCACAGTCTGCTGGGGTCCAGAAACTGGCAGGAAGGCGTCGCACTCACCAACAGGGCCAGGACCATCAATCGGGAAAAACTCAATGCGCCACTCGTGGCCTCTGAGTTGGGTGACCGGACTGGCTTTCGCGCCAAGGTATACCATGCCTATGCTGAAATGCTGAAAACCAGGCGGGCACAACCCGCGTTTCACCCGAATGCATCCCTGACAGTGCTGCATCTGGGACACTCCGTCTTTGCCTTCAGCCGCTCCTGTGAATCCCAGACGATCCTGTCGCTCACGAATCTGTCCGCCGACAGGGTCCTGGTGTCAATACCGGACACCAGGGGCATGGGCCGGCTGGTGGACATACTCACAAAAAAAGCGTTCCGGTCTTCAGAAGTTATCCTGAACCCCTATCAATATCTCTGGCTCTGTGAGGAGAGACGGAAGGTCGTATGAAGATCGCATTCATCCATTATCATCTGAAACCGGGCGGGGTCACAACCGTTTTAAAACAGCAGGTTGAGGCGGTTTTGTCGTCCGGTTCGGCCCTGGTACTGACCGGAGCCCCCCCTCCCGAACCATTTCCGGGCAAGGTGGTGGTCATTCCCGGACTGGGTTACGATAACGGGCACACTGGATCTCATGCCGACGATGTGGCCGAATCTATCCTGGAATCCATTTTTCAACACTGGAAAGAGGGGTGCGATCTCGTCCACGTTCATAATCCACTGCTGAAGAAGAACAGCCGGTTGCTTGCGATCCTGGAACAGCTTCAGCAAAAAGGGCTCAAGCTGTTCCTCCAGATTCACGATTTTGCCGAGGATGGTCGACCCGAAGCCTATTATGACGAGGCGTATCCGGCAGACTGCCATTACGGGGTCATCAATTCCCGGGACCGGCAAATCCTTCTGAATTCAGGTTTAAAGCCCGCCGGGGTTCACATGCTGGCCAATGCAGTCGCCCTGTCCGGGGGGGTGCCGGACCCGCCTCCGCCTGAAGGGATTGTCCTCTACCCGGTGCGGGCCATTCGTAGAAAAAACATCGGGGAGGCCATTCTGCTCTCCTGTTTTTTCAGGCAACAGGACCGCCTGGTCCTGACCCTGCCGCCGACCAGCAAGCGGGACATCCCGGTTTATGACACATGGAAGCGGTTTGCAGACAGATATGGGTTACTCGTTCAATTCGAAGCGGGATTGCACACCCCGCTGGACCAGTTGGTACGGTCGGCCCAGAGTATCCTGACAACCAGCATGGCGGAAGGATTCGGATATTCGTTTCTGGAAGGCTGGGTCCATTCCAGGCTCGTCTGGGGTCGTCTCCTGCCGGAGATCTGTATCGACTTTCAGAGAAACACCCTGCAACTGGACCATATGGCCCCGATGCTGAAGATCCCGCTGGCCTGGCTGGACGAACAACGGTTTTTCAGCCGCTGGTCCCATTGCCTGCTGGAGACATGCCGGCAGTATGGCCACCGCATTGCTGGGGAGAGGGTGTCCGAAACTGCTGCAGCCATAACGGAACAGCAATGGATTGACTTCGGCATGCTGGATGAAACCTTCCAGATTCCCCTGATAGAGGAAATCATCGGGAACGGTCACAGGCGGGAACGCCTGGTCAAAATGAATCCTTTTTTGGCCGACCCGGGGATAATACCCCAGGCAGCGGCCGTCATCAACCACAACCGGAAGACCGTCCGGGAGATCTATCATCCGCGGCGGTATGCGGCCCGCCTGGCAGACATCTATGCACAGGTGCGACACCTTGGGATCGTCCAGCGTATCGACCGGAAGAAGCTGCTCGCCCATTTCCTGCAGCCGTCTCGATTCAGTCTGCTCAAGTGGGGGTGACGATGATGAACAGGGAAAGCGTCTCCAGGTATATTCAGCCGCTGGAACCGATTGCCACAACGCTGGTTCAAAACGGTCGGATCACGGACAGGATTGCATGTGTCCTGTTTGATATCTACGGTACCCTGTTTATCAGTAGTTCCGGGGATATGGGTCACCTGATGGATACCCCGATACAGATGCAGCGGCTTGAAACGCTGCTGGAAACGTATCACGTCCAACTTGATGCGCAGACCCTCATGGAGCGACTCACCCATGGGATTCGACAGGCGCACCGCCTCGCCATCAGCCAGGGGGTGGATCATCCCGAAGTTGAGATCGATGCCATCTGGCAGACGGTGATCGGACCATGGGAGCGGGGCCGCATCCGGCAGTTTGCCCTGGAATTCGAATGGATCGTGAACCCGGTCTATCCCATGCCATACCTGGGGGACCTGCTGAAGCACTGCCGTGAGGGGGGCCTGAAGATGGGAATCGTGTCGAACGCCCAGTTTATGGCGCCGCTGCTGTTCTCCTGGTTTCTGGATGCAGACCTGACCGAACTGGGTTTCGATCCGGCGTTGACCGTCTTCTCCTATCAACACGGGATTGCCAAACCGTCCACACGGCTCTTTGCCATCGCGGCGGACACCCTGGAGAGGATCGGCATCCAGCCGCAGACCGTGCTTTATCTGGGGAACGATATGCTGAACGACATCCTTCCCGCAAAGCAGACCGGCTTTCAGGCAGCGTTGTTCGCCGGGGATGCAAGATCGCTGAGGCTGCGGAAAGACGATCCGGCCTGCCGCGGCATCACGCCTGATATCGTGATTACGGATTTAAGGCAGCTGATCCGGCTGCTGCAGGTTTGACATGTTGAAGGGGCCGCTTCGCAAACCGCCGACCGGGCTGTTCCATTCCCCCGGTGATGGTGGAGCGGGAATAATTCCTGTCTGAAAAAAACCGGAAGCATCATGGGACAAAACCTTATGCGGGTACCATTATGGACCATTTTCTGGAAAAAATCCCCGGATTTCTGAGCGTCATCGAAGGGTGTCGGGATACGATGATCACCAATATCGTCCTGATCGGGGAGAAAGCCGCACCAACATTCAAGGAGGGGGAACGGGTAAAAACCTTTGTGAACCGTTTGATCACCTCAGGTGTTGATGAATGCACCTTTGACAGTATCCAGAACCCCATCGGCATCATTCGGGGAAAAGGGGAAAAGCCGCCCATTCTCCTCGTCGCGCACCTGGACACCTTTGTTGATCAGATCGAGGACTTCAACTATACCATTAAGAAGAACATGATTTCCGGCCCGGGGGTTTCAGACAATTCGGTGGGCGTCGGTACGCTGGCCTCCCTGCCGCAGCTGCTGCGAAAACTGAATCTGCAGTTTGAATCGGATATCCTGCTGGCAGGGGTGATACAGTCCATTGGCAAGGGTAACCTGAGGGGAATCCGACACCTGCTGAAAAGCTGGTCCGACCCGGTTCGGGGCGCGGTCTGCATTGAAGGGGTCGAACTGGGACGGTTGAACTATTTTTCCGAAGGGATGATCCGGGCTGAAATAGACTGTATCAGCTCCCTCAAGGGAGAGTTCGACCGCTATAACCATCCCAACGCCATTCTGGTGATCAATGAGGTCATCAACCGGATGCTGGAAATCAGGCTCCCGAAAAAACCACGGTCCAAGGTGGTCATCGGACGGGTGTCCGGGGGGGTGAATCACGGCAAAAATGCGGAGACCGCCAATATCGGTTTTGAGATCCGCAGCGACTCGGATGAGATCGTCAAGGAGATATACCGGGACGTGGAGGATATCATCGAAAACTTTCGGCATATCTATCATGTTGATTTGAATATCAAAACCATCAGCAACCTGAATGCTGCACACCTGCGCTTCAACCATCCGCTGGTCAAAAGCTCCTACCGGGTGATTCGTGCCCTGGGACTGGAACCGGTGGTGCGTTCCAGCGAATCCGAACTCTCGATTCTTCTTTCCCACCAAATCCCGGCCGTTACTCTGGGCATGACCCACTCCGCCAAAACCGATCCTGAATCAAACGTGGAGATCAAACCGCTGTTCAAGGGAATCGCCCAGCTGGTCGGCGTTTTAATGGCAATCGATCAAGGAGTATGTGATGAACCATGACTGGCTTGCAAACAACACATTTCACCATTCCGATTTTGTGGATCTCTCCCAGCTGCTGGCCAGGAAAAGGGAGCAGAATCTGACCATATCCCTCTGCCTGCCGACGCTGAACGAAGAAAAGACCATCGCCAAAGAGATCGTGATCATGAAATCGGAACTGATGACCCGCTATCCCTTACTGGATGAAATTATTGTCATTGATTCGGGCTCCGAGGATAAAACCGTGGAAGTCGCCAAATATTACGGCGCCCGGGTTTACTATTCAGACCAGATTCTGCCTGGATTGAAGCGGTTCAGGGGAAAAGGGGAAAACCTGTGGAAAGCGCTCTACATCACGGAGGGTGATATCATTATCTACCTGGATACAGACATTAAAAATATCCATCACCGGTTTGCCTATGCGCTGCTTGGCCCGTTGCTCCTGTATGAACGGATCAAGTTTTGCAAAGCCTTTTATGACCGGCCGCTCTCGGAAGGAAAAGCGCTCCGTCCCACGGGCGGCGGGCGGGTGACCGAACTGCTGATACGACCGCTCTTTTCCCTGTTTTTCCCGGAACTGACCCAGATTATGCAGCCCCTCTCCGGTGAATATGCCGGATACCGCGAAATCTTTGAGAAATTGTCTTTCCCGATCGGGTATGGCATCGAGACCAGCATGCTCCTGGATATTTTCACCGGCTGGGGACTGGACGTCATCGCCCAGGTCGACCTCGACCGGCGGGTTCATCGGAACCAGAGTACCAAGGCCCTGGGAAAAATGGCCTTTGCCATCCTGCATCGGTTTATCAACCGGGTCACGAAATACGGGATGATTGATGCAAAAACGGCGCTGTTCAAGGAGATGATCCAGTACAATCAGCTCAACAACGAGTACCAGCTGGATATTTTCGAGTTTGATGAAACGGAACGACCACCCATGATTGACATTCCTGAATATCGCAGAAAATTCGATTACCCGGAAAATGGTACTGCCGGTGACGTCCGTGAATAAGCCAACCGGTCACCCGATTTCCGGAAACGCGCTGACAGACCGCCACAACCGATGACCGTTCCCACACGTGAAAAAGCGACTGCCAGAACCCTGCTGGGCGTATTCATGGTCTCTTTCTGCGCCCTCATGTTCGAAGTCAGCCTGACCCGCATGCTCTCCATCGTCCTCTGGTACCATTTCGCCTTTCTGATCGTCAGCGGTGCGCTGATGGGATATGGTGCGGCCGGGTCCTGGCGCCTCCTATTTCCCGCGTTGAAGCAGCCTTTTTTCCCGGTCCTTCTGTTTGCAGGCTGCCCGGTGCCCCTGGTTTTCGCCGCCACCCGACTGCCCTTTGATCCGGCAATGGCTGCCATACAGCCCCTCCAATGGGGTTACCTGGTCCTGATGTTTCTGATGCTGGCACTGCCTTTTTTTTTCTGCGGCCTGTGTATCAACCTGATTCTACGCCAGTTTCCCGAAGACTCATTCCGGATATACAGCCTGGATCTGCTGGGAGCGGCCCTCGGATGCATCGCTTTTTTCGGGATCGCTCCCCGCTTTTCGGAGTTGCAGTGGATCGCGGTCATGTCAACGATGGCGACGGGGGCAGCACTCATGTTTGCAACGGCCAGAATCCACGTGGCCCTGGTTGTCGCTGCCGGCTCCGTCCTGGGATTGGCCTGGACGTGGGGGTTATTCCCGCAGCTGCGGATGAACCCCTATAAAACGCTGCCCCAGGCGCTTCAATACCCGGGAAGTCGGACCATGCAGACCCAATGGAATGCCGTCTCCCGTGTGGACTGGTTCGCAAGCCCCATGGCCCGTTTTGCCCCGGGGCTGAGCCTGGACTACAGGGGACTACTGCCCTTCCAGACCGGATTGACGATCGATGGTGACCGGGTCACCGCGTTTTCCACACCGGAGGACACCGAGACATCCTTCCTGCGACACCTGCCAATCCGCGTCGTTCTGGATCTGCCGCCGGAACCCCGCACAATCCTGGTCATGAATGTACTGGGAGGGCAGGACATCCTGGCAACAGTTTCCGGAAAGGTCCACATCGACGCGCAGACAGACAACAGGATCCTGGGTGACTGGCTGAACCAACATCTGTCTCTGCCCGGGGTCACGGTACATGCCGTCAAAGCCAGGGCTTTGCTCGCCCGCCCGCCTCGCTTGTTCGACCGGATCATCCTGTCACTGGAAGGCGCCCTGCCCACCGCAACCAGCGGCATGATCTCACTGAGGACCAGTCCCCTGGAAACCATTGAAGGAATGACGTCGCTGCTGATCCACCTGGAATCGGGAGGATGGCTGAGCATCCACCGCTACCTGCTGCCGCCCCCGCGGGCGGAGCTTCGAACCATGGCAACCCTGATCGAAGCGATGAAGCGCCTGGGATGGCGTCCGGAAAAACACCTGGGAATTTTCCGCACCGTTTCGACCATCATGATGCTGGTTTCCCAGGCCGAATGGGATACCGGGCAGAAGAAGATGTTGCGGGCGGTCTGCGCCGAACTGGGTTACACACCGGTGTATTACCCCGGGATGCCAATGGCGGAAGCCAATCAGACCAACCGGTTTGAACAACCGGTATATGCCCTCGCCGCAAGGGAACTCCTGCAGGATGACCCAACCCCCTTTTTCGAGCGGCAGGTGTTTGATATCCGCCCGGTCCCGGACAACAGGCCGTTTTTCTACCATTTTCTGAAACCGGCCCGTCTGCTGGAGACCCTCGCCCTTTTCGATCACAAATGGGAGGCACTTCTGGAAGCGGGCCTGCTGCTTCCCCTCCTGTTTGCCGGGGTGCTGCTGCTGGCAGGAATCCTGATTGTCCTGCCCCTGCTGATAACGTCCCCAAGACACCCCCGGCAGTTCAGGGGCATGTCCTACTTCTTCTGGATTGGTCTCGGCTTCATGGCTGTCGAGATTGTGCTCATCGAAAACATGATCGTTTTTCTGGGTGAGCCGGTCTATTCCCTGGCAGCTGTTCTGGCGGTACTCCTGATCTCTTCCGGTCTGGGTGCCGGTACCGGGGCACGGGTTCCCGAACGGGTCAGAAAGCAGGGCCTTGGCGTCTTGATCGGTGTGATTATTCTCTATGCATTCCTCCTGGAGCGGGTTCTGACGCCATTCGCAGGCAGCACAATGCCGGTTCGATTGCTGATGGCCGCAATCTGTATCGGCATTCCCGGTTTTCTGATGGGGATTCCCTTTCCCCGGGGGATCCGGATGCTGTCCCAACAACAGCTGCACCGGCAGATTGACCTGGCCTGGAGTCTGAACGGCTTCGCATCCGTCATTGCGGCCTGTGGCTCAATGCTGGTTGCCCACTATATTGGCTTCAGGGCGGTGCTGCTGCTTTCCGCACTGATGTACGGACTGGCGTTCAGGGCAGCGGGGGCAGCGTTTCCCCCGGAGCGTCAGGACGGCTAGTCCTGTAACATCCTGCCGGTCATGGGAACGAACCGGACGCCACCGTGATAGGAGACATCGGTCCTGCCCCGGTCATCGATGGTCACCAGCGTCAGGGTCTGATGAAAGCGGGTACTGCCCAGCGGCAGGATCAACTGCCCCCCCGGTTTGAGCTGGTCCAGCAGGGGGCGTGGGATGTGGTTCGCAGCGGCTGTAATGATAATCCGATCAAAAGGGGCGTATTCCGCCCACCCGAAATAACCGTCTGCAATCTTGATCCGGATGGGCAGCCCGATTTTCTGGAACAGGGCCTGTGTCCGTTTCCCCAGCGGCGCAATGATTTCAATGGAGAAAACATCGGCCTCCAGGGCGTGCAACACTGCCGCCTGGTACCCGGATCCGGTGCCGATTTCCAGAACGCGCATCCCCGGTCGAATGGACAGCAACTGGGTCATCAGGGCAACAATATAGGGCTGGCTGATGGTCTGTCCAAAACCGATGGACAGGGGACGATCCCCGTACGCATGGCCCCTGGACATGGCCGGAACAAATTGGTGCCGGGGAACCTGGGCCATTGCTTTCAAAACGGTCTGATCCACAATGTCCCGTGCCTCCAGGTCCCTCTCCACCATCCGCCGGCGCGCTTCCGCCCAGTCATTGCCGGTGGTGAACACCGGTATGGCGATGGTCAGCAGACTGGCCAGAATCAATGTCTGGATCGCACAGAAAAAAACGGAGGGTTTCATCGTTCGACTCCCTATAACGGGGTGAATGTTGACATACTTCCTGGTTCGGTTGTATCACGGTCCGGGGAAATTGAAAAGATCGCTGCACTATTTTCGCCGATGGCTGGCCGGTGCCGGTCATTTTTCGGGATCCCCCTGTTCCCGGGTTGCCTGTTTACCAGGGGGGCGCTGGCGGGCAGCGCCGGTGCCGGCCCCACCCAGGGGGAAATGTCTGTAACAGCAGAGACGGGCAGGGGAGCTGCGGTCCGGACCCGTGGGATATTTTTGGATCCTGTTTTGACAACATAAACAGATGTGATAAAATAACCACTGTTTTTCCAGAACCTGATGTTCAGGTCGGTGCGAATCCGGTGTTCATTGACACCGTCGGATTCTGGCACGCTATCGCCCGGGATCGGGGGAAGGGGCTTTATCTGGCATATGTCATGGATACAAAAGGGTTGCAAATTAACGAAAGATCACATAACGCAGTAGTCGTCGGACCCTCGAACCGATCCGGTCAGGGTTACAATTGGAGATACCCACCATGGGAAAAAATATCGGATTTGTTTCAACCCGGTTTTCAGGTACGGACGGTGTAACCCTGGAAGCCGGCAAATGGGCGGAAGTGTTGAAGAAAAACGGACATACCTGCTTCTGGTTTGGGGGAGAACTCGACAGAAGTCCTCAAAAAAGCCTCCTGGTTCCCGAAGCGCATTTCAAGCATGAGCAGAATGTCTGGATCAGTGATAACGTCTGGGGGAAAAAAAGCCGGGCCCCCGCCGTGACCGACATGATCCATACCATCAAATCACGGATCAAACAACGTCTGAACGAGTTCATCGATCGGTTCGGGATCGACCTGCTGATTGCCCAGAACGTCCTGACCATCCCCATGCACATTCCGCTGGGGGTGGCGCTCACGGAGATTATCGCAGAAACACGCATTCCCACTATCGCCCATCATCACGATTTTTACTGGGAGAGGACACGCTTTTCAATCGGTGCGGTCGGTGACTATCTGCGCATGGCCTTTCCCCCCAACCTGCACAATATTGAACATGTGGTTATCAATTCAGCCGCCCAGGAAGAACTGGCCCTGCGAACAGGGATTTCATCCGTGATTATTCCCAACGTCCTGGATTTTGAAAATCCACCGGTCATCAACGGGGAAAAGACGGTGCATCTCCGTCAGAACATCGGCCTGGGACCGGACGATATCATGATCCTGCAGCCAACCCGTATTGTGCAGAGAAAGGGCATTGAACATGCGATCGAGCTGGTGAAGGAGTTGAAAGATCCCCGCTGCAAACTGGTCATTTCCCATGAAGCCGGCGATGAAGGGTTCGAATATGCTGAATGGCTGAAGGAAAATGCCAGGAGCCAGGGGGTGGACCTGCTGTTTGTGAACACCTATATGAACGATCACTGGCACACGGGGACGGAAAAACAGGCACAGCAGCTCGGGGACTGTTTTCTGCTGGACCTCTATCCCCATGCCGATTTCATCACCTATCCCAGCCTGTACGAGGGATTCGGCAATGCCTTCCTGGAGGCGATCTTTTTCAGAAAACCGATGCTGATCAATCGCTATGCCATATTCGTCAAGGATATCGAACCGCAGGGGTTTGATCTGGTCGTCATGGACGGATTTCTGACCAGTAAAAACGTGAACCAGGTCAAGGAGATCCTGGCATCATCAGCGCACCGGGAAAAGATGGTCAATCATAACTTTGAGATCGCACGACGTCATTACTCCTACAAGGTTCTCCAGAAAAAGCTGAACTACCTGCTGGATATCTTTTTTGGTGTTGAAAACTGAAACCCTCCCGTATCTGATCCCGTCACACAGGGCTTGCCATATTGAAACCGGGAACATGATCTTCATAGTCCCCGGTTTTCGGCCGACACCGCAGACAGGTGCCCATCTGTCGAACCGGGCCCTGACCCGGCAAACAGCAACCAGGATCATACCTATCACCCTGATTTTTTACCGTTCCTCCAGACGGGTTCAAGCGACCGGCAGGATCAGTTCCTCCAGTGTGTCTGCATACCGGGTCAGGGAGATACAACCGTCATCCGTGACCAGAACCGTATCGGAATGACGGAATCCCCCCACCCCGTTTACATAGATGCCAGGCTCGATACTGATGACCATGTTTTTTTCCAGCACGTGCTCGCTGCCGAGGGCAATCCAGGGTGGTTCATGACCCGTGATACCGAAGCCGTGACCGGTTCGATGCAGAATCTGGTCCCCATACCCGGCGTCCTGGATCACCTGCAGCACCTGCCGGTCCACTTCCTCCCCGCTGACACCGGGTCTGACCAGTTCATAAGCCTTCTGCCGGGCTGCCATGGACAGGTCGAAGAGTTTGCGCGCATCGTCGGGGACATCCCCGATGAAAAAGGTTCTTTCCAGTTCAGCCGAATAGCCGTTTGCCTGGGCCGAGATGATCGATACATTCGGTCCACCCGTCTCCAGGGGGTCGAACAGTCCGGGTACGGAATGGGGTTGGGCAGAGATGGCCTTTGACCAGACAGCGGCCAGGAACTTGGTAACCAGTAGATTGACATCCGGCATTTCGAACACGGTCTTCACCATCATCTCCCTGGATGCTTCGCTGTAAAGGGTGGCGAGTTGCGTACCCGGTTTTGAGAGTTCCAGCACCTTTTTCAACCCCACTTCAACCACTTTGCAGGCGTAGGCAATTCTGCCGACTTCATAGTCGGTCTTCACCAGCCGGGCCTCATCGACCAGATCCGTGACCACCACTTTTCCCGGAACGATCTTCTGATGGGCGATGGAGAGGGATGATTCAATGCCGACCGTCTGATCCCCCCGGATCAGTCTGTTCAACGTGTCAACGTAGGTCCGGCCCGACGGGGCCGGATATTCGTAGTAGGGGTGATAAGCCACATCGATCAGAATGCGCTGTTCTGCATGGCTGACTTCCAGCAGCGGCACGACCAGCATCGGGTTTCCCGCAGCCGGCACAATCAGGAAAAAGGGTCGCTCAAAGGGAATATAGGCAAAATTGGTGAGATAGTAGACGTTATCCGTATGCGCGGCGACATAAAAGTCCAGTTCTTCCCTGGCCATCATCCCTCGGATGTTGTCAACCCTCAGGTCAAGCTCGGCTTTCGTCGGTGATGCCGTAATCGGTTCAACCATAAGCGTCATCGTGTTCTCCTGTTAAAAATGAAAAGCTTCATTGTCCGGGGCGTCATCCTTCCCGAACCGTCTAAATCAATGAGAAACGGGTATCTGGTGTCTGTATCAGGTTAACGTGTATTTAACGTCAAGGGTGTTTTGGTGCTGCGGATTTCGCTATGATAAATTTCAGGATTTCGCGGGCGATCCGTTCCCTGTCGTTATCCAGTGTGGCAACATGATAGGATTCATCCAGCCAGAGCAGTGTTTTTTCCTGGCTGCCAATATGATCCATGATGAATTGAGCATTCCGGGGTTCCACCACGTGATCTTCCAGGGATTGAATCACCAGCACCGGGCAGACAACCCTGGACAACAGTTCCCGGGTGACACTCTTCAGGGCGAAAAGCTGCCGGATAGACGGCACCGGAACCTCGCTGTACGCCAGTTCCGAAACCCCCGGCTGTTTGATGTCACCGCCAAGACCCGGTATCGTGGCAGGGACGTCGGCACCGAACGCCAGGGCTGCCAGATCGGGGTTGTTGGAAATCACCGCACCGTTGATGGGGATGGCCCCGCAGATCACCTCCGGATGCATGGCTGCCGTATACAGCGTCAGTGTCCCCCCCATGGAAAGACCGGTGATAAATATCCGCATGCAGCGTGCCTTGAGCCTCTCCAGACCGGCTTCCACGCTCCTGATCCACGCTTCGGCGGTCGATGCCGCCATATCCGCCACCGATGTACCATGCCCCTGTAGCCGGGGTCCTGCCACCGTCAATCCGCCTTCACGGGCCAGATATTCACCAAGAAAGCGCATACTCTGCGGACTTCCGGTAAACCCGTGGCAAACCAGGCACCCGGTTTCGCCACCTTCAAAGAAGAACGGTTCCGCTCCGGGCAGGATCCTTGATTCAGTCATGTCATTCTCCAGTATTCGTTTTAGAGATCCCTTTGCCGCCAACCCGGACCCGAGCCATACCGGCCTCTGGCGTCCTTTCCCCTCAGATAAGAGGATTGAATAGACACCTTTCTACTGCTTTGCGCTGTTGCTCAGCCCCGAAACCGACTGTGGGGTGCTGTTATCCGACGTTGTCCCGTTTCCAAGCTCCCCGGTGCTTCCTTCACCCCAGCATTTCGCAGTACCATCGTTGTATACGGCACAGGATGTATTGCCGCCAACACTGACACTCGTCACTGAACTAACGCCGCTGACCACGACCGGAGAATCCTGGGTCGTCGTTCCGCCGTCGCCCAGTTGACCATTGCTGTTGTAACCCCAGCATTTCATGGTAGCGTCACTCAGCAATGCACAGGTATGAGCCTTTCCGGAGGAGACCTGCACAGCATTACTGATACCACTGACCGTTGTCGGGGTTGAGTTCGTTGCATTTGAAAAACCATCACCCATCCGGGCATCGGTGCCATCCCCTTTACCCCAGCATTTGATTGTCCCATCATATATCAAGGCGCAGGCATGATTGTAACCGACGCTCAATTGCACTGCGCCAGAAACGAGGGATACCGGCACCGGGGTGTTCTGAGTGAGAATGGCCCCGTTCCCAAGTTTCCCGTTGTCTCCATTCCCCCAGCATTGGACGGTTCGATCCGACAGCAGGGCACAGGAAAAATCGTTGCCTGTGTCGACCTGCACGGCAGATGAAATTCCAGTCACCAGTTGAGGCGTTGAATAGGTCCCGGTGGAACTCCCGTTCCCCAGTTGCCCGCTGGTGGCAGATCCCCAGCATTTGACTGTTCCACTGAATCCGTTGTCAAGAACAGCACATGAATGCTCACCACCCGCCGAGACCTGTGCTGCATCGATAATGCTGCTGACCGCCACAGGGGTTGACTGGTTTGACGTGCTGCCATTGCCAAGCTTGCCATTGGCGCCTTCACCCCAGCAGCTGATGGTTTTGTCACTGAGTACGGCACAGTTGTGATTCAGTCCGGCACTTACCTGGACAGCGGTTGTGATGCCGTTGACTTGAACCGGTGTTGATGTCGCGTTCGTCGAACTGCCGTCACCCAGAATCCCGGTTGCACGGGCATCTCCCCAGCACCTGATGTTGTTGCTGCCGGTAGCGACATTCACCAGAAGGCAGGTATGACTGGAAGTGTCAGTGTCACTGCTCGATATCCGACTTTCGCTGATTGCAGCACCTGAAAAATAGAGCTTCTGAATTTCCGTGAGGTTGAGTACCCGATTGTAAATCCGCACATCATCCATTTTACCATCGAAAAATACGGTATTGTATTGTGGTGAGCCGGCGATGCGCATCTGAGTCGGTGCGTTGAGGGTATTGGTCGAGCCTGTTCCGCTGGCAACCTGGGAAGCCTGGATGTAGAGTTTCAGGCTTCCGGTAGCCTTTGTCCGGACGGCCGTCACATGATACCATTCGCCGTTATTATATGAAGACGGACTGACGATGGTCGTATCTGGATTCCCGGTTCCGAACATGACCTTTCCCGCACCCAGGGCAACACCAAAATCATTCTGTCCCGACCCTGTTTTTGCATCGACCAGCCCCCGACCGTCGTACCAGTTGGTTGCCGCACCGGCGGACTGTGTTGAACTAAACCAGAACGCAATCGTGAAATTCTCCGTCACCGCGTTATCGATTTCAATATAGTCGTTGTCACCATCACCCGAATTAAACAGATACGCCTGATCTGCAGTGCCTTTTCGATCCGTGGTGGCGGTTGCATTGTATACCTCTCCATGGTACCCCTGTCCGCTTCCGTCAGAGGCGTTTCCGCTGATGGGATAATAGGCCGCCAGTCCTGTTGAAAGAGAGGCTGCTGCCGCGATGGCATTAACTCCAGGCGCATAATTCGTTCCTGAGTCATATGCGAATGCACGATAATAGTAGACCGTTCCGTTGGTCAGTCCCTTATACCCCGAACCGTTGGTCAACCCCCTGTCTATGGTCGATGTGCCACTGCCGTTGTATACTTCTGTTCCATCACTTTCAGAAGCAGGATAACCGGTTGTCTTTCTCATGATTTTCACACCAGCCCAGCCCGTTGCAGCTCCCCAGCTCAGGGATACCTGTCCGTCACCTACCGCTGCGGTGAAGCTGGTGACATCATTGTTGTAGGTCGGTATGCTGGCGACCGGCGTGCCATCCGCATTGCTGCCGCTGGTGTGGTTATTGGCGGTAGTATGGGTGAATGCCGTGTAATAATAGGTCACATTATTGGTCAGACCCGTATCGGAATAAGAGGTCCCTGTCGCATCTGAAACCTGTGTCCCGCTCAAAATGGATGTGGGATAACCGGTTGTGGAACGACGAATCAGGACCGACGCACCCCCCGGATTTGTCCAGGACAGATTGATCTGTTGATCGCCAACGGACGCTACCTGAAATCCGGTAATCGGCTGCACATAGGTTGGTGTCATCGTTCCGGTACTGGCGTCAGTAAATTTTGCCAGGGTAGTGGAGTCCGGTGAGGGATATTCCAGCACCAGGCTTTCATCCCCCTGCAGCGTCACGGTTCCTGTACCAGCAATAGTGATACCGCCCTGAAAGGTCAGTGTATAGGTGCCATCGGCATCTTCAATAATAAAAGCTACGCCGTCGGCGACGTTCAAGCCGTCCTTGAAGGTCAGGTTACCGCCGGGACCAAAGGTTGCGTTGGCCAGGACGATCAATGTTGCATCATCGGCCAGCAGAATCGTTCCGTCAATATCGAGGCTGGCAGAGAGGATGATATCATGAAAAGTCAATGTGCCTGCTCCGGTCACTGTCAGGGTCGACGCCGCGTTTACCGTAAAATTATTGCCAATTGTCAATGTACCGCTGGCAACATTAATCCGGAGGCTGGCACTGGCTGTCAGATCGGTGATGATGTAGGTTCCTCCGTTTACAACGATCCCCCGGGCCGCGTTTGAGGCTGCGCTGACAGTGACCTTACTGAGTGTTCCGGAACCAGTCATGACCAGACGGCTGTCAGCATTATTCAATGTTACCGGGGAATTCGTGGCAAAAGAGCTGCTTGCTGCGGTCGTCATGGTCAGGTCCAGGGCCCCCACATTCAGTGCTGTACCTTGATACGTCAGTGTTTTTCCAGTTGCGATATCTATAGTTGAAGCGAGTGTATGGGTAAGTGTGCAGGCACTGGTCAGTGTCATACTTTCATTCACATCCAGCGTACCCCCGTTGAGTTGTATATCCCCGGCAAAGCTTCCGGCTTCAGAAAACATGAGCGTCAGGCCCCCACCGATGGAAATAGCGGTGGAATTCGAATAGGTCAGGGTCTTGGAGGATGCGATGGCCATTTCAACATTTGCCGTCATGGTCACCAGTCCTGAGATGGTGGCATCCTGGTTGACGTCGAGAATGCCGTTTGCCAGTGTTACCGGGCCTGTGATCGTGGTACCGGACCCATCGATCTGCAGCTCTGAAGAGGCGTTGTCCAGGTTGATGGCCCCCGTATTGGCCAGAGATCCCGTACCTGACATCGTCAGCGTAAATGCGCCAAGGGAAACGGCAACGGCATTGGAATAGGTGAGAATCTTGCCGGATGCGATATCAAGCGTGGAACTGGCGGTATGGGTCACGGCGCCTGAGATGGTTGAATTTTCGTTGATATCCAGTTTCCCCAGGGCCAGGATCACCGGACCCGAAACGGTGGCCGCCCCGTCGATCTTCAGGACCGCGGAGGCGTGGTTGAGATTGATGGCCCCGGTATTGGCAATGGTCCCCGCCCCGGGGAGATCCAGGGTAAAGGCCCCCAGATCAATAGCTGCCGCATTGCTGTAAGTCAGGGTCTTGCCCGTCAGGACATCCACCGTGGAGGCGGCCGTGTGGGTCACCGCTCCTGAGATGGTCGTGTTTTCGTTGATATCCAGGGTGCCGTCGTTCAGAACCACCGGGCCTGAAATCGTTGCCGTACCGGTTGTCAGCAGGGTCGAACCGGTCCCCAGGCTAATGGTATTCGTATTGGCAATGGTACCTGCACCCGGCAGGTCCAGGGTAAAGGCCCCGATACTGATGGCGGCACCCGTATAGGTCAGGGTAATACCGGTGTTCACGTCAATGCTGGAACTGGCCGTATGGGTGATGGTTCCTGAGACCGTGGTCGCCGCATTGATATCCAGGGTCCCGTCATTGAGAATAATGGGACCGGCAATGGTATAGGCCCCCGCTGTCTGCAACGTCGCACCGGTTCCCAGGGTAATGGCGTTCGTATTGGCGATGGTACCAACCCCGCCACCCTGCAGGGCAAGCGTAAACGCACCCACATCAACTGCCGCCCCGGAATAGGTCAGGGTAATCCCAGAGGCCACATCGATGACGGAACTGGCGGTGTGGGTCATATTTCCGGAGACCGTGGTCGCCGCATTGATATCCAGGGTTCCCCCCGCCAGGGCGATGGGGCCACTGATCGTATAGGCTCCGGTCGTCTGCAGGGTTGCTCCCGTACCCAGGGTAAAGGCATTCGTATTGGCAATGGTACCGACACCACCCCCCTGGAGGGAAAGGGTGAACGCGCCCACATCAACTGCCGCTCCTGTATAGGACAGGGTGATCCCGGCTGCCACATCGATGACGGAACTGGCGGTGTGGGTGATATTACCCGAGACCGTGGTCGCCACATTGATATCCAGGGTTCCCCCCGCCAGGGCGATGGGACCGCTGATGGTATAGGCGGCGGCCACCTGCAGGGTTGAACCCGCACCCAGGCTGAAGGCGTTCGTACTGGCAATGGTGGCGGTGCCGGCACCCTGCAGATCCAGGGTAAAGGCCCCGATACTCACGGCTGCACCCGTATAGGTCAGGGTAATACCATTGGCGATATTGATCGTGGAGCTCGCCGTGTGGGTCAGGGCGCCGGAGATGGTCGTGTTGGCATCAAGATCCAGGGTCCCGTCGTTCAGGGTCACCGGACCTGAGATGGTAGAGGCCCCGGTGATGTTCAAGGTTGATCCTGTATCAATGGAGATCGCGTTGGTGTTGGCCAGGGTCCCCGCTCCCGGCATCGTCAGGGTGAAGGCCCCGATAGCCACGGCAGCACCCGAGTAGGTCAGGGTTTTGCCGGTCAGGATATCGATGCTGGAACTGGCCGTATGGGTGATGGCGCCGGAGACCGTGGTGTTTTCGTTCACATCCAGGGTGCCCAGGGCCAGCGCGATGGGTCCGGAAATGGTGGCGGCCCCGTTGATCTGCAGTATGGCGGCCCCGTTGTTCAGGTTAATTGTTCCCGTATTAGCGATGGTTCCGGCTCCGGGTACCGTCAGCGTAAAGGCTCCGACATTGATGGCGGCAGCGTTGGAATAGGTGAGGGTCTTGCCGGTCAGGACATCGACGGTTGAATTGGCCGTATGGGTCACCGCTCCCGAGATGGTGGTGTTCTCGTTCACATCCAGGGTGCCCAGGGCCAGGATCACAGGGCCACTGATGGTGGCAGCACCGTCCACTTTAAGAATTGCAGAGGCGTTGTTCAGGTTGAGCGCATTGGTGTTGGCCAGGGTACCGGCACCGGGCATGGTCAGGGTAAAGGCCCCGATATCCACAGCCAGTCCGGAATAGGTCAGGGTCGTGCTGGTGGCCACATCCAGGGTGGAACTGGCCGTGTGTGTTATATTGCCGGCCACCGTCAGGCTGGCACTGCTGGCAAAGGTCCCACCGTTGAGGATAATATTGCCGTTGACGGTGCCCCCTGCCACCAGGATCTTGCTGTCGAGGGTCAGGTTGTTACCACCGCTCGTATTCAGGTTGCTGACAGTCAGGGTATTGCTGCCCGACGACTGCACATAGGCATTCGCCGTTGTGGTCAGGGTGGTGACTGTATAGTTTGCGTTGACATTGATCCGGCCCGTGGTCTGGGCTATGGACACCGTCACGGCACTGGTTGTTCCCCCGCTGCCCGTGATCGTCAGGGTGGCGGCATTGTCGTTGAGGGTGATGGCATTGCCCGTATTGCTGATAATGCCCGCTCCCGGGATGGTCAGCGCGAAGGCGCCCACGTTGAGAGCGCCACCACTGTAGGTCAGGGTTTTGCCGCTGGCCACATCGATGGTGGAACTGGCCGTATGGGTCATGGCCCCGGAGATAGAGGTGTTGTCATTGACATCCAGGGTTCCCAGGGCCAGGATCACCGGACCCGAAATCGTGGCCGCCCCGTCAATCTTCAGCACTGCAGACCCACTGTTCAGGTTGATAGCATTGGTGTTGGCAATGGTCCCGTCTCCGTCCAGGTCCAGGGTAAAGGCCCCGATATTGATGGCCGCACCGCTGTATGTCAATGTCCGGGTGCCCGCCACGTTGATGATCGAGCTGGCCGTATGGGTCATGGCGCCGCTGACCGTGGCGGACTGGTTCAGCAGCAGGGTTCCGCCGGCGAGAATCACCGGACCGCTGATGATCGCACCACTCCCGTCGACCTGCAAAACCGAAGAGCCATTATTCAGGTTGATGGCACCGGTGTTGGCAATGGTTCCCTGGCCGGGCAATGTCAAAATATAGGCCCCCAGGTCAATACTGGCTGCGTTGGCATAGGTCAAGGTTGTCCCAGTGGCCACATCGAGGGAAGAACTGGCGATGTGGGTAATCGTACCCGCAACAGTCAGGTTCGCACTGCTGCCAAAGGTTCCACCTGCTAGAATAATATTGCCGTTGACGGTACCTGCAGCGACCAGGATTTTACTGTACAGCGTCAGGTTACTGCCACCTGTGGAATTCAACGTTCCAACCGTCAGGGTATTGCTGCCCGACGACTGAACCTTGACATCCGTATTGACGGTCAGGGTGGTAATGGTATGGTTGGCATTGACATTAATGCGTCCAGACGTCTGTGCCGTAGATCCGGTCACGGCTGCGATAGTTCCGCCACTGCCGCTGATGGTGATTGTTGATATGGCATTATTGATCGTCAGCGCACTTCCCACGTTGGAGACGTTCCCGGCTCCCGGCAGGGTCATTGTAAATGCTCCTACGGCAACAGCTGCTCCCGAATAGGTCAGGGTCTTGCCCGACAAAACATCAATGGTTGAACTCGCCGTATGGGTAATAGCCCCGGAAATGGTGCTCGTCTCGTTCACATCCAACAGTCCACCGTTAAGGATGACCGGACCCGATACAGTTCCTGCTCCGTCTATCTGCAGTTCTGACGATCCGACATTCAGGTTAACGGCATTGGTATTGGCAAACGTGCCCGCTCCCGGCAGGTCCAGGGTAAAGGCTCCCACACTGATGGCGGCACCTGTATAGGTCAGGGTGATGCCGGTGTTGACATCGATGGTGGAACTGGCCGTATGGGTAATGGCACCCGAGACCGTGGTCGCAGCATCGATGTCCAGGGTCCCGTCATTGAGAATAATCGGACCGCTGATGGTATAGGCGCCTGTCGTCTGCAGGGTCGCGCCCGTACCCACGGTGAAAGCATTGGTGTTGGCAATGGTTCCCACACCCCCTCCCTGCAGGGAAAGGGTAAAGGCGCCGATATTAACTGCTGCGCCCGTATAGGTCAGGGTGATGCCCGAGGCCACATTGACCACCGAGCTGGTCGTATGGGTGATCGCGCCCGATATCGTGGTAGCCACATCGATATCAAGCGTTCCCCCCGCCAGGGCCACCGGACCGCTGATGGTATAGGCGCCGCCGGTCGTCTGCAGGGTCGCTCCGGAACTGACGGTAATAACGTTGGTATTGGCGATGGTGCCCGTGCCGCCTCCCTGCAGGGAGATGGAAAAGGCGCCCATGGTCACGGCTGCACCCGTATAGCTCAAGGTAACACCCGAGGCCACGTTGACCACCGAGTTGGCCGTATGGGTGATCGCTCCCGAAATCGTGGTTGCGGCATCGATATCAAGCGTTCCCCCGGCCAGGGCTACCGGGCCGCTGATGGTATAGGCGCCTGCCACCTGCAGGGTGGAGCCGGCCCCCAGGCTGAAAGCGTTGGTGTTGGCGATGGTGCCCGTGCCGCCGCCCTGGAGATCCAGGGTAAAAGCGCCGATACTGACTGGCGCTCCCGTATAGGTCAGGGTGATCCCGGCGGCCACGTTGATCGTGGAACTGGCCGTGTGCGTCATTGCACCCGAGATGGTCGTGCTGGCATCGATATCCAGGATACCGTCGTTGAGAATCACCGGGCCGCTGATCACCGAAGACGATCCCGTGATCTGGAGGGTGGAATTCGTATCGATGGACAGGGCGTTGGTGTTAGCCAGGATTCCCGCGCCTGGCATGTCCAGGGTAAAGGCCCCGATGGCGATGGCCGCACCCGTATAGGTCAGTGTCTTGCCGGTCTGAATATCGATAGTCGATGCCGCCGTGTGGGTCAGCGCACCTGAGATGGTGGAACTTTCGTTGACGTCCAGGATCCCGTCGTTCAGGATCACCGGGCCCGAGATGGTCGCTGCCCCGGTTATCAGCAGGGTTGAGCCCGTCGGAAGGGTCAGCGCGTTGGTATTGGCCAGGGTGCCCGCTCCCGGCATGGTCAGGGTAAAGGCGCCGATGTTGACCGCGGCTCCCGTATAGGTCAGGGTCGTACTGGTGGCTACGTCCAAGGATGAACTGGCCGTATGGGTGATCGCTCCGGCGACCGTCAGGCTGGCGGTGCTGGCAAAGGTTCCCCCATTGAGAATGATATTCCCGTTGATGGTTCCCGCTGCTACCGAAATCTTGCTGTCCAGGGTCAGGTTGTCGCCGCCGCCGGTGTTCAGGGTACCCACCGTCAGGGTATTGCTGCCTGAGGACTGGAGATAGGCATTGGCCGTGGTGGTCAGGGTAGTGATTGCATAATCCGCATTGACATTGAAGCGGCCGGTGGTCTGGGCCGCGGAAACCGTCACCGCGCTGGTCGTTCCACCGCTGCCCGTCATGGTCAGGGTGGCGACATTGTCGTTCATGGTGATGGCATTACCGGCGTTGCTGATGGTACCCGCTCCGGACAGCGTCAGGGTAAAGGCGCCCACGTTGAAGGCGCCCCCGCTGTACGATAGTGTCTTGCCTGTCAGAACGTCGATGGTCGAACTGGCTGTGTGGGTGAGCGCACCGGATATGGTTGTGTCTTCGTTTACATCAAGCATTCCAAGTGCCAGCGCCACAGGCCCCGAGATGGTCGCCGCACCGACAATTTTCAGAACCGCAGAGCCATGGTTCAACGTAATTGCTCCGGTATTGGCGATGGTACCCGCCCCCGGCAGATCCAGCGTAAAGGCGCCAATATCAACCGCCGCCCCGTTGGAATAGGTCAGGGTCTTGCCCGTCAGTACGTCTATGGTGGATGACGCCGTATGGGTCACCGCGCCTG
>JAHJRI010000121.1 GCA_018830885.1 bacterium | reverse complement strand
GGCGGGTATGGTCGGTCTTCAGCCATTTATTCGATTTTAGTAGTAATATCTACAAGAAATAACAGTGATGTACACATCATCAACCGCATAGACCAATCGATTGGTATCATCAATTCTTCGGGACCAAAAGCCACTGAGATTCTCTTTCAGGGCTTCAGGTTTTCCAATACCCTTAAATGGATCGTTCCGTCTGATATCGTCCAAAAGCTTGTTAATCCGCTTGAGTGATTTTTTGTCCTGGGTTTGCCAATAAACGTAGTCCTTCCATGCTTCATCAGTCCAAGCTAGTTTCTTAATCATTTATCGTTTCTCTCTCAGTTGCCTTGCCTTTTTTGTATTGAGCAATAGACTTTGCGAGATGTTTAGCGTTTGAGGGAGATTTTAAAAGATGAAACGTCTCCAATATACTGTTAAAAGAATCGAGAGACATTACTACAGCGTCTTCGGCGTCACGACGGGTGATTACAGTGTAATCAGCATCATCAGTCACTTGATCTAGAATTGATTTCAGGTTGTTTCTTGCTTCACTAAAATTTACTACTCTCATTTGAACCTCCATAATTGACTTGTTTATTGTACAAGTATAAAGAAGCTTGTTTGTTTTGTCCAGTAAATTGTACAGGTCAGTTTTTGGAATCGAGCATTATATTAGCGATCAAATACGTTTTGTAGAAAGATTGCACATTATTGCAATAATATCAAATAACGGGTTGAATATTTTTGCCTTTTTATTCCGTTAGGTATGGAAAAAGATCGCTTATCAGCTCTCTTTTTCCGGCTCATGCGATCTATATAGCTGAATCGCTTTTTGTCAGATTCAAATCGTTTAATGGAGCCAGGGTTCAAGTCTTATCGGCTTCCTCTGTTTATTTGCTCATGTCAGGTATCTATTCAGCATATGTCTCGCCATAAAAACCAGGACCTGTATGTCATTGAACTCATTCTCGACAGCCATCCATGGCCGCCTTCCGAGGACGGTCGTTGACGTCACCATCCTGGCGACGTTTAACCACTCCCAATCCGTTCAATGACATACAGGCCCCGGCCCCCTGGCTGAAAAAGTGGTGAATAGATACCATGTCAGCAACTTTTTACGATTCGAGAAAAAAAAACAGCTGGATTCAATCAGGAAAAAAAGAGATCAACCCGGAAAATATTCTGATAGGTATTAAAACCACTGCTGTTGTTGTTTCACCTCAGTCTATCTCCCCTATTTCCCGGAGTTTGAAAGCGATTGGGAACAAATCCGCATCATGTAAAAGTAAGCATATGTTTATTTCACTGCAATACCAACTCCTCCCTCAATGTCGTTAACTTAAGACTGTTCCGCACCATAGGGATGTCATTTCAAGAAACGCATAAATCCATCCTGGAGCTCCGGGAAGCCATCCATGGCTTCCAAGGTTCTTGAAATGACCCCCCTATGGTACTCTGACAATTGAGAAGAGCCCCTTAAGTTAACGACATTGACTCCTCCCTGGTAAGTGACTCGAAACCGATAAAACTGCTGGCCCATGTTCACGCAGTTATTCATTGCAGACACCACACTATTCGGACGGAAAAGTCTTACCCCTGTTGGATAAGAAGATACATTCTATTCCCCAATAAACAGCATCCCGATAGTCTCGGTGAAACAGAGGTTATGTTGGACTGGATTGATAATATCGAATGGTCCAGAAGGCCGAAAAGACTGCCGGTGGTTTTCACAGTTGAGGAGGTCACTCGAATTCTACTGCTGATGGAAGCGATCGCCGGGCTGATGGCGGGTCTTCTGTACGGTTCAGGACTCCGGCTTCAGGAGTGTCTCAGTTTGAGAATCATGGATCTGGATTTTGGTTATCACCAGATTATCGTCAGAGACGGAAAATGTGGCGGTGTTGCGGTGGTTTTGCCGTACGAAGCCCCCTGGACAGGGTCATGCATACGTCGCTCTCAGCCTGGCAGTGCTGGTCAGTCAAGGGAGGTGTGAAATGGGGATCAAACGCCGGTGAAAAAAATGTGAAAAATCGAAACGGGATCAGTCCCGGGAGAATATGAGGCGGGTTGTGGTTCCCCGGCCGGGGTGGCTTTCAATCTGCAGCTTCCAGCCGAACCGGGTGCAGAGGCGGGTCACGATATCCAGGCCGAAGCCGAACCCGCCGCCTGCCGGTGAGGAAACATCGGGCTTCGTCACTTCCGCAAGCGCGTCCTCCGCAATCCCCACACCGGTATCAACCACTTCTACGCGGTCCTGTTCCAGGGTAACCGTGATCCTGCCATGGGAAGTGAACTGGCACGCATTACGGATCAGGTTGGAAAGGGCTATCGTCAACACACCGGCCGGTGCCGATACAACCGGTGTGGCATTGACCTGCAGTTCCATCTCGACCGGTTTGCCGGCAAGCAGATGCCGGTTCTGCGCCATGGCGTTCTCCACCAGGGGGAGCAGATCCGCCGGTATGGCCGACTCCCCGCTGTTGGACTCCCGGGCCAGCCACAGCAGGGATTCGATGGTTGTTTCCATGTCCCGGGTGGACCGTTCGATGCGCTTGACGAGCTTGTCCACCATGTTGTCTTCGCAGGCGGGGGCCATGTTCAGCAGTTCCACGGCCCCTTTGATGACGGTCACCGGCGTTCGCAGCTCGTGGCTGGCATCCCGCGTAAACTGGTGCTCCCTGCGGATAAACTGCTTTACCCGGTTGAGAGACGCGTCCAGCGCCTTTGCCAGGGCCCCGATCTCGTCATCCTTGAACAGGCGGGAGAAACCCGTCGGCATATTTTCCGGATCGGATTTGCTGACCACCCCCACCAGGCGGTTGAGGGGCTGAATCACATAGTTGCCGGTGATCAGGCCCAGCACCACGGCGATCAGGGAAATGACGACAAAGGTCCAGAAGGCGTGGGCCTGTATCTCGCTCTCCATCTGATGCCAGTAGCTGAAATCGATGAAAATGTAGACCTTCTGCCCGTCTGCCAGTGTTTTCAGCCCAAAGAACACGTCGTGGTGATGCTGAATCCCGCGGGGCACGTCAAAGCGGTCGTCCTTCCGCTTGAAAAAAGCCACGCGATCCAGGTTCATGGTATGAATCCCGTCGGAAAACCCTTCGACCACTTTCTGAATGAACGGGGTCATCTCTCCGGTTCCCAGGTAGGCCCGGATATCCTCAGCCCTGGGCAGGGGGGTCTGCGGGTTCTGCTGATAGTGGGCTGCAAAATAGTCCAGTTCGGAGACAATCCGGTTCCGGAAAAAGACCTTGGCCTGCTTGCGCTGGGTCAGGAAAACGACCACGCCGAAGCTGGCGCTCATCAGGAGTGTAAAGAGGGCGAAGGTGAGGACGAACCGCAGCCTCAGATTATTCCGGATCTTCATCTTTACCTGCCAGTCGATAGCCGATGCCGTGCACAGTCCGCAGCAGCGGAACAGAAAAGGGTTTGTCGATCCGGGTCCGCAGGGTGTAGAGGTGACTGCGCAGCGAATCGCTTCCCGGCGGCTCGTCGCCCCAGAGGGCGGTTTCAAGGTCCTGTCGCGTGACCAGGTTGGGATAGGACTTCATCAGCATCTGCAGAATGGTCAGGCAGGCCCGGTTCAGTTCGAGCGGTTTTCCCGCACGGGTCGCGGTCATGGTGCCCAGGTCCAGTTCCAGATCCTCGACCTGCAGACGGGATTTCGCCTGCTGCAGCCCCCTTCTGGCCAGGGCGGTCAGACGAACCGACAGCTCCTCCAGGGCAAACGGCTTGACCAGGTAGTCATCCGCTCCCGACCGGAACCCGACCAGCTTGTCATCTAGCGTGTCCCGCGCCGTCAGCATCAGGATCGGTGTCTGTTTGTCGGAGGCCTCCCGATACCGTCGGCAGAGGGTCAGGCCGTCCATTCCCGGGAGCATCAGGTCCAGGACAATCACGTCGAAATCACCGGTCAGCGCCAGGTGCATGCCGCTGATGCCATCCATGGCAAAATCGACGATATGGCCCTGTGCCGCCAGGTAATCCCCGATATTTTCGGCGATGTCCAGATGATCCTCGATCACCAGGACCCGCAGTGGATGCTGTGCTTTTTTCATATGAACCACCATGCTCACTGGAGCAGAACCAGGTATGAAAATGGCAAAATCAGGTGCAGGGAAGAATCATCGTCATTCGTGTTGGTCGGAAAACAGGGGGATACGAATGATCATGTCCCCTTATTTCCCTGGTCCGCGGAAGCATCCCCCCCTTTTATCGAAGCCGATTCCAGCTTGGCACAGAATCGGCTTTTCCGCAACGCGGCGCCGCACCCGGTCATCTGTGCCCCGGGGGTCATTGTAACCCCCGGGCTGCAGGACCAGGGCGACGGTTCGGCGCCGGTTCAGTCAGCAGCCGGGCCTGCGCCGGTTCCACGGCACACCGCTTTTTCCAGACCCCGTCTTTGATCCGGTGTCCCAGCAGGCGCAGATCGTTCAGGATCATGAACAGGCAGGGGATCAGCAGCAGTGTCAGCACCGTGGAGAAAATCACCCCGAACACAATCGTGATGGCCATGGGGATCAGCACGGTTGCATAGGGATCGGTCTCAACCATCAGGGGGGCCAGCCCGCCGACGGTCGTGACACTGGTCAGAAAAACGGCCCGGAACCGCCTGACCCCGCCCAGCCGCACCGCATCCGCAAAGGACAACCCCTCCCCGATGTTGGTGTTGATCCGCTCGATCAGCACAATCGCATCGTTCACGGCGATGCCGGCCAGCCCCACCATCCCGAACAGGCTGATCATCGTGAGATCACAGCCCATCAGCAGGTGCCCCCAGATGGCCCCGATCAGGCCGAAGGGCACCGTCACCAGAATCAACAGGGGTTGCAGATAGGAGCGAAAAAGCGTGGCAATCAGCATATAGATGGCCAGAATCGCCAGGATAAATCCGATGAACATGGTCGCAAACGAGGTTTCCATTTCCCCCGCCTCTCCCTTCAGCACCAGGTTGATCCCCGGGTAGCGGCTCTTCAACGTCTTAAAAACCCCCGTCTTGAGGTCCCCGATGATCTCGTCGGCAAAGATGACGGCGGTATCCACATCCGCGCTGACGGTGATCCGCCGTCGGCCATCGGTGCGGTAGATGGTCGAGGACCCGGGCCCGATTTTCGCATCCGCCACCACGCCCAGGGGAACCTCGATTCCCTCCGGGGTCCGGATCCGGACCCCGTCCAGGCTGCCCTGCCGCTGCCGTTCGGACCGGGTATAGCGGATACGGATCCGGACGTCGTCGCGTCCTCTCTGGACGCGGAGGATTTCCTCGC
Organism: bacterium; assembly: GCA_018830885.1. GTDB lineage: Bacteria > SAR324 > SAR324 > XYD2-FULL-50-16 > XYD2-FULL-50-16 > JAHJRI01. The sequence goes on along the minus strand of JAHJRI010000121.1, from coordinate 6,970 downwards.
CAAAGTAACCCGTCTGAAGCTGGTCCGCCAGGTCCTGGACGGTCAGTCCCAGGCTCCTGGCTTCCGGCTTCAGACGAAATTGAATCTCGTCCTTGCCGGCGGTATTGTCCGCCTGGATATCGAAGACCCCCTGAAACTGCTGCAAATGCTGCCGCAAATCGCCGGCGGCTTCCGCCAGCCGGTCCGGATCCTGTCCGTCGATCGCAATCTCGATGGGTTTTCCCGGGTCGCCCATAATGGTTCCGCTGTAGGAAACGGATGTGGCCCCGCTGATGGTGCCCACCTGCCGCTGCCACTGTTTCAGAAGTTCCCGGGTCTGTATCCCCCGTCTCCGGGAGTCCGGCAGAATCACCTGCACGCCCCCGAGATGGGAGCCGAGCTGACCGAAAGACCCCGGTTCAAGACCCGGTGCCTGTCCGCTGATGGCCAACCGGCTCCGCACCAGCGGGTCCCCGCTGGCGGTGGTGGTTTGTGCGGCGATATCAGCCATGGCCTGTTCGATCCTCCGCACCGCCGCCGCCGTTACGTTTCGCGATGTTCCTTCGGGAAATTCGACGATTGCCGTCATGTAAAAACCATCCCGTTCGGGAAGCATCTCGAATTTCAGGAAGTTCCCCCGGATGATTCCCAGCGAAACCAGCAGCAGGCTGATCGTCAGGCACAGAAAGGCATAGCGCCATTTCAGCAGGGTCGTCAGCAACGGGGCATAGACGGCGTCTGAAAACCGGTCCAGGGCCCTGCCGACAACCGTGGGGACGGCGTTCAACCCCCTGAAAAAGGCACCCCGAACAGGTTCCCGCGTCTGATCCGACGGTGCATGGGCCAGATGGATCGGCAGGAGGGTGAAGCTCTCAAACAGGGAAATCAGCAGGCAGGCAATCACCACTACCGGCAGGATCCGGATGAATTTCCCCATCATGCCCTCGATGAACAGCAGCGGGATAAAGGCCAGGATCGTGGTCAACACGGCCGTCATCACCGGCAGCCCGACCTCCCGCAACCCGTCAATCGCTGATGTCACCGGATCCTTACCCTGGCTGCGGTGCCAGGCGATGGACTCCCCCACGACGATGGCATCATCCGCCACGATGCCCAGAATCAGGATAAACCCGAAGATGGAGATCATGTTGATGGTACCGCCGCCGATCCAGATCACGGCCACACCCCCCAGCACGGAGACAAGGATGCCGACACCGGTCCACAGCGACAGGCGGGCGTTGAGAAACAGCCAGAGCAGAACAAAAACGATGAACAAACCCATGATCCCGTTTTTGAGCAGGATATCCACCTGCTGGCGGATGGCGTCGGAATTGTCAAACAGGATACCGATTTCCGCCCCCGGTGGCACCGTGGTTCTGATATCCGCCACAAAGGCATTGACTGCGTCCGCAATTTTGATCGTATCCTCCTCCCGGGTCTTGAAGATGCTGAGAATCACCGCCGGCTGACCGTTGACGGTGGTGGTGATCCCATCCTCGGAGAAATCGTCGTTGACCGTGGCCAGGCGGTCCAGGGTCACCAGGTCCCCTTCCGCATCGGCCAGGATGACAACGGATGAGAGCGCCTCGCCGGTGTATTTGCGTCCCATGGTGCGCACGCGGATGTCATCGGTTTTGCCCCGGATCAGGCCTCCCGACCGGTTCAGGTTGCTGCGCCGGATGGCGGCGGAGACCTGTGCAAATGTCAGCCCGTATTCCCGGAGATTCTGCTCCGGGATCTCCACATTGATCTCATAATCCCGGATACCCAGGAGGGATACCTGGGATACCTGCTCCAGGTCCAGCAATTGATCCTTGACCCGGTATGACCACTCCTTGAGGGCCTTTTCCGACACGGCACCGTTGACATACAGGGCCATGACCGGATCCGAGTGCAGAGGCAGGGTGATCACCGGCTTTTCGGAACCCAGCGGGAAGGTGGCGATCTCATTGATCCGGGTGCGGGCCCGATCAAGCAGCTCCCGGCCGTCATAGCCCTCAACGATTTCGATGACGGTGGCGCTCTGGTTCTCCATGGAAACGGTGTTACAGTGGCTGACCCCCTCCATGCCCCTGACGGCCTCCTCGATTTTCCGGGAGATGCCCTCTTCGACCTCTTCCGGATCTGCGCCCGGATAGGCGACCGTGATATGAATCTGATCAGAGGCCACATTCGGCATCTCCTCGCGCACCATCATGAATGCTGCCGCGATGCCGGCAACCAGGATGATCACCAGCAGCATGGTGGCCAGCACCGAGTTGTTCAGAAACCTGACAAGCAGCTGTCTCATCGGGGGGACCTCCGGCCGGCTGCAACCAGGGTCAGTTCCGACGATTCCACCAGGGCGTTTTCCAGGGGAGCCGACAGGCGGGAGACGATCACCCGGTCAGCGGTGTTGAGACCGGCCGAGACAAATGCGACCTCATCTTCAACCCATCGGATCGTGACCGGTACCGTTTTCAAACGGCCGTCAACCACAATGTGGACCTGGTTGTCGCCCTGAACCGCCTGGCGCGGAATTCTGATCACGTTGGGGATCGGTTGTCCGGGAATCTCCACCCGGCAGAACATGCCTTCCACAATCGGAAACACCGGGTGCGGGGTCTCGCCACCGGCCGTTAACCGAACAGCCAGTTTGAGGGTGCGGCTCCTGGGTTCAAAGGCAATGACGCGGTGGACTACGCCCCAGGCCTTGACGGGATTTTCTCCCTGGGACCAGACAACCACCACCGGGACCGGCTCCAGCTCGGAAAACCAGGACGGGTGACGGGATTCCGAATCCTTTTTGAACCGCAGCACCGCCTTTGCCTTTTCCGCGTCAATGGCGATATGCACCTCGAGGGCGGTATCGTTGACCAGCGTCACCAGCGGCATACCGGCTGATACAAACTGGCCCTTTTCCACGGACACCGTTTTCACCCGGCCGTCAAAGGGTGCCATGACCACAGCCCGGCTGATATTCAGTTCGGACCGGAAAACCACATACTCAAGCTGCTTCACCTGGTCGAACATGGCGTTATAGGCCTGCTCCGCCTTTTCGATATCTGAAACAACCACCAGTTTCCGCAACTTCTTCATCCTGCTGAAATCGGTCTCTGCCAGCTCCAGGTTGCGTTTCAGGGCTGAGAGTCTTTTCCCGTTGATCTCAAGGGAGCGTTCGTCGTCGCGGATGTCAATCCGGAAAAGCGGCTCCCCTTTCTGGATCACCTCCCCGCATTCCAGCCGCGGGTGAACCGCCACCACCCTGCCGGGGATTTCCGCCGAGAGGGAGACGATCTCCAGGGCCTTCACCTCGCCATAGCCGGTGATAAAAGGGGTGACCGATTCCCTGACCGCCTTGATGGTGTTCACCGGCAAGGGTTTTTCCAGAATCGTCCGCCTGGCCGGGGGGGTCTTCATGGCGGCCAGAAGCTGCATGCCCACTATTCCGAGGGCCAGAAACACCAGGCTGTACAGACCGATCAGCAGGCCGGATCGCCGGTTTTTTAGAAGGTGTGGTTTCGGTGCCATGGGTGAAACCTGTCATAAAAGGTGAAATACGAGCCGGGGTCGTGACCCCGTTACCTCAGAAAACGTCAGCAACGTCCGGTTCGGTTTCTGCCGTCCCTTACAGACCATTTGTCAACCGTTCCGTCATGGGGGGTGCACCAAAAACATGTGGGTATGTGATCATAACCGCTTCAAGAGGTTATTTATTCAGAAAAAGGCATGAATCCATCCCTGGCTTCCAAGGTTTTCTGAACAAACAACCTCTTTCCGCTTACAGGTACCCACACATATTGGGTGCACCCGTCAAGGGAATACCGATTTAAAACATGAGGTGTGAGGCTCACAGCACCGAACTGAAACCATCCCTGGTGCTCCGGGAAAACGTCCTGTTTTCCAGGGTTTTAAATCACTATCCCCTTGAATCCACTGAATACCTCGACTGACTGGTCCTGAAGTGCAAAAACCTCACCGGACCATGCTGAGAAAGAGCGGAATCGATACGTTACAATCAGTATAGGGCATCGGGAATGAAATCGATGTGGAAACAACGTGAAAAAAAGGTGAAATGAACCGGATGGGATTTAGTCGGGTTCGAGGGAGGAATCCCGGCCGGGTTTTGGACGGGTCGACCCCGGTGGGGGGACCGGGTCAAATGTCCGTTACCGCCGGGCCTCGATATTTTCGAGCAGGGCGTCGATCCGCAGCTGGGCGTTTTTTTCGCTGTAACTCCGTGAATCGGCATGATCGATATCGATCATCACGGTGGAAACGCCGCAGGTTTCGGAGATGAACCGCTGCTGATCCATCTGCATCACCGAATAGGGTTTGCAGCTGCGGTTGCTGGCAAAGATCACCCAGTCGATGCCCAGGGTTTCCAGGGCCCCGGTCATCGCCGCCCGCCTGAGGGTCATCCCGTGGGGGCAGATGGAGAAGTTCTGGGTCCGGGCCAGGTAGGCCAGCGGGTCGCCGCCCTCGAAATACCAGGGGTCGTAGGTTCCCTCCAGGCCGCCGATACAGAAGGTATAGGATGCGGCAATAATATTGGCCTGCCGTTCCGCCAGACTTTTCTGCATCCTGCGCAGCTGGTGCCAGGGGGCAATGTTGTCCCAGAAGAGACGATACCGTTCATCCGCCACCGGAAAGAGGCCCGTTGCCATCCGCTCCTCGGTTTCGTCGGCCAGCAGACGAAAGTGCTCCGCGTAGGCCGCGGTTCCGCGCATGGTCAGAATCGGTGCCATCTGGACAAAGGAGTCGAAGGCGGTGATCCCGGAGGGCCGCGATTCGGCACAGGCCAGGAACCGCTTCCAGTGCCGCGTGGCTTCGCTGGAGCACCGGGTGGCCTCCGCCACCCGGTCGATATCAAACCGCTGGCCGGACATCCCTTCAATGGTCCGGATCAGGTCGTGGAACTGGGCCAGGATATAGCTCTTGTCCTGGGGGCTCTGCACTTCATAACAGAAGGGGATATCCAGGGTGAAGTGGGGGGTTTTCCATTCCCGGTGCAGGACATCGAACCACTTTACCAGCAGGGAGCAGTTATTGTTGTTGGAGATCAGCAGATCGGGCTTTGGCAGACCGCCGACCGGTGAGTCCTTTCCATTGTCAAATGCCGTCCCCAGGTCGATCCTGGCATAGGAGCAGAGATCCATCGAATACCCCGCCCTCTCCGCCTTTTCGCACTGGGCGGGACCCAGCCCCCGTGCAGCAGTCATGGCCGCATGGCTCTCCGGTACCGCGTAGACCACGTTTTCGAAGCCCAGGAAGATCTCCGCGGGCACACCGATCGCGATCCAGACAACAAAGGCCCCCTGCTGTGCCCGCTGGTGATTTCCCAGATAGCACCCGGCCATGAGCTCGGTCAGCCGTTTCCCGGATTCTGATTTGACGTATGATGCCATGCGGTTTCTCCCTGGCTGGTGAGTATCTCGGCAAATACCTCAATCCTGGTTTTAAAAGCGTCGACATGGTCCCTGTCGTCGATGGCACACTCCAGCTGGAGAACCTGAAACCCCCGGTGTTTCAGCCGGTTCTCCAGAAAGGGGAACTCGAAGGTTTCGCATTCGCAATACTTCTCCCCGATGAAGATCACCCCCTGCACCCGGCGCCGGTCAGCCAGATCCTCCAGCATGCCGATGCGGCGGTCGGACGTGTACAGCAACGTTGAACAGGGGGTATGGTTTCCATAAAAGTCGCGGTAATAGGCCACAGGATCTTCACCGGGCGACGGACTGTGCTGGTAGGAGCGGAACAGTGGCCCCAGGTCGTTGCCGGCAATGCGGAGCCCGGCTGTCTCGATCGCTTCAATCAGTGTATCGGGGGGCGGGATGATTCCGCTGAGCATCACCACGGGAAGACCATTTGTTCGTGGCTTCCCGCTGTCGGCATGGTCGATACGGGTTTCACGAAAGATCTTCAGATCCTGCAGAAACACTTCGATCGGCCGGTTGAACATCGTGCAGCTGAGCCGGTGAAATGCCGCGAAGGGGATACTTCCATCGGCAACGGCCCCTTCAAGGGTTCGCAGCTCCTCCCGGGCCCTTTGATAGAGCGCCGTGCTCGCCCTGAAAGCCTCGCCTGAGAACGCCTGACCAAAAGCTGTTTCCAGCTCATCGATCAGCGCCTGGATCCTGTATTCCAGGTAGTCCCTGCCATGGGTCTGAGCGGGCGGTATCGCTGGAATGTGCAGCTTGAAGAAGGGCAGCTCCCGCCCGCGCTGCTGGAACTCCCCGGTGATGATTTCGGGCAGGTTGCGTAGGGTGTCACAGGCATTGGTCATCAACAGGCCGTCAAACTGCGGTGCATCGGAACCCAGCAGGAACTGTGTCAGATGCCGGCCGACGGAGCAGGTAAAGGTCTGCAGGTGCCTGTCGCTATCGGCCGTTCCCTCGATCTCATTCCTCAGGTTCCACAGGACCACCGGCACGCATCCCATACTGTGCAGCAGTTCCAGGGGCGGATAGGGGGGAAAGCAGCCGATGACCCTGTGACCGGCGTTCTTGAGCGTTGCTGCCATTGATGCCGTTGTGTTCATGAGATATTTTATTTTAACAGTTCAGCTGGGTAACAGGACATGCATGTCACTATTGATACAATGTTACCCAGGTTCAGCGGGGTGTCATGATCAATCTGGCATTGAACTCATTCTCGGCGTTATTCACTGGGAGTTTTGCGAATTCAGCCTTGCCCGCCTCCGGGAGGTGGTTATGACCGCATGGCTACCGGTACCGCTCCTTGAGCAGCCGTTTAAGCAGCTTTCCGGCCGGTGTGCGGGGCAGTTCCGCCATGAAATCGATGGTCCTGGGGCATTTGATGTTGGACACCTTGCTGCGGGCATAGGCGATCAACTCCTGCTCCAGTTCCGGTCCGGCGTCCAGCCGATCCAGCGGTCACGATCTGCCGACTTCCAGGCTGCCGCTCCAAAAAGCAGACAACCGAAATAACGACCACCGGGTCCAATGATCAGGTACTTCATATTCTGCCCGACGGTGCGGCCAAAACTGAG
>JAHJRI010000120.1 GCA_018830885.1 bacterium | reverse complement strand
TGTGTCCAAAAACCGGCTGCATTAGCTGTGTTATTGGGTTTTTGAGTGAAAAACCAACGGGTGTTGAATAAATGCTCGTCTTGATAATTCATTAGCCATGTTTCGGCATCTCACCGATGCTTTTCGGCTGAGGTCTAGCTACTGATAAAGGGCAGCTGCAGCAGGTTTTTTTGAATATCCTGAACAACGCCTTTGCTGCAGTCGAAGATGGGGGCTCCATTACTATTACAACCTGGAATGCCGATCATGAAACAGTGGCAGCGGCGATTGAAGATAATGGATGCGGGATGTCGGATGAAACGCTGTCCCGTCTCTTTGAACCGTTTTTCACCACCAAAAAAAACTACGGAACGGGCCTGGGTTTGCCGATCACATAGGGTATCGTCAAGAAGCTCGGGGGAGAATTGACCGTGCAAAGTAAAGAGGGTCTGGGAACGACAATGACCGTTATCCTCAAAAAAAGTATCCAGAAAATTTAAATCCCCGGCAGCCTTGCTGAACATGACTGTCTGCCGGGATTGAAAACGAAACTATCTGAGGGGAGTCCCGATTCGCGGAGACGATTGACGGTGGACAGATTCCCCTAGAATCTGTCATGAGATAATAGAGACAGCTGTTATAAGGCTGGCGGGCAAGCAGGCACGGAGCCAACTTTGCGGAGTCACTGATTTCAGGTGTCGGGCGTTTTCCACCTGAGTCATGCATCAAACCATGGACCAACAACTTAAAATAACGAGGAAAAATGGATCAAATCAAGATATTGCTGGTGGATGATGAGGCGGAATTTGTAACAACGCTGGCCGAACGCATCAAAATGCGGTTGTTAAAAACTGTCGAATCTCTGACAACAGCCGCTTCACTGGCAGAAGACGGCGGACCGGATCTGGCAAGAAAGCATATGGCAGATCAGGAGCAAAAAGCGGAAACAAAGAAGCGGTACAAAGAAAAACTCGGTTCAGAGATCGCGTTCAATGGGGAGGACGCCTTAAAAATCGTCTCTGATGAAGTTCCGGATGTCATGATCCTGGATTTGAAAATGCCGGGTATGGGTGGGATGGAGGTGTTACGACGAATCAGGAAACAGCATCCGACGGTACAGGTCATTATTCTGACAGGCCATGGTTCGGAAAAAGACGAAAAACAGGCCAGGGAACTGGGTGCTTTCGGTTATCTGGAAAAACCGGTGGATGTCGATGAAATTGTTGCTCAGATCAAGCAGGCATATGCACTGAAGATCAAATCTCATTGATCCGCGGGGGGTGAAATTTTGAGCCGGCTTTCCCCTTCCGAGTCCTCCCGGGGCCTGTTTTACCCCTTCTGTTTCACGATCTCCAGGTATTGCCTGACCACATTGTCGAAACCCATGAGCAGGGATTCGACAATCACCGCATGACCGATTGACACCTCTTTGATCCCATCAATGGTAAGAAACCGGGCCAGGTTTTCCAGGTTGAGGTCGTGACCGGCATTCACCCCAAGGCCGAGGCTGTGTGCATGGGTGGCGGCTTTTTCATACTTCTCCAGGACGGGTTTGCACTGGTCGGTATGAAAGCTGTCTGCATACTCCTCGGTGTAGAGTTCAATTCTGTCGGTTCCGGTGGACTTGACCAGTTCAATCTGTTCCGGATCCGGGTCCATGAACAGACTGACCCGGATTCCCTCGCGCTGGAGACGTTTAATGATGGGTTTCAGCATGTCTCCGTTTTTTTGTATATCCCAGCCGTGATCGGAGGTAATCTGGTCGGGTGCATCCGGAACCAGGGTACACTGATCCGCTTGGGCCTCAATGACGATATCCAGGAATTTCGAAGTGGGGTATCCTTCGATGTTCAATTCGGTGCCTGGGAATTCCAGGCACAACGCTTTGAGATCGAATACATCCGAGTATCGCGCATGGCGTTGATCCGGTCGCGGATGAAGCGTCAGGCCTCCGACACCCAGTTCCACAGCCCGACGGGCGAAAGATTGAACGCTGGGATAGTCTCGTCCTCTTGAGTTGCGCAGGAGAGCGATTTTATTGAAATTGATACTGAAAAGCGTTGTCATGGCTTACCCCTGAAAACCAGTTGTTTGTGAAAAAAGACCCTTCCGGCACAGCGAGATCATCCCACATTCTGAATAAGTGTTCTGGTGGAATTGTAATCGTATCACACAGGATAGACAAGGGTATCTCTCGCATAAATCGAATCATCATTCAAAAAATCAGCTGATGGGCTTGGCGGGCCTTCTTTTTTCCACCTTGATCTGCACCTCGACATCCGGCCATTTTTTGTCCGAGGGCTGAATTCTGGGCGGTGCCACGATTTTGCCAAATATCGTCGTGCTGGTCCTGATATTTTCCAGATAGATGGGCGTTGTCATGAGAACCAGATCCCCTGACCGGGCGTCGCTGGATCTGATCACGGATTTGATTTTGTCCGGTATGATCGAGACCGAGACGATTCTGAGCGAGTCCTGAAGCTTGCCGACGAGCTGGGCGTTGACAGCAATGTCTTGTTCCACCATGTGAACCAGTTCCAGCGAAAGGCTGGTCGGTTGCGCGTCCAACAGCTTCACCCGCTTGGATAGATTAATTTTATCAGCGGTGACGGTGATCTGTTGTTTTCCGGGACGGGCTTTGGAGAGGTCGACTCTCACCCGCATATCACCGGTCTCGACCAGATTTGACTTCGGGCCGACAAGGTGCACCTTGACCTCAGATGTTTTTTCACCCGTGAGGGCCAGATCCTGGGGCGTGCCCGTATATTCAATGGGAATGGTGATAAACTTTTCATGAATTTCGGCCTCCCCGATCACCACCGAATACCAGAATCCACTCGCAATCAGAAAGCTGGCCAGGATCTCTATCCAGGGTGACAGCCCCCTGCGTTTGGCCACTGGGACAAATAAAGAGCGGTTGGTCAGCCAGTGACGATTGATTACATCGATCAGCTGTTCCGGCGATGTCTGTATGTCTCCTTTTCCATTTTTAAATACGGTAATGACACCCCGCTCTTCAGAGACGGCGATAACAAGGGCATCCGTTGCTTCAGACAGCCCGGCGGCAGCATAGTGCCGTGTTCCGTATTCTTTGGGAAGTGTATCACTGGACGAGAGCGGTAGCCGTACACCAAACTGCTGAACTTTTCCCTTTTCAATGATAATGGCGCCATCGTGTCCCGGGGAATGGGGGTCGAAAATACTCAGCAACAGGGGCACACTGAATACGGCGTTCAGCATCTGGCCGCCGGCCAGATATCCATCGATCAGTTCTCTCCCGGGAATAACAATCAGGGCACCCCGATTCTGCTTGCTGAGCAGATTGGCCGCTTCAGTGATCAAGGCCGGCAGGGTGTCTGTTTGTCTGCGCATATGGCGCCGTCTGGGCACAAGGACGCTTTCAAACAGTTTCCTGATTTCCGGCTGAAACAGGATGACAAACCCGATCATGGCAACCTGGCTGACATTGCTGTAGAACCAGATCAGGCCATCCAGATCGAGAAGTTTGGCGATGCCGTAGACACTCCCAATCAGGAAAACAGTGATCAGCATTTTCCAGGTTCCCAGGCGTTTGAGCGTGGCGTAAATGAAAAAGAGACCCAGGGTAATGAGCAGAATATCCAGTACGGCGCGCCAGGAGAAAAGCTCCAAAAAAAGATTAAGCATGGCGGGTTTATGATAAAAAACAGGTTCGTTTTATCTATTGATTCAATGTCATTTAGTTAAGCCGCTTGCTGAGTGTCTGCGATGGACCTGTTTGAATTGCCTGGAGAAGTTTCTTAGATGATCTGAACGAAGCGAAGCGGCCGAGGGCCCAATTGTTTGAGCAAAGCGAGTTTTGGGCTCTCAGCGAAGCAAGTTTCAGATCATCTTGAAACGGATCCGCAATTCAAACAGGTCCATTGCAGACACGGGATTTAAAGCTTAACAAAATGGCATTGTCTATTGATTGGGTGTTTATTAAACAGGGTGCCGGTTTTCAAGGCACCGGTTTCATTCCATTGCCAACTTGGCGGCAGATGTCAAAGCCCCGGCTCTATCGGTCTGCTCCCATGGTAATGCCAGGTCTTCCCGACCAAAATGACCATATGCGGCAACTTGCCGGTAAAGGGGACGCCGCAACGCCAAATCGCGAATGATGGCCCCGGGCCGAAGATCAAAATGGTCGAGGACCAGGGCTGTTATCTGATCGTCGGATATCCGCCCTGTGTTGAACGTCTCCACCTTCACACTGACCGGGTGTGACATCCCGATGGCATAGGCCACCTGGATTTCACAGCGATCGGCCAGACCGGCTGCGATAATATTTTTTGCCACCCAGCGGGCTGCATAAGCGGCCGAGCGGTCCACTTTCGTGGGATCTTTCCCGGAAAAGGCCCCGCCACCGTGCCGGCCCATTCCGCCATAGGTGTCCACAATAATTTTACGGCCGGTCAGACCTGCGTCTCCATAAGGCCCGCCGATAACGAAGCGACCGGTTGGATTGGTATGGATCGTCATTGTCTTATCGACCAGTTCGGGTGGCAGCACCGGCATGATCACCTGTTCGATCAGGCTTTCCCGGATCGCGTCCTGGCTGATTTCAGCTGCATGCTGGGCACTGATCAAGACGGTATCGATGCGAACAGGTCTCCCCTGGCTGTATTCAACCGTTACCTGGGTTTTTCCATCCGGACGGAGCCATGGGAGGGAGCCGTTTTTTCGCACTTCTGCCAGGCGGTGGGCCAGCTTGTGGGCCAGAAAAATCGGCATGGGCATCAAAGCCGATGTTTCATTGCAGGCGTAGCCAAACATCATCCCCTGATCACCGGCACCGATGGTATCGATATCGCTGTCGGCGACGCTCCCGATTCTCGTTTCCAGGGAGCGGTTTACACCCTGGGCAATATCTTCAGATTGCCTGGATAAAGAAAGCAGAATACCAGCCGTCTCCCCGTTAAATCCCTTTTTATCGCTGTCGTAGCCAATGTCTGTGATGACGCCCCGGACCAGATCCTCATAACTGATCTGCGCTTTGGTGGTTATTTCACCCAGCAGAATGATAAAACCGGTTTTGGTTGCGGTTTCACAGGCCACGCGGGAGAGTGGATCCTGCGCCAGGCATGCATCCAGCACAGCGTCGCTGATTTGATCACATATTTTGTCGGGATGTCCTTCGGTTACCGACTCCGACGTAAACAGGTTTTTTAATCGATCTCTCATCTCCATTTCCAGATGGATTATGCTGAACTGCAGCATTCGGGTTATCTTTCCGTGGGCAGCATGATGCGGTGCATCCTCCTAAGTTATTGGGTTTTGGAGATCACGTCAACGTGCAATCCATGCTTTTTCCCGCGAACGATCGGCCCTGTCTTACCGGATTCTCCGTTAAAGGACCGCTCTCCCGCTGATCACAACGAAATATGGGAATCGGTCTCGGCAACCATCCGGGTCTGAATTGTCAGGTGATATTCTCATATAAACCACTATCAACCGGGTGAGGCACAACATCGTATAAAAGTATAAAAAAAAGGCAGTAACCGCCTGCTGCTAAAAACAGAATGGCAGTTGCATGCCTTTTTTTCCACAATCATAACCCCAGGGGTCGGCGTACAGCGCAAGATGAGAACATGCGGGCAGGGTTGAAAAATCGGAAAATTCAGTTCCGATTCGGAAGAAATTCGGAATTCTGAAATCAGATTCGCAAATAGAAGCAGACTTCCTTACCGGGCGGGGGCGAATCGCCATGATACATATCCATTTTGATACCCCCATGGGATGTTGAATCTCCTGGCTCACAGCGAGGAGATTCAACATCCCCGGATCTTGTGAAAACTGGCATTTCGATTGCAGGTTTTTCGTTGCAGTCATCTGACCTGAGGAATCAGCCAAGGCATCGTTTCAGGTCAGTAAACTGTCAGTTGGATGATTCAAAATGTAACGGGTTTGAGATGGTCAGGACCTGACCTTTTAAAGTGGAACATTTAAGGTAACTATTCACCTGTATACGCCCCAAAGGTATTGTGTTTCAAGAAACACATGAATCCTCCTGGAGCTCCTGGAAACCCTCCATGGCTTCCAAGGTTCTTGAAACACAATACCTTTGGGGCTGATCGGAAATCGAACTGAATAGATACCATTTAAGATCAAAAGGAAACTGAGGAGGTTGATATGCAACTGACAAAATGGGATCATTTTCGTGAAATGGAGGATTTTTTCAATCAGTTTGGTAAGTCCGTTGGCTGGCCGGCAAGGGGTGACAGAGAGTTGATGGCCTATTCAGACTGGGCTCCTCGGGTTGATGTCATTGAAAACGAGAAGGAATACATCATCAAGGCTGAAATCCCGGATGTCAAAAAAGAGGATGTCAAGGTGACCGTCGAGAGTGGAAATCTGACAATCAAAGGTGAACGGAAACAGGAAAAGGAAGAAAAAAACAAGAAATTTCATCGGGTGGAAAGGCATTTCGGCAGTTTCACCCGTAGTTTCAAACTTCCTGACAATGTGGATGACACCAAAATCGATGCGACATTCAAAGACGGGATGCTGAATTTGAAAATCCCAAAGGCTGAGAAATCCAAACCAAAAGAGGTTGAGATCTCCATCAAGTAGAAATCAAGGGACTGTTTTTGTCGAAAAAAGGTCACGCAGCGAGAGGGGGAGCCGTCGCGGCTGCTCCCTCTTTCAGGAGGGGAATCGGATGTTTAATCGAGGCCTATGGTGACGGCTTATCTTTGATTGGATCGATATCAGTGTCTTTCTCCTGCTTTTTTATCTCCAGACGGACAATCCGGGTTGGTTCCGCTTCCAGGATGGTTATTTGATGATTTCCCAGCAGGAGGGTATCACCTTCCTGGGGAATGATTTCCATAAGCTCCGTCACGACGCCGCCGATGGTATCGGCGCCGGATTCGGGTAACTGGAGTCTGCAGGTTTTAGCGACTTTCTCCTTGGGGCATTCAGCTTCGACCTCAAAGACATCGGGTCCCCGCCGGATAATGGATGGCTGTTCATCGTCAAACTCGTCTTCAATAGATCCCACCAGCTCCTCCAGGATATTTTCCATGGTGATCAAGCCTGAAAAGGAGCCAAATTCATCCACCAGCAGTGCCATCATGGTTTTGTTCTTCTGCAGTGCCACCAGCAGGGAATCCAGATGGATGGTTTCCGGAAAGTAGACCGGTTTTCTGGCCAGGGTAATCAGTTTTTGGATAGGCTCCTCAGCGGTCATCAGCTTGAAGATGTCCTTCACATGCACAATCCCGGCAATATGATCCAGATCCCCCTCGCAAAGGGGAAACCGCGTGTGACCGGACTCTGCAGCATGGAACAGCTTTTCCTCCATTGTCTGTTTCCGGTCGATAAAAACGACCTGACTGCGGGGGACCATATAGCTGCGCGCCATTTTTTCCTCTAGATCCAGGACGTTTTCCATGATGTACCGTTCCCGGATTTTCAAGTATCCCAGATCGGCTGACTGATAAAGGATATGCCGCAACTCTTCCTCGGTGGGTGTTTCACCGTGATCCGCATCGGCCTTTATCCCGATCAGCAGCAGCATGGCATTGCTGCTGGCATTCAGAATCCAGATGAGCGGGGTCAAAACGCTGCAGAAGATCCACAAGGGGATGGATATTGCTTTGACGACACTTCTGTGTCTGCGGATAGCCATGATCTTGGGAACCTGCTCTCCCAGGGTGATATGCAGAAAGGTAATGATTGCAAATGCCGTTGGAAATGCAAACAGGTGCACCATTTTTTCAGGGATTCCCAGCACTTCAAACAACGGTTTCAGGATGTTGGCGACGAGGGGTTCCCCGGTCCAGCCGAGAGCCAGGCTGGCGAGTGTGACACCGAGCTGGCAGGCGGAAAGGTAGGTATCCAGATGATCGAAAATATATTCCAGGGTTTTGGCGATCCTGCCCCCGGACAGGGTCATCATCTTGATTTCGCTGCAACGCAGCTTAACCAGTCCAAATTCGGCGGCTACAAAAAACCCGTTCGCAAACACAAAGAACAGAACCAGGAGCAATTTCAAATAAATATCTTCATTCACAATAGTCTTTTAATGACAGATTCAGGGTCAGGCAGCATAAAAAGAGGTCATCCCGTTTCATTGGTTTGTCGGACCTCTTTCCATGTGGTGGTTCAAAGGGTGGTTCAATCGGATTCTGTTTCAATATCAGGTACCGGTGATGGCAGTCCATTTTTCTGCAGTGACCGGCTGTGCCTGGTTTGAGTTGCCTGGATTTAAGAACCCTGCAGATACTGCAGCCAGCGCTGTTTCCCCCGGCGCCAGCGCTATTCACAGGCAGGATCAGAGATGAGACTGCAGACTGGGTTGATTAAAACACAGGCTATTCAGAATCACTTTACACGCCTTCAATAAAAAGACAAGACCTAAGGCCACTCATTTGCCCGATTATCGACGGAAGATGAGATGGAACCTGTGGTTCCTATTTTATTATCGACGGAAGATGAGATGGAACCTGTGGTTCCTATTTTTGATGCGGGTACCGGGATGGCTGAGGGTACCCTGGGGCTGTCTTTTCCCGGAAGTAACCTTGCGATACCCGGGCCTCACAGTTTCTGGAGTGCCGATATCCGCTTTTCCAGGGGAGGATGGGATGAAAACAGGGCCATGACGGATCCATATCCGGATATTTTGGCGGTTGCCAGTGCCTTGCCCCTGGCATCGGGGGGTAAATGCTGCGCTGATTGAAGTTTGCGCAGTGCGTCGATCATTTTGTGTCTGCCTACCTGTCTGGCGGCCCCGGCATCCGCCCGGAATTCCCGCTGTCTGGAAAACCACATGATAATAAGGGTGGCCAGGATGCCAAAGAGCATCTCAAACAGGATCATCATGCCAAAATAGGCAAAACCCGACATGGCGCCCCCCTTTTCCTTATCATCCCCGCGTAGAAATGTGGAAACGGCAAATGCGGCAATCCGGGCGAAGAAAATGACAAACGTATTCAAAACGCCCTGGATGAGGGTCATGGTTACCATATCCCCATTGGCGACATGGGCCATCTCGTGTGCCAGCACGCCTTCTACTTCATCGGTGTCCATATGCTCCAGGAGTCCTGTGGATACAGCCACCAAGGCACTGTTGCGATTCCAGCCGGTGGCAAAGGCATTGGGCTCCCGGCTTTCATAAATGCCAACTTCCGGCATACCGATACCCAGCTGTTCGGACAGCTCTTGAACCCGCTTGAAGAGCCATGACTCAGTGCGGTTTCCGGGCTGGTCGATGATGTGAATCCCATAGGCTGTTTTTGCCATCCATTTAGAGATAAACAGGGATATGAGCGCCCCACTGAAACCGACGATGGCCGAGAACACCAGCAGGGACTGGTAGTTCAACCCATACGCCGTCAGGTAGGGTTCAACATTGAATATACGCAGCAGAATCGAGATAACGACGATAATCGCCAGGTTGGCTGCCAGGAAAAGTCCGATACGTTTGAACATCTTTACCCCTCTCTTTTTTTCTTTAGAATTGAATCCTCGATCTATATTTGAATCCAGTCATGTCCGATTAGACTCTGGCATCAGTTCCGTGCCCGATATAACGTCTTTTCAGTCGGAAGGATCAACTAACGCCTCTCCTAATCCGCTGAAAAAGTTTTACATCGGACACTTGGTCCAGCTTGCGCGAAAACCTAACCGGACATTGCGGATCTGAATTAGAATTTAACAGCAATTTTAATACCTGAGATGTAACTGTTGGAAAATTATTTTACGATTTTCAACGGCATCTGTCATCGAAAGGGACATCCCACGGGAGAATTGGTCTTTCGGGTACCTGAATGGTCACGCTGAGCCTTTTGCCGGATCGATAGAGGTCAACCTGTATCTTGACCCCGACTTTGAGGTTTTTAACGGTTTCGATATAATTATTCGGATCGCTGAATGATTTGCCGTTTACAGCCGTCACAATATCCCCCCCGAACAGGAACTCTTCGTTGGCAACCTTTATCGGCAGCAGCCCCCCCTGAATTTTGGCAGCTTCAGCTGGACTTCCCGGTTCGACAATTTCAATTAAGAAGCCATCAACCACATCCAGGTTGAACAGATTCTGAATTTCTTTTTTCCGGATCAGCTTCCCCCCGACGCCGATCCAGGGTTTGATGACTCTGCCATCCCGGACCAGCAAGGGGTAAACCGCACTGATAATTGTAGAAGGCAGGGCAAATCCCACATTTTCCGCTCCGACAAAACCGGCCGAATTCATCCCGACCACTTCTCCGCACAGGTTGATCAACGGACCTCCCGAGTTTCCGGGATTGATGGAGGCGTCTGTCTGAATCATCGGTACGGTATAACTCATGGGCGACGTTGGCAGAACACGGTTGACGCCGGAGATGATTCCCCGGGTAACCGTCTGGCCCAACCCGAGTGGGAAGCCAATGGCCAGGACCTCAACACCGTCCTGCTGCTCGTTTTCGTCGGCCAGGGGAATCGTGGTCCACCCATTTCCGGGCAGCTCGATTTTCAGCACCGCCAGATCCAGCTGGGGGTCCAGTCCCACCAACTGGGCCACAATTACCTGGCCTTTATCGAGCGTTACCATAATGGCTTGTTTTCCAAAGACAACATGGGAATTGGTCAGGACAATACCGGCTTTATCCACGATAAAACCCGACCCGAGCGTGGTCCGGTCGAAAAAGGATCGATGGCGGTGGCTGTGATTGAGACCACGGCTGGTGCAACTTGCCGGTAGAGATCCGGAATGGATTGTTGACAGGTTTTTTGTGCCAGAATCGGGATTGGCAGGAGAAAAGTAACCCCCAGCAATAACCCGATGGTCTGGATGGTTTTTTTTAATTTTTCTTCCATGGTAACCTTTTCTTGTTTCCCGACTTGATTGAGACAGCCGGACACCCGCCTGTGAGCCGACTGTCGGGTATTATGACGCAGCCGCCCGGGACCAGGCCTGCGAAGGCCTGGTAAGGAGGCACTCGGCAAGCCGGTCCGGATCTTCCTGCCCCTGGAGCGATGTCACGCCCTGATTCTTTTGACCCAGCGGATCAATTCACCCACCCAGAGAACGCTTGAGGTGCCACCGAAAACGACGACCCAGTCTTTCAGGGAAAGGGGAACTGTGCGAAACATCTCTCCTCCCCACTGCACGATGGCAAACTGACCTGCCAGAATGACAGCTGCGACCAGCAGGAAGAGTCTGTTCTGAAAAAGCCCTTTCAATGCTGAATGGGTTTGTCCCAGGCAGCGGGCGTTGAACAGGTTCCAGAACTGGAGCAGCACAAAGGTGGTGAAAAACAGGGATATTTCATAGTCGGTCACCTGACCGTCTCTTTGAATATGGACCAGATACCAGACCAGAAAACCGAAAAACGCAGCGGCAGTCAGAAGGATCTGCATCGCCATGGACCGGGTGACGATAAAATCGCCTGGATTTCGGGGCGGGCGATTGAGGACGTTTCTGTGGGGAGGCTCCGTCGCCAGGGCCAGGGCAGCGAAGGTGTCCATGATCAGGTTGACCCAGAGCATCTGGATGACCGTCAGCGGCAGCTTGATGCCGATAAAGGGACCCAGAAACGCGATGCTGAGCGCTGCCACATTGATGGTCAACTGGAAGAGGACAAATCGCTGGATGTTTTCATACAGGGAACGGCCCCACATGACTGCATTGACAATACTGGTAAAGGAATCGTCCAGCAGGATGATATCACTGGCTTCCTTGGCCACGGCGGTCCCTGATTTGCCCATAGCCAGTCCCACATCAGCATGATTCAGGGCGGGTGCATCGTTGGTCCCGTCCCCGGTGACCGCTACGACCTGATTGGCTTTTTGCAGTAGTTTGACAACCCTCAGTTTATCGAGTGGCCGGGCTCTCGAAAGGACCTTCATCTTCATCGCGGCCAGCTCTGCCTGACTGTCGTCCAGTGCGCCGAATTCAGGTCCGGTCAGAAAGCAGTCGGGGGTTTCCTGTGCATCCACCAGTCCTATCTTGCGTGAGATTTCTCTGGCTGTTTCTGCGGTGTCTCCGGTGATCATCTTCACCATGATACCGGCTTCACGGCAGGCCTGAACAGCGGCCGGCACGTCTTCCCGGACAGGATCTGCGATGGCAGCGAAGCCAAGCCAGCTTAACCCCACCGCGGCATCTTCCAGGGCGGTTTCAGGTGATTCCCCCTCCGCTTCGCCGTAAGCAAAGGCCAGGGTCCGCATACCCCTGGACTGATAGGTTTTGAGACGGGCATGCAATTTTTCCTCGTACTCACTGATGGGTTCCGGACCATTCGGGGTCAGGATCTGACTGCAAAGCGCCATGACGATCTCGGGCGCCCCCTTGACGTGAAGAACCTGTTTTCCGGTGATTTCAGAGATTCCCATCGTTCCCATGAATTTTCTTTCCGTAGTGAATGTCCATTGGCGGATGACAGGGAAACTGCTGCGAACGGCCTGGTAATCGACGCCTTGTTCTTCCAGCCAGAGCAGCAGGGATCCTTCGGTCGGATTTCCGATGGGTTCTGATGGGTGTCCTTCGGTTCGGCTCAACTGGGCAGTGGTATTGCCAGAGATGGCTTCCGCCACCAGTATCTCTCCAAACCCCTCTTCTTTATCTGTAAAAGCGCCCTGGGGCAGAAAACTGAAATGGACATTCTGGACCTTCATTTTATTCTGGGTCAGTGTCCCGGTTTTATCCGAACAGATCACCGTAGCTGCACCGATGGTTTCGCAGGCATGAAGATGGCGGACCAGGTTATTGGCAGCAGCCATTTTCTGCATACTGTAAGCCAGGCTGAGGGTGACGCTCATGGGCAGACCCTCGGGAACGGCAACCACAATGATGGTGACGGAAATCATGAAATAGCGCAGGAGTTCAAGCCCGACATGGGGCGGGATCCAATCGGCCGGACTGGGTGGGATAAGCCCGAAAAAAGTCCCTGGAACCCAGGCAACAGCAAAAAAAACAATCCCCAACCCCACGGTTTTCAACCAGGCACCCGGGCTTTCCACCTCCAGCCAGGCAATCCGTGGCAGCGGTTTTCCTATAACCTCCAACCCATCAAAAATCATGGGGACCCATACTTTCATCATGGCCAGCAGAACGCTGAGGGAGAGCACCAGGATCAACATCCACTGCTGGGAAGAGAGCACCAGTTCCCCTTTGATCCCGGATCTTGCTACCAGGGCGGCATATATGGTCACCGCCACTGTAAACCCTACCAGACCGATGATTTTACTGAGTCTTTCCAGTTGCCTGTTCAGCGGTGTTTTCTCATCTGTCACCTCGGCCGCCGCCCTGGCGGCCTGACCGATTTCAGAACGGTCTCCGACAGCAGTGATTTCAATATACCCGTACCCATCCCTGACAAAAGATCCACGCAGGAGCTTATTGAGGGGGTAGGCGTTTTCAGCGGCATGAGGCAGGTGAGGGTCCAGGACCTGTTTGTGAACCGGGGCCGACTCCCCGGTCATCCGGGATTCGTCCACCTGCAGGGAAATTGCCTCCAGAATCGTCCCGTCCCCGGGGATCTCCTCTCCGGTCTCCACAAACAGAATATCACCGACCACCAGGTCTCTACGCGGGATGGAGACAAAATTCGAATCTCTGATCACTTTGGCGGGGATATCGTCACTGACTTTGTTCAGCACATCAAATTTCTGACCGGCTGCGTACTCGTTCAGGAAAGCAAGGGTTGTCGACAGCAGGATCGCCATGACAATTCCGATCCCCTCAATATAGTGGCCATCGACGATGCCAACCCCGACAGCCAGAAAGGCGGCGATGACCAGGATCCGGATGACCGGATCCTCGAATTTTTTCAGATACTGCTTCCACCACGGATCCCTTCTGGGAGGTGTCAACAGGTTCGAACCGTGCTTTTTCCGGCTGGCTTCGACTGCCTCCGGGAGCAAACCGATATAGGACTGCCTTTTTTCATCCTTCACTTCTGACGACATTATCTGTCTCCTGTTTAAGCTGCGTGTGGGAGGTCCTGACTCACTGGGATTTCATGTGTGGTGATGGTGATGTTGCTGTGTACCGCGCTTCGTTTATAGCCATCCCTGCCAGGGAATGCCAGCTGGCACGCGCTCTTCCCGCGGAATGGTTCAACCGGGACCGGCCGCCGGCATCTATTTTTTCTTCATCACGGCCCGCCAGCCCGTTAATGGGGTGTTGATCGGTCTCAAATCCCGATTGACATCCCTGACCTGTTCGGTAACATAAAAAGCGGCCGGATCGGTTTGCATGATTCTGGGAATGATTATTTTGAGATCCCGTCTGCGACAGACCACATACAGCTCCGTCACGGGTCCCATCATCCCTTCCCCGGTAAAGGCAGTGGTTCCCAGGTAAAGTTGTCTGAAGGTGTCTATCAGCTCCAGCGCTCGGGTCTTGGTAAACACTTTCAGGATAATCGGTCCGAAAGCCAGTTCCCGCTCCACCAGGATCCCGACCACATTACCGGTAGCAAATCCAAGGGCAAAAAATACAACCAGGATCGGCGATTCCTGAATTTTCTGGATCACCTGGTTGATCACCAGAATCCAGATGGTCACTTCGCAGGTCCCCAGAATAAAAGAGAGCAGCAATCTTCCCTGAACCGTGACGATTGTGCGGACCGTCCCCAGACTAACATCAATTATTCTGGCTCCGAATACGAGGAGTCCGGTCAGCAGTATTGTCATATCCATTCATCAACCTGTCACTTATGGGTTATCACTGGCAGGGGACGTCATCAGTGCCTGAATCTCAGCCCCCTCCAGTTTCTCGTTTT
>JAHJRI010000119.1 GCA_018830885.1 bacterium | reverse complement strand
AGATATCCGTAAACTGGACTGTTCAGAGAAAAAAGGCGCATTGTAATTGTCAAATGGGCTTTTTCAACCCTATTAGCAACCTGAAACCCTTATCAATAAAGTGTTTCATGGTTTTGATGAAATCAGAAACTTGAGATATAACAAGATAATAAAAAATGTTTTGTAGGTCAAAAAAGGAATAGCAAGAATAAATATCTTGACATAATTTAAGTATAAATATAGACATTGCTAAAAAATAATATCACTAAGATTCTTGGGAAATACACAAAGATTGAGTACCACTCTCAATGGAAGGACAAGCCTGTGTCGGATAATAATTTCAATCTGTCTTGTTAGAAAAACAGAAGAAAACATTTAAAAATACAGCAACTAAAATGCAGTGCAGAGTATGATATAGGGCGTCTAAATATTTTTAATGTCTGCTTTTCAATGCCTGTGCTTCGGATCAGAGTATGAAATTCATCAATAAAAAATATGGCTTAAAATATTTTTTTCGGGCTTGCTTGTTTAACGTGTAATTGAGGAATTGAGTGAAGGCGTGGCAGCTTTTTGAGGAATGAAAGATTCTATCAATGTTTTGACATTTGGTGGAGGTCATCGATTGTACCGGTTAAAAAAAGTAGAATGCAAATATTCAAAATTCAGAAATTATTAAAAACCAAACAGTTGAGAAAACATGGATATCAAAAGTATTCTACTTCCTGAACAGGAGACATTCAAAGAGAGAAAAAATGTTGTCAAGAAGATTTTAAAGGCAGGTTCAAAAGTCATGAATGAAATGGGGTTTGCCCGTTCGAAAATGAAAGATATTGCCAAGGAAGCGGGCGTCACAGAGCCAACGATTTATCAATATTTCAAGGGGAAGGAGGACCTGCTGTTTTCAATTGTCGAATCTCAGGTAGAAGATTCGCTTTTGTATCTTTATGAGCAAATACAGGGAATTACAGGCGCTTATAACATTCTCCGCAAGGTTTTATGGGCGTATCTCAGGTACAACGACACCAACCGTGATTATATCTCCCTGGTTTTACTCGAATGCCGGGCCAATCGTAACTTTTATCAATCCAACACTTACAAACTCTTTCGTCGATATTCGGGTCTGGTGCTCTGCATTATTCAAGAGGGAATCAGTGAAGGTGTTTTCAGGTCGGATATTAATCCGCCACTGGTGAGGGATATCATTCTGGGGGTTTTGGATTTCGAGGCCTACACGGTTCTGGTTATTCGCGAAATCAAAGAGGCGGCTCCGGATTTTGAGCATCTCATGCGACTCCTGGATCCGATTCTGTTGCAACCGCTGAATGTTGTTGATGATAAAGTGGAAAAGCGGCAGGCGATCATCAAGGCAGCACTCAGGCTGTTCGTGGAAAAGGGCTTTGCAGGGGCCACGATTTCTGACATCGCCGGTTTCGCCGGGGTATCAGACAGCGCCATCTATGAGTGCTTCAAAAACAAGGAGGATATTCTCCTGAGTATTCCAGAGGACCGCTTTGCTCGACATCTTTGTCAGCTGGAGGAGATTTTTAACGTTAAAAACAAGTCGAGAAAGCTGAGACGGTTTATCCGGGATCATTTCCGTCTCTATCTGGACGACCATAATTTTCTAATCATCTATTTGCTGATGATTCAATTGAATCGGCGGTTTACGAAAAGCCGCGCTTTTAACAGCTGGCGAAGCTATATCAAGGTATTCGAGGAACTGGTGCAGGAGGGAATGGATGAGGGGAGCTTTTCAGCGGAATGTAACATAAGGGTATTTCGCAATCTATTTCTGGGTGCATTTACCCATATGAGTCTAAGGTGGTTTATCGTTTCAGAGCATGAAAAGGTCGATAAATTCAAAGAAATAAGCGGGTTGACAGATCTTTTGTTGGATTCTGTAGAAGTCAAAAAATAATCGAACAGCCTCTTTACATCGCGGGACCTGCAGGGATCGTGATGGTAATGGTGGGTTGAAGGAGGATTTGAGGGAATGGAAATATTAATATATCTCACGATAGCCGGAATTGTCCAAGGTTCCCTGTATGCGCTGATAGCGCTGGGGTTTGTCTTGATCTATAAATCCTCTTCCATCTTCAATTTTGCCCATGGTGAATTGGTGATGGTTGGCGCTTTTATGTGTTGGACCTTTTTGACAATCGATGGTTTCAGTATCTGGGCAAGCCTGGGCTGTGCTTTTCTCGCAACGGCATTGCTGGGGTTGCTGATTCAGAAGTTTTTCATATCCCCACTGACCGGGCAGCCAATCTTATCAGCTATTCTGATGACCCTGGGGATTGCGTCCATTCTGAGGGGGGTCGCAACGATCTTCTGGGGATCTACCTGGCGCACCTATCCGCCTATATTTCCATATGCCGCCCTGGATGTTTTCGGCATTAATATCGCCCTGCAGCACCTCCTGATCTTCTTTATTGTCATGTTGGCGTTCGGTCTGTTTACCCTTTTTTTCCAGAAGACGAAGACCGGTTTGGCCATGCGGGCCACGGCTGAAGATCATCAAACAGCCAGGAGCATCGGGATCAGTGTTTCCTGGATATTTTCCCTGAACTGGATGATTGTCTGTATCCTCGCGACCCTGGGTGGGTTCCTGATGGCGACCAGTGTCGGTGTGGTCATTGCGCTGTCTGACATCGGGCTGAAGTCTGTGGCAGTCGTCCTTTTCGGTGGACTGGAGTCTGTCAAGGGGGCGGTGGTTGCCGGCATTTTAATCGGGCTCCTGGAAAATATCGGCGGGATGTATATTGATCCGCTGGTTGGGGGCGGAACCAAAGAGATCGTACCATATGTTGTCCTGGTACTGGTTCTGATGTTGAAACCTCACGGCCTTTTTGGCTTGAAAAGAATAGAGAGGGTATAAATGAGACGGCCTTGTGGAGAATATAGTACGACGTATGCGAAAGATAAAGCGGTTATTCGGACAAAGGCTCAATGGGTATTTTTTGTGGGTGGTATGATACTGCTACTATTGCTGCCATCCATATTGCCGGTGCACATTGTCAAGATGTTTATCACCTTCTATGTGCAGCTCATTGCGGTGATGGGCTTAATGCTGCTGACCGGATATTGCGGGCAGATCTCGCTGGGTCAGGCCGCCTTTGTTTCGGTAGGGGCATTCACATCAGCCATTCTGGTCAGCACATACGGGTGGCCATTCCCGATTTCGATGATTTGTTCAATTGTGGCAGCGGTCCTGTTTGGGCTTCTTTTTGGTCTGCCGGCCTTGAGGATTAAAGGATTCTACCTGGCCATGTCAACCCTGGCAGCACAGTTTATTATTATCTGGCTGATTAATCATCTGCCCAGCCTGACCGGCGGTTCGGATGGCATGCGGGTGGCGCGGATAAATATCCTCGGTTTTGTTTTTGATAATTCGATCAAATACTATTACCTGGTATTGGTGGTTACGGCGCTGTTCACTTATATTGCTGTCAATCTGGCACGATCAAAAATTGGTCGTGCCTGGATTGCCATTCGTGACAATGACATTGCGGCTGAAGCGATGGGAATAAACCTGGCGAAGTACAAGCTTCTGGCC
Organism: bacterium; assembly: GCA_018830885.1. Taxonomy (GTDB): domain Bacteria; phylum SAR324; class SAR324; order XYD2-FULL-50-16; family XYD2-FULL-50-16; genus JAHJRI01. Next base: position 6,810 of record JAHJRI010000119.1, on the reverse strand, counting down.
TTTGCGATTTGTTCAGCCTTTGCCGGTGTCTCGGGGGCTTTATGGGCACACTATGTTCCGGCCATCAACTGGGAGCATTTCACGTTATGGGAGTCCATCTGGTATCTCGCCATGATTGTCATTGGCGGAATTGGAACCATCTCCGGTGCTATTTTCGGTACCGCTTTCATCAGGATTCTGGATGAGCTGATAACCTACCTCTTTCCCATCATATCCCCAGTTTTTGGTGGAATTGATGAGGGGGCTTTAGCTGGTGGGTTGCTGGCCATTTATGGTCTTGTCATAGCCCTGTTCCTGATTTTTGAGCCAAGAGGGCTGGCTCGTCGATGGGAGATGTTTAAATCATGGTATCGATTGTGGCCATTTAAATATTGATGGACGATCGCATCGGTATGGTGAAAAACGGAGGCTTTCAAAGTCTGCAGACAAAGACAGAAAGTGTGGCGTTTTGTTTGATCTCTGTTTATATAGACAGTCTGTCGGTCTCCTGTCTGTTTCAAAGGTACCTTTTAAAAAGGGCCGTTGAGATCTCTCCATCAGGGATATAGCCTGATTCATAATGGAAGAGACTTCGTAAAATTTCTGTAGTTTCTGGGATCCTGAAAGATGTGTAGCAGGTCCGGGAAACTGCTTAACTAATTATTATGGAGCGAAAAAGATGATAGGGAAACGTTTTTTCAAGAAAAGTGTGACAGGATTGGTAATCCTTTTCCTGCTCGGTCTGACAACTGACTGTTTTGCTGCGAAAAAACCGGAGAAGATCAATATTGGGGTTCCCATTGATCTGAGTGGGCCATACTCCACCATTCTGGCGAATTACCACCTGGGGTATAAGGATGTTGTGAACTGGATTAATGATAACGGCGGAGTCAAGGGAGTTCCCTTAAATCTGGTGGTAATGGATACGGGGGCAAAAGTACCGCGGGCGATCTCGGCCTTTGACCAGATTATGCGATCAGATCCCCGGCCGGTTGCATTTGTCCACCAACACTCAACAGAACAGGAGGCCTTGAAAAAGCGGTATATTGAAGAAAAAATGGCCAACCATTCAAACAGTGGTGCGTATGGGGTCCTGTCTCCGCCTAGCACCCAGTTCTCCAATATGGCCGCCGGATATGCCCCTGCCTTTGCCCGGTTTATGAAGTGGTGGAAGGATAATGAATGGCCCAAAAAAGGGATTCAGCGAAATCCCCGCATGGCCATGATTACCTGGGATATAGCCTTTGGAAAAGCGCCGTTGACGAAAGAGAGCCTGGCCTATCTGAAAGATGAATTGAAAATCGACTATGTGGGCAGTTCATATATTCCCTTCTTTCCCACCGATACCACATCCCAGCTTCTTTCAGCCCGGGCTGCCGGCGCAGATATTATCATGGGATGGTATCATGTGGGTGCATTTTCTGTGTTGCTAAAGGATGCCATGAGATTGGGTCTGAAGGACAAAATTGATTTTGGGAATGTCATTACAGGAACAGAATACATTCTGCCAAGACTTGCCGGGAGACAGGCAGCTGAGGGCGTATATGCCGTTACCATCCATCCGTTCTGGGATGAGATGGATATTCCTGGGGTGGTGCTCCTGAACAAAATTTTCAAAGACAATAATCGTGATCCTGAAAAAGACAAGCTTTTCGGCTATACGACAGCACTTAATATCTTTCTGACCATCAAGCAGGTCTGTGAAGTTGTTGTTGATGAGTACGGCTGGGAAGGTTTGAACAGCGAGAACTATCTGAAGGTTCTGAACAGTGGACGGTCATTTGATGTCATGGGCACCACGCCACCTGTCAAATATGTGGGAAATACCCGTGTCTTGTCACATATGAAGGTCGGCAGGATCGTCAACGGCCAGTTGATAGGCGTCAGTGACTGGCTGAAATGTCCGAACCTGTGGCCGAAGGAGTGGGGCTGGGAGTTCTAGTACCAGGTCGTTTGTCGTCATGACAGATCCGGGACAGGGGGACAGGCTATAGCGGACTGTCTCTCTGTTTCAGACAAAAACACACCGATCTGTCCTTCCCTAAAAATATTAGTGAAGGGGGGGGGGAATTCCCTGGGGTGAACTGCCTGTTACCAACAGGCGGCTTAATTATCTACTTATTTTTGCTGGCGTTTCAAGGCAAAAAATGAACATGATCAGGGCAAAAAAGGGACAGCCATGCTGGTTATTAAGAACATCGAAGTGGTTTACAATAAGGTTATTCTGGTATTAAGGGGAGTGACGATCGAGGTTCCAGACGGACAGATTGTGTCGCTGCTGGGAAGTAACGGCGCCGGAAAATCAACTACACTGAACGCTATCTCAGGCCTGATCAAGACAGAACTGGGTGAGATCGTCCGGGGAACCATCGAATTTGACGGAAAGGTCCTCAATGATCTGAAACCGGAACAGATCGCCCGTATGGGCATTATTCAGGTCCAGGAGGGCCGACGGTTGTTCGATCACCTGACGACGGAGGAGAATCTCCGTGCTGGTTCTTATATTATAAAGGACAGAAAAAAGGCTCGGCGAGATCTTGACATGGTGTATTCCTTTTTCCCCCGGTTAAATGATCTGCGGAATATGGTAAGCGGTTATCTTTCGGGTGGAGAGAGACAAATGCTGGTCATCGGTCGTGCGCTGATCAGCAACCCCAAAGTGATCATGCTGGATGAACCGTCGTTGGGTCTTTCGCCGAAACTGGTGAAGGAGATCTTTGAGATCATCAAGATGGTGAATGAGGAGCAGAAGATTACGATCCTGGTCGTGGAGCAGAATGCCAATGTTGCGCTTTCGATATCCAACTATGGTTATGTCATGGAAACGGGTCGGGTTGTCCTGGATGGTCCATCCGATCGTCTCCGGGAGAACGAAGATATCAAGGAGTTTTATTTGGGACTGGGGCAGTTGGGAGAGCGAACCAGCTACCGGGATGTAAAACACTATAAGCGCAGAAAACGGTGGCTGGGGTAGGCGGGTTATTCACTTTTTGGGTATAAATCAAATCGAGAGCAGAGCGTGGGAAACAGTAATGAAATCTTAAAGATAGAAAACCTGTCACTGGATTTCGGGAGGTTAAAGGCTCTCGACAATGTCAGTTTTTCAGTGAAAAGGGGAGAAATTCTGGGACTTATCGGCCCCAATGGTGCCGGTAAGACATGTATTTTGAACTGTATCAACCGGATATACAACCCCAGTGAGGGGCATATTTATTTTAAAGGCCAAGAGATAACCGGGCTTAAAGCCCATGATATCCCGAGGTTGGGAATTGCCCGGGTGTTTCAGAATATCGAGCTGTTTGGCGGTATGACAGTGTTGCAGAATCTGATGGCGGGAAGACATATCAAGATGAAAACCAGGTTCTGGGATGCCGCTCTCTATTTTGGAAAAACCCATCGCGAAGAGATTGAACATCGCCAGAAAGCGGAAGAGATTATTGATTTTCTGGAAATCCAATCGGAAAGGCATAAGCCTGTTGATACCCTGCCTTACGGGTTGCGAAAACGGACGGATATTGGCCGGGCGTTGTGTCTCGAACCTGAGATTCTCTTGATGGATGAACCCATGGCTGGAATGAACGTGGAAGAAAAGGAAGATATCGCCCGGTTTATTCTGGATACTCAGGAGTTGAAGGGAACGACCATCATTATTGTGGAGCACGATATGGGTGCCGTCATGGATATTACTGATCGGGTGGTCTGCATGAATTTTGGAAAGGTCCTGGCAGAAGGACTGGCCGAGGATGTGTGCACGGATCCCGAAGTCCAGGAGGCGTATCTGGGTGTCTGAAATACCACTTTATCCGGCGCAGTGTTGGGTAGAGATTTTTTTCAAATATTGACCACGCATAAACAGGATCCTGTCAGGAAATTGCAGGGTGTCTTGGAGAAAGCAAGATATGCCGAATATTATACAATCAGTTCTGGAAGGAGATTTTACACTGCCCCGGCTGCTGGCCAGGAATTATCAGAAATATGGTGATAAGCACACGGCCCTGATGAAAAAGGATATGGGCATCTGGCAGGAAAGCTCATGGCAGGATTACTACGGGAAAGTGAAAGATCTGTCACTCTGTTTACTCAGCCTGGGAATGCAGCCAGGGGATAAGGCGGCGATCATCGGAGATAATGACCCTGAGTGGTGGATTGCTGAATTGGCCGTCTTGTCAGGTCTGGGCATTGCCGTTGGGGTATATCCCGATTCTGTTCCCTCAGAGGTGGAATATATCATCAACCACTCTGAAGCGCGATTCATCTTTGCCAGGGATCAGGAACAGTGCGACAAAATCATAGCCATTAAGGAGAATCTTCCGAAGGTCGTCAAGGTTTTTTACTGGGATTCCAAGGGGATGTGGCACTATAAGGATGAGCTGCTCTGCAGTTTTGAAGTAGCCGCCAGGATCGGACAGGAATACCAGGCGGCCAATCCAACCATCTTTGAAGAGAACCTGGAAAAAGGCAGCACCACTGATATTTCGGTGATGTGTTATACTTCCGGGACAACAGGTCTGCCCAAAGGGGTGCAAATGAACACCAAGGCCGTACTCCTCGGCGGTCTCAATCTCCTGCATTTTTCTCCGTTCAATCGCGGGGATAACTATCTGGCATTTCTCTCTCCCGCCTGGGCCACGGAACAGGTTCTGGGGATTGCGTCAACACTCTATTTCGCGGCAGTGACCTGTTTCGCCGAAAAAACGGAAACCATACGGACCGATATGCGGGAAATCGGGCCGGGAATGGTTTTTTACGGTTCCCGGCAATGGGAGGCGATTGTCTCCGAGATTGAAGTGGGAATCCTGGATTCCACCTTGATCAAACGAGCCTTCTATCGAGCCTTCCTCCCTGTTGGTTATAAAAAGGCTGAAGCCCTCTTTGCGGGCAAGAAAGCCGGTCTGGGCTGGCGTCTTTTATATCTTCTGGGAGATTTTCTGGTTTTCAGGCAGATCAGGGACTACCTGGGATTGAGTAAGCTGAAACTGGCCATTACCGCAGGCTCCTACCTGGGACCCGACGTGACCAGGTTTTTCAGGGCCATTGGGGTTAATATCTGCAACGTATATGGATCAACAGAAGCTGTAACCGCTACAGTGGAGACCCCGACCCAGTTCAAGCTGGGAAGCGCGGGCAAGGCGGCCCCCGGTGTGGAAGTGAAGATATCAGACAGCGGTGAGATCCTGATAAAAGGGGATATTGTTTTCAAAGGGTATTACAAGAATCCGGAGGCGACGGCGGAGAGCCTGATAGATGGCTGGTATCAAACCGGGGATGCCGGCTATATTGATGAGGAGGGGTATCTGTTTTATCTGGAGCGGCTGAAAGATATGGCGTTTATGAAAGACGGGACCACTTTTGCCCCGACCTATATTGAAAGCCGGCTGAAATTCAGCCTTTATATTAAGGATGTCATGGTCCTGGGAGTGGATCAGGAGTTCATCGCGGTGCTGATCATTGTTGATTTCGATACAGTCGGAAAATGGGCGGAAAAACAGCATATTGTCTATACCACTCTGGCGGACCTGTCTCAGAAAAAAGAGGTCTATGATCTGATAAAAAAGGAAACCATCGAGATTAATAAAAGCCTTCCGGAAAAGAGTCGGATCCGGCGGTTTGTCAACCTGCACAAGGAGTTCGATGCGGACGAAGGTGAACTGACCCGCACACGCAAGTTGCGAAGGAAATTCATGGAAGAGCGCTACGATAAGATTATCCGTGGTATATATAACGGGGAGGCTTCTGTGAATTTAAGTATTGAAGTCAAATATCGCGATGGTAGAAAAAGCATGATGGAAACCGATATTATCATCATGGATGTTTAACCGTCGTTACAACCGATTCAGAATTAACTACCGATCAAGGGAGTAATATGCTCAAGGGACGAGTTGCTATTATTACGGGCGCTGGAAGAGGAATCGGGCAGGCCACCGCTGACCTTTTTTCCCGCCAGGGCGCCAGTGTGGTTGTCTGTGATATTGATTCCACTCCCTGCCAGGATACGGTGACATCTATCCTTGAGCAAGGTGGAATGGCGGTGCCGTGTGTTGGGGATGTCCTTGAAGACGGGTTTGCACAAAAAGCGATTGATACTGCTGTGAAGGCCTTCGAATCGGGGGTTGATATCATCGTGAACAATGCCGGCTATGGTGGTAAAGGCTTCGTCGATGAGACCTCGGACAGTTTCTGGGGGAATATGCTTGATATTAATACAACTGCGCCTTTCAGGCTGATTCGAGCGGTGACGCCGTTGATGAAGCAGTCGGCGAAATCGGAGTTGGAAGCGGGTAAAACCCCGGTCTGCAGGAAGATTATCAATGTCTCTTCCATTGCAGGAACGGACGGCCTTGTGGCGAGTGCGGCTTATGCAACATCCAAGGCGGCAATTGAGGGATTGACCAGATCGGTCGCCAAAGATCTCGGCCATTTTAATATCTGTGTCAACGCGGTCTCGTTCGGACTGATCAAAACCAGACTGAGCCGGCCCATAGAGGCAAACAAGGTGGAACATGTTGGCGAGAAGGTAATGGGTTTCCCGGCGAAGTTTTTAAACCACATGGTTGGTCTGACGCCTCTGGGCAGGGTTGGCACTGTTGAGGAAGCCGCCGGCGCGATACTAATGCTGGCCTCACCCTACGCTGACTTTATTACCGGACAGGTATTGAAAGTCAGCGGTGGTTTGTGAGATAGGTGTCCCTACATCGCTTTTCCTGACTGATACCTGTGCCTCAATGTCATTTAGTTAAGCCGCTTGCTGCGTGTCTGCGATGGACCTGTTTGAATTGCTTGGAGACGTTTCTTAGATGATCTGAACGAAGCGAAGCGGCCGAGGGCCCAATT
>JAHJRI010000118.1 GCA_018830885.1 bacterium | reverse complement strand
GAAAGAGGTTGTTTGTTCAGAAAACCTTGGAAGCCAGGGATGGATTCCAGGAGCTCCAAGGATGGATTCATGCGTTTTTCTGAATAAATAACCTCTTGAAGCGGTTATGATCACATACCCACATGTTTTTGGTGCACCCCATAAATTAATGGTCAAAAAAAGTAGATTTTTCTATAATTCATTAAACGGGGCACACGCCAACCACCCCTGTCTTGTCTAATGAGTCACTGAACCAACCATGAAATCGGTCAAGAAAAAGAAAGACAGCTTGTCACAGGACGATATTATCAGCGTAACCGATGATACAAAAGCGTTTTTGAACTTAATGGAAAATTCCGGGGTCAGACAACTCAAATCCGTGAGCGATTCCCATCCTGACGATCATACTGTCAACACGATCAACGAACCCATTGTATTCGAAGAAATCTCCGACTGGAAAACCAATCTCAGTTCCCTCTCCCTCGACCACAAATTCTCCGGTTTCAATGACCATCCCCAACGAAAACGCAAACGAAAACTAAAAATAACCAAGGCATTTGCCCCGGATGATATTCTCGATCTGCACGGAAAAACCCGCGATGAGGCTCTGTCAAGCGTTCAAGCGTTCATTCAGACGTCAATCTGTGAAAACTATCAGGCGATTCTGATTATCACCGGGAAAGGAATCAACTCGAAGGAAAAAGGGGGGGTATTGGGGAAATCCGTCTGGGACTGGCTTAAACACTGCCAGATCAACCGCTCCATCCGTTTTCAGTGGGCGCCGCCCTTCCTGGGAGGAAAAGGCGCAATTCTGGTTTTTTTTTAAGATATCTGAGATTTACCACAATTTTGAATATGCCTGTTGAAAACCTGTGCAAAACTTCTTCTTTTTCTCCAACATCCCCAAAATCAAGGGCTCCAATATGTTCGGTTAATTTTCCTCACCCGGCAGGGAGAAACATGCCATATTACTTTAAATATCAAATATTTGAACAGAACAGCATTTTCCCGACCGATTTTTTACCCGTTTGAATTTTCACAATTTCTGGCAAAGCAACAGTTTTCAACAGGCTTACGCGATTTTTTCAAAGATACGCGTAAAATTTTTCAATTTCACTCCGCAAAAGGCATAATTTTGGAATACGCTTTTCTACCATTCATCATCGTGAAGTTCAACAATTTTATTCATTTTTACCTTAAACGCCCCAGTCGCCACTTTTTTCACGGCAATATGATCCCGGACACTCTCATCATACAGACCCACACTCCCGTCCTTGCCCAGGTAGACCGCCACCTCTTCGGCCATGGGATCCACCAGGAACTCACGATCCCGGAAATTCCAGGTCACGGGCTCTTTGCGTTTGATTCTTTCAGGCGCTGTGCTCTTTTTCGTTTTGTCAATCACCACGTGGCGATCCTTGTCAGACCCCTCGGAATACGACTTAAAATTAAATCGCAGGGCCTGCTGGTGGACCAACCGCCGGTAATATGAATTCATCGGCTCTAAATGCATGGTCTCTTCCGATGATTCCAGAAACGCAATCAATTTTTCTTCATTCTGAAGCAGAAACTCTTCGTCTCTTTCTTCCAATTCGGTATCCTGCATTGATAAATTCCCTATAAGTTTAATCACATAATTGCAGACAACATCGTCCTCATCCCGGCTTTCTTTTCCTGGTCAGGTCGAATGGTGGTGAAATGGTATTCGGTTTCCGGAAACTCTCAAAGCGGATGTTTGACAAACCTGCAATCCACGGTAAGACAATGGGGCAAGGTGTTGCGACCCCTTTCCGACGATCAGGAAAAACCCCTCAGGAACTGATCGTCACCCTTTAAATTTAGTCACAATTCGTCTGTCCGTCAACAATGAAAACAGACGGCAGAAATGGTTTTTGTCAGGATCATTATAGAATTGACAAGACCGGCGGGGTAATTTATGCTTTAAGACAGGTTCGAGGCGTAGCGCAGCCCGGTAGCGCACATGTCTGGGGGACATGTGGTCGCTGGTTCAAATCCAGTCGCCTCGACCATTCATTTCAATTACTTGCCGACACATCCTGCCTTATATGGTTCGCCAATCCCGAAAAATGCACACCAGTGTGCACACAGGACGAATCGAAATCCCCTCCCAATACACTCAGCGTTATTTTCTCGGCGGAAACAACCAGTAGGACTTTCAGAAGCATTAACAATGGGGCAAGCCCTTGATAGAAAGAAGTTTCCAAACAAGGCAACCATTGAAGCGGGGTTCAGGAGAGAAATCAGTACGGACAACCTATGAAGTGCAAGCAAACCAAAAATAAACATAACAGAGACAGTGCAGGAAAAATCAGGCATGCTGAAGGGTTTCTCTGCAAACAGTGTGGAAATTGCTGTAAAATATACTATGACGTGAAGGAAATTAGTTTCACCTATAGAGACTTTGAAAGGTTCGATAAATCAGGAAGACAGGACATCATTGATTATATCGTGGCTATTCCAGTAGGCCGGGAGAGGTATCTTTATGAGGGGTGGTTTAGTCCAACCACTGGGGATGAAGTTGAACGCTGTCCGTGGCTGAGAAAGCTACCCCATAAAGACGCGTATAAATGCAGAATTTATGAGTTACGACCGGATGTCTGCCGGAAATATCCCCGGCCAGAAGAGAAAGAAAAAGTCATCGGTGATGGCTGCAGAGGGTGGGACCACCTTGATGATTAACGGATGACCGGACTAGCTTTCTGGAAGGGGTCAGGTTCCGGAGGGATAGCCGGGTCTAAATAAACCGATCAACAGGGACCTTGAAAATCTTTGAAAGCTTCTTTGCGATATCCTTGCTGATCCCTCTGCGGTTGTTTTCCATATCCCGAGGGTTTACCCTAGGATTGTAGGTTTGTAGAATTGTTAACTAACAGGCTAGACCGTTATTTATATCTCTTACTTCCAAAACCAAACAGCTAGTAGTGTTGCCAGGACAGCAAGGGAAGCTGTTGCGTTTGAGTTGTCAAACATGATAACATTCAAGACATGAATTGGACGATCACTTTTTCAACAGGAAGGTCGAACGGGAAACGCTGTCTTTCCCTCCAGGAATACTGGCGAACCTACTCCATATTCTCGAAATGATCGAAGAATATGGACCGGCGCTGGGCAAACCTCACACCTCACCGATGGGCGATGGATTGTTTGAAGTCCGGGCAAAGGGCAAAGAAGGCATCGGTCGATCACTGTTTTGCAGTGTCAAAGGAAAAGAAGTCGTCATACTTCATTCATTTATCAAGAAGTCTCAAAGGACATCCAAGAAAGAACTGGATTTGGCCAGGAAACGGATGAAGGAGATCTAGCCATGAAACGAGCATCACTGCGTGAATTCAAGAAAAAGGCTTTTGAAAATCCCGAAGTAAAAGCGGAATACCAAACCCTGGTACCGGAGTACCGGTTGCGGAAGCAGCTGATCGCACTCCGAAAAAAGGCCGGGTTGACACAGGAGGAGCTGGCGGAAAAGTTGCACACCAATAAAAGCAATATTTCGAGACTGGAAAGCGTCAACTCAAAATCCTCACCGAAACTATCAACCATTGAAGAGTACGCTAAAGCAACCGGGTATAAGGTTGAAG
>JAHJRI010000494.1 GCA_018830885.1 bacterium | reverse complement strand
TGCCGCGACAGTTGCCGCAGTGCCGGACTTCACCGTCGTCCAATCGTCCATGTGATGAACCACATGAACGCGAGTCGAGCCATGAAGCGTACCGACAAGTCGAAGATCCTGGGCCGAGAAGTCGCCGCGCAGGTACACGATCACGGTCAACGCGGTCGGGTTCACCGACAAGATCACCGCCAGTTCCCGCTCCAACTTGGCATAGGTCTTCCATGCTGTTGCCCAGGAAGTGCCCGACGCCGCGTCATCGCCGGACGTACCGTGGACGTAGAGCCGAAGCGTACCGGACTGCGGTTGCTGCCTTGAAGTGATGGAAGAAACGGGCATCGGTCTACGCCTTTCCGACGATGATCGTCATTGACTGTCCGGCCTGTGCCGCGTTCTCCACGAACAACCGACTGAACCGACGATCCGAGAACGTCACCATGTTGGGATAGGCCAGCGCGTCCCATGTCGCCGCTCGCTTCGGATAGAGACCCGTCACGGTTTCAGTGGCACTCGCCACTTCGTCCACGAGAGCCTCGACAACGACGAGATCGGTCGCCGTCGCTGAAACCACGGTGTACGTCCCGTTGTTCGCGCCAGAACCAGCAATCGTGATTCGCGTACCGGGACGCGAGTAGTTCAGCGCCCCGGCAGTGCGCCAGTCACCTGCCGTTCGGATCATCTTCTTCGTGAGCGCCACAAACTCCAGCGTTCCGTACTCGACATCGGTCAACGGTGTCAGCTGCACGGCATTCGAGCCGAGGCGGATGATCGCGGAGCCGGTGAGCTTCTGGATGGTGAGCGAACGACCGGCAAGCGAATCTCCTTCGGGCGTCAGGATCTCGACACCGGGTACGGCCCGAGCAACGCCGAGATCCACCGTCAGCACGTCGTCATCGGTCTCCGGCGAAATCGTTGCCCTGATCCAACCGAGCATCGCCTGGATCGCACGCGCCTCGTCGGTACCCACCTCCACCGCCGCCAGCAGGCTCGACAAGAACGATGCGATACGCGCGCCGTTGAACTCGACCGTTGTCCCGCCCGGACCCCCGACCTGCGGGATCCACAGACCCCCCGGGTCGAAGACGTAGTTGGAGATCGGTACGACGAGCAACGAATCGAACGCCAGGAGCTCTCGAGGGTCCCCGACGATCCCCGTAGTCGTGCTGCCGATAGGACTTGGATGCTCAACCCGAAGGGTCATTGGTTCCTCCTACCGGCCCTGTCGGCGCTTCCACACCCACCAGAGGCCCAGGGCCAGGACCAGACCACCGGCGGCGAACAGCGCGTACCGCCCGACGCCCGAGGTCGTAGCGAGATCCCCACCACCACCAGCAGCAATTCTGGCGGCCTCGGCCTCGGCGGCAGCGGCCTCGGCGTCCGTGCCGATGTCCGTGGGCTTTCCCGTACCACCGCACGGCTTGCCCGCAGCGAGCCACGCCATGTACCCGACCTCGGCATCCGCCAGATCATCGGCCATGATCCGGGGGATCAAGGGGACGGTGGTGAAGAACAGTATCGCGGCGATGGGCCCAGCATTTCCGCGGCTGCGGTAGTTGTTGCCGGTCTTCTCGGAGTACCAGGCAATCGTACGAATGAGTCGGGTGTTGGTGTCGCAGCCCCAGATCCCGTCCTCCGAGATCTCCGCGAGCCGCATCTCCGCGGCGAATGCGTTGAGGCGTTTTTGGACGATCCGCACACCCTCGCGTGGTGGCCGACTCGCCCCTAGCCCCATCAACTCACCCAGGATCTCGGTTTCTTCGTACAGATTCATCGTTGCCTCCTTCTCACCACGCGACGAGACTTTTGTCGCAAATACCACCACGATCCACCAGCGACCACCACCAGCAGCGCCACTGGCCCCACGTACCCGACTCCACGGCCCCCAATCCGCACGGTGCCCGCTGACCACCCGGCCGACCACGGCATCTTCCAGAAGCGCTCGGCCCCCGAACACCTCTGTAACTCCGGGATCTCAGCCTCGATCCAGGGCGCCCCGTGCATCACGAACCTCGCCGCGAAGTCCACGACCCCGATCATCGACCTCGGTACAGGGAGGAGCCCCCGCATGAATCGGGCGACCAGCCCCACGGTCTCCGGGGCGTTCGCCACGTACCAGTCGAGAGGCCGGGCGATGTTCGCTCGGATCCGGGCATCGCGCTCCGCGGACCTCACTAGACCCTCGGGATCGGCCGGCGTGCGGTCGTAGGTATGTACCTTGCCGATCTGGTTCACGTTGATCGGCTGGCAGTAGTTCTTGAGCAGGACACCGAACGATTCGGCCCGCGACTTGCCGGACGCCCACCGGTTCGCCATCGCCCAGAGCACCGCCAGTTGCTCGAACGACCGACAAGGCGTGTCCCCGGGCTCGTGGTGCGCGGCCTTGACCGCCCACTCGAAATCAGCGTCCACAAACCGCCGGTGACCGAACGGCCCGTGAATCGTGGCCCAGGTCACGGGATCACCACCCGTTCTACCCGCAATCCGCGACCCGCCTCGATCCGCAGGTATCCGGTGGTCCCAGCGACGCACGCCGGACGCCCGACCGGACACCGGTACTTCTTCGGACCCGAGACCTCGATGATCTGCCGAACGAAATGGCGCCCAACGTCGAACGTCTGATCCCAGGACACATGATCGTGACCGGCTAGCACCAGGTTCACCAGCCGCAAACCCGGCATCAGCCGTTGCCAGCCGCCTGCCGGGAACAAGGGCCGATGGACCAGTACGATCCGGTTGGCGGCCACGGACCGGGAGACCCGATCGTTGAACTGGTCGGCATGCGCCTGCCCCCAACCCCACGGCAAAAAGTAGATCTCCGTACCCCCCAGACGCAGCACCTTGCCATGAGGATCACCGAACCTCTCCACGAACCCGGGTAGCGGATCGTGGTTGCCGGTCGTCGCGTGGACCGTCGCCGGCATGTCGTGAAACGGGACCTCCCACCACGGGCCGTACAGGCCCGGGGCATCAGCAATGTCCCCGCCGTGCAGGATCACCGAAACCCCGTGCTCGGCACGAAGCCTGGAGGCTAACGCCCGGTTCGAGGCCGCGGGGCCATGGGTATCGGAGATATAGAGAAAGACGTGCTCGGGGCGCGCAAGCTCCCAGACCCACCAGCCCAGGACCCCGATACCC
>JAHJRI010000117.1 GCA_018830885.1 bacterium | reverse complement strand
CCAGCCTGCGATCTTTTACATCCCTTTTGCGGGCGATCAGCTTTTTATCTTCCAGACGGTCCAGGATACCAATAACCGTGCTTGGACTTAAATGAATCTTTTTCGCCAGAGCAGCCACTGTTATCATTTTACTCTCAACAATAGTCAACAGGCAGACCAGTTGTGGGGCTGTAATGGCATATTTTATACTTAATTGTTTTGAATAGAGATCCACTGCCCTCATGATTCTTCTCAAGTCCTGGAGAATCATCAAGTCATACCTTTTATCGGGGCTCACTTCTGATTTCCCGTTTGAGGGAAGCTTATCTGTCTTCTTGTTTCCGGCCATCGGTTATTATCGTTGGAAAAAGATTCCCAAGGCGTCATGCACCTTGATGCCTATTGTATTACTATTTTATGCGTTTTCGTGTAAAGTGCTTTCTCAACAGGTCTTTATAATTTCGGTTGTTTCCCCTCTATTTCTTAAATAAATAGCAATATATCAGAAGCTTGTTAAGACCCGTGCTTTCTTCCGCTAAAGGCCGGACAAACCAGGTGAATCGTTCCGCTGTGATATTTCGAAAAGACATTTCTTGACACGCAGGGACTTCTTTTTAGCATCCAGGCGCAGTTTCCAGGTTCTAAACAGCCACCATCCAGAAATCCCCAGAGAGGGGTATATAATGATAAAAAAAAGCATCTCAACTTTCTGGTTTATTTTAATACCGATTACCATTTCGGTAGTCATTCTATTTTCTTTTCTGACCGGCTTTGTATGAGAATAGGACCCCGGAAGAGACTGGTGTGAAGCCGTTTCAGTTGATTAGACGCGTTTCTAGATGATCTTGGCGAAATGGAGCGATAGAAACCCCGCCTGTCTGAGCGAAGCGAGTTGGGGTTTCAGTGACATGAGCCTTAGATCATCTTGAAATAAGTCACCCAACTGAAAGGGGTTCATATCAGTCGTGGGTCAACACCGCGATACCATTCTCATGTTTCGTTGTGCCCGCCCCGCGGGCATGGTGGTTTGTATGAAATAATGCCGATAAAATTACAACGGAAGAGGTTAATCGGTCCTTATAGGAAGTGGCAAAAGATGTCGAGCTGACAATCAGGACCCTGATGCTGAATGATCGGAGGCGGGTGCTGGGTTTTTATCGACTGATTGACGGATCGCGCGGTGATCAGAAAGTGATTGACCGGTTAAATGAGAGTGCCGCTTAACGAATTAAAAAGGTGGATCAGGTATTGCAACAACTGCAGCGGGAAGGGAAATTCCAGGTAACGGACAGAAAAACATTGATGGATTTGGATCAGCGCTATCGGGACCGGATGACCAATATCCATTTGCTGCCCAACCGTCTGGACATTAATACAACCATCTATCCTGCGCCCGTCGTTAGAGAGGAAAAACTGAAAAAGGTTGCACGCTTAAACCCGGATCGATACCCCCTGCCTGCGGAAATAGAAACCTACGTGATGGCAACAGGCAAGCGGTTTGAAGGACGCGTGGAGAAAGACGGGATGCCCTATTTTCAGGTGACGGCACCCATCCTGGCCGGTGCGGTCTGCATCAGTTGTCATACTTTTGCAGTGGAAGGGCAACCTCTGGCAGCCATAACGATTTTGGCCGACATGAGAAAACCCGAAGCTGCCGTCGGAACACTGGCACGCAGAGTGATTATATTTGGTGCGTCGATCATCAGTATCATCCTGCTCATTGTTACCCTGGTATCGCGAAGAATTGCCAGTTCCCTGGCGGGATTGAGTCACCAGACATTGCGATTCGGGGAAGGGGATTATGAAATTATGATTCAGTGCCGGAAAGGAACGACGGAGATCAAGAGTCTGGCACTGAGCTTTGAAGGTGCCAGAATCAAGATACACGATTTTATTCACGATATCCTGTGTAGCATGCCCGGCTTATTGTTTATCGTGAGTCCAGATGGGAGTGGTTGATCTAACGTTTCGAATACGACGCGTCAATCTAAAAACCAGATTGTATTTTCTCTATCAGACAGAGAGTTTTGTACTGGCCATCACCAGCCTCTCCTCAATATTGATCCGCTGCGGGCAAACCTGCATAGCTGCTGACAGATCCGTCTCTCCAAAATACCGTTTTGACGCGGGCAGATTCTGAAATAATTGTCTGGCCAATTCTGTTTTCCCGTAGCACTCATCATACATTAAAAACCGGAGTGTATCTGTAATGGCAATATCCCCGACAACCGCCTGTTCACAAAGATACGAACACCCTAGACAAGCCAGGTGCCCGGTTTTACCAGCCAGCTCGTTCAGCAGCTGTTTTTCTCGGGCAGTCAGGGCTATCGATGATTTTGCAGCCGCAATGTTCTCCCGGACTTCCTGAACACTTTGCATTTCGGAGACGATTGCATCGATCCGGTCATCCTCCCACACGGTTTTCAGCTTTGCCTGGGCCAGCGAAAAACGTTGGGATTGAAATTTCACCACACGTTCTTCCTTGTCAGAGACGCCACCCATCGTTTTCATGGCTATTAATCCAATACCTGCATTTTTACAGTCGTCAACGGCCTTATTAAGCCTGCTTTCACCGATTGTGCGGAAGTTGTATCGAAATAAAATAGCATCAATGCCGCCAGATTTGACAGCTTGCTGCATCAAAGCAGCAATATCGCCACTGTGATTGGAAAACCCAAAAAAACGGATTTTACCGGAACGTTTAAGCGTTTCACCTGCCTGGATGGAGTCCCGGTTCAGATAATCCGTATTGTTGATACCGTGCATGAGAAAAAGATCCAGGTAATCTGTCTGCAACTGGTCCAGGCATTTATCGACGTCCTTGATCAGCCCGTCTGCATTCCATGCACCTGATTTAGAGGTAATCCATAGTTTTTTGCGATCCCCGGACTGCTGGATGAAATTGGCAATAGCCCGATGGGAGGATCCCCATCCATATGAGAGGGCAGTATCCAGGGCAGTGACACCGCCATTGTAGCACCGGTGCAATATTTTATCATATACGGGATCCAGACTCTGAGAGGTCCCGAGTTGGAGAATCGGAATCTGAACCCCGGTCTTTCCCAGGTACCGTCGGGGAACCGGAAATTCCGCCCCAATCGCATCGGGCAGCAATGGTAAGAGCCTGCCGGAATGAACAAGTCCCAGACCGGCAGCAGATAACAGCGTGGATTGTATAAATCGACGTCTATCGATCAGTTGTTTCCTCATTCTAAAAACAAAAAAAAGGTTTACCTTTTCGTCCCAAGGTCGACTCGGGCCCGGATATGACTGGCAAATACATGGTTTCAGACCGGTAGGGAATGACATTCACTCATGTCAGGTATTGCTGCCCACAGACCTGGGTTTTGATTTGTTCTAAAATGAAAGATTGCTGTTAAACAGGGATAATGTTTCCAGAACCTTGTCTTCACCTACTTCGTTTTCGACCCCGAAGATAAGAAGGCCCTTGTGGCCAATGCCAAACCAGGTATTCAGGAAACGGTGCTGTAAAACCGAAAATGTATTTTCCTGTTTAATCATTCGATAATCGAAACGTTGTTCATTCAATACCTGATGGTACAGATCGATAAGCTTTTCAGAAGTGTGTTCGTGATGAATGAATATGCGGGCAGGTTTCGTTGCATCGGGATTACCGAACCAGAAGTTTTCCGCAAAGTCGAACTGAAACACATTTTTACTCTGGTGGGTAATATAACGACTGTCAACACCCATGCGACTGATGATTCTGTATCCTAAAGGCCTATCGGCCTCGTTTTCTGGAAGGGCAGCGAGTGTTTTCGCCAGTTCTTCCAGTTTTTGCCTGATAAAATCGGATTCCCTGCTGCCGGTCATTCTAAAAAAGAAGCGGCCCTTTCTGCCAATGGCACTGGAAGTTGTCACCAGATAGACCACTTCACCAAACATCCGAATTTCAGACATTTCAGACATATATTCGGAAAATAGTCCCAGACTGCCTTCCAGGTTGCCCTGATCATAAAGCTCAACCTGGATTTCGACAGCCGAATCCAGATGCCGGATTCTAAGTTGATGCAGGGTCTTGAAACCTTCCTGAATGAACTTATCCGCCTCCCCATTGATTATTTCAAACAATCGCCTCTGATCAGTTAATTTCTCCGCTTGTTCAGAAATCCAGCCACCATTAAGACAACCCGCTGGAAAAATGCCTAATTCAGCTGTTTTGACAGGCAGCAGGCTTTTTCCAGCATGCTGCTTCTGGACGATAGATTTTTGAGACCCGGAAGACGGTTGTTTTTCTGTATAGACCCTCTTTTTGGTATTGGAACCATCGTCCTGTCCAAAAACCGGGACTGTCATCCCGATCATGGTGATCAGGCCAATCACCTTGAAAATAACTTCAACCTGCTGGATCCAGATGCTGTTGAGGGTTCGTTGTTTTTTATTCAAAACTGGCTCCGGGGGGGTGCATGATGTTTGCGAACAGCGAAAGGATCAGTGAACACCTGGCTGGGGCGATCAACCCGGGCTCAATACAATCGGGTTTGCAACACGAAAATCAACTATAATGAACAGGGAACGCTGGACATTCCGACGATCTTACCCTTGATTTTATCTGAATAACGCGCTTTTCGCAAGATTGGAATGGATCAATGCGCATCATCCCAATCTTTGCAGAGTGGAGCAGGTGGGTAACGGGTTATGGTCGTTATTTTACTGAAGTGGTCATTTTGATCTAAACATCTCTGCGTATTCTCCATACCCTTCCTTCTCCAGATCCTCTACAGGTATGAATCGAAGGGAAGCCGAATTAATGCAATATCTGAGACCGGTCGGTGCTGGTCCGTCGTCAAACAGATGACCCAGATGGGAATCTCCGTGGCGACTGCGAACCTCTGTACGCACCATCAGAAAGCTCCGGTCCGATTTTTCCAGAACGTTTTGCGGGTTCAATGGTTTGCTGAAACTGGGCCATCCCGTGCCGGACTTGAATTTATCCAATGAACTGAACAGGGGTTCTCCGGAAACAATATCGACATAAATCCCGGGTTTTTTGTTGTCCCAGTATTCATTGTTGAATGCCCGCTCGGTGGCATCATGTTGGGTAACCTGATATTGAAGAGGGGTCAGCTTTTTTTTCAAAACAGCGTCGTCAGGCTTACTGTATGATGTTTTTTTCATTTTTGGGGTATTCGCTTTTGTTTCTTTTCCCCAGACACGGGACAAAAATTGATCCCGTCCTGAGTTATACCGATAATACTTATATCGCAGGGCATTGGTTTTATAATAGTCCTGGTGGTAGTCTTCAGCTTTGTAAAAACGAACCAGTGGGGTGATCTCGGTAACTATGGGCTTCTCAAAACGGGAAGATGCTTCCAGTGCCTTTTTCGATGCCTCCGCCTTTTGTTTCTGTTGCTCATCATGGTAAAAAATACCGGGCCGGTATTGGGTTCCCCTGTCAACGAACTGTCCATTTGCATCGGTCGGGTCCATAGTGCGCCAGAAGACATCCAGCAATTCATCATAGCTGACGATAGCTGGATCATAGTACACCTGCACAGCTTCTGCGTGTCCAGTCTGACCTGAGGAAACCTGACTGTATGTCGGGTTTTCAGTATGACCACCGGTATACCCGGATATAGCTTCAATCACACCTTCCACTTTTTCAAAATCCGACTCCGTGCACCAGAAACAACCCCCAGCAAAAGTAGCAATCTTTGCTTTGTCCATATCAATCAACCCTTTTTCTTGACCTGATTTTGTCTGTGGCTGATCCATTGCGAAATTGAGACTGACAACTAATCCGCTGATAATTAGAGCCAGGAAAATTAGCATTGATTTCATTCGATTTACTCCCTTATAATAGTCTGAAAACATTATTACTTGAAAAACAGCTTGAGCTTAGCCTTTTAATTACCGACTAGCTAAATAAAATTGTAGCAATTATGGGTGGCAATGTTATCACGAATCTGTAACAAAATAGTAACGATTGAACCGATGCGCATGTTTGGTTTTTTCTTCCTGATGCAAGGCAAAAACTTTTAA
Organism: bacterium; assembly: GCA_018830885.1. Classification (GTDB taxonomy): domain Bacteria; phylum SAR324; class SAR324; order XYD2-FULL-50-16; family XYD2-FULL-50-16; genus JAHJRI01. The sequence goes on along the minus strand of JAHJRI010000117.1, from coordinate 2,777 downwards.
TAACAGCAGGGATCCATTCGATGTCACGAAAAATTCTGGTGGTTGAGGACAATAAAGAGCTGGCTCAACTTCTGAACATTCACCTGCTGGATCTTTCTTTTGAAGTGGATCTGGCGGTGGATGGCGAAGTTGCCATTGCTCAGCTGAAATCAAGGGATTATGATCTGATTATCCTGGACCTGATGTTACCCGGTATCGATGGTCTGGAGATCTGTCGCAGAGTTCGTGTTCAAAAAACCTACACCCCTATTATTATGCTGACCTCCAAATCATCAGAACTGGATCGGGTGCTCGGTCTGGAAATGGGCGCAGACGACTATGTCACGAAGCCGTTCAGTATCAGGGAGCTGATGGCCAGAGTCAAAGCCATATTTCGGCGGATTGATGAACTGAAAATCCATAAACACCCGGATACGGAATCCAGGTTGCAATTTGATGATATGGTTATCGATGCGGAGAGACGGAAAGTGCAGTTGCATGGTGGAACCGTCGAACTGACGGCCAAGGAATTTGATCTTTTGTTCTATTTCGCCAGAAATGCCGGAAAGGTCTTCACCCGGTCGCAATTGCTGGATCGTGTCTGGGGATACGGCCATGACGGCTACGAGCATACAGTTAACTCCCATATCAATCGCTTGCGAGCCAAAATCGAGGCCAACCCCAGCCAGCCAAAGTATATACTAACGGTATGGGGTGTCGGATATCAGTTTGCAGAACCTGAGCAATCGGAGACAGACCCTCATGTTTAAATCCCTGTATGCAAAACTGGCAGCCGTCTTAACAGCCCTGTTTGGTCTTGTCGGTCTGGCATTCATGCTGGTGACCCTTTTCTCAATCGATATGTATCAGCAGGAGGTCAATCAGAAGTTAAACAGTCACCTGGCTGAGCAGATTGTGCAGGAAAGGCTGCTGATTCAGAATGGACAAGTGAACGAAGGGGCTTTGAACGAAATCTTTCATATGTTGATGGTGATTAATCCCAGTATTGAAATCTACCTGTTGAATACCACCGGAAAAATCCTGGCTTTTTCCGCGCCCCCTGGCAAAGTGAAAAAAAAGCAGGTCGATATGGCTCCGATACATCAATGGCTGGAAGGAAATGCCACCATGCCCCTGCTGGGTGACGATCCCCGTCATCTCAATATTCAGAAAGCGTTTACCGTTGCCCGAATCCCCAAAAAAGGAGAGTTGCAGGGGTATCTGTATGTGATTCTGGGTGGAGAGACATACGACAGTGTCGTACAGTTGCTGCAACGAAGCCACATCTTGAGATTAAGTGCCTGGATGATCGGAGCCAGCCTGCTGTTTGCTCTGATAACCGGATTGCTGCTGTTCGCGTCTCTGACTGGCCGGTTAAAAAGACTGGCCAATGTGATGGATGCGTTCAGAACGGGGGAACAGCTGAGCCAGATAAATCATACGATGATGAAAGACGACCGGTCAACAGATGAGATTGGACGCCTGGGGTTGACGTTCAAACAGATGGCCGCGCATATTGAACATCAAATGGATGAACTGGTAAAATCGGACACCCAACGACGGGAACTGATGGCCAATGTTTCCCATGACTTGAGAACTCCACTGGCAACGTTACAGGGCTATATCGAAACCCTGCTGATCAAACACGACAGGCTGACAGAACAGGAAAGACAGGACTATCTGAAGATCGCCATCAAGCATTGCGAGCACCTGAGCAAGCTGGTGGACCGGTTGCTGGAACTGGCAAAACTGGATTCTTCGGAAATGAAACTGGTTTGTGAGCCTTTCAGTCTGGGCGAATTAATCCAGGATGTGTTTCAGAAATTCCAGTTAAAGATCGAGGAGAAGGAAATATCCGTGGTTTCCAACTTCGAAAAGGACGTATTTTTCGTCAATGCGGATATCGGACTGATCGAACGGGTCCTGGAAAACCTGATTGAAAATACGATCCGTTTTACACCCCAGAGCGGGACGGTCCGTCTGATGCTGACGCCTGAGCATGGCAATATTAAGGTGCAAATCAGTGATACCGGTCCCGGCATTCCTGAAGACGAGTTGCCACAGATCTTCAATCGGTTCTACCAGCTTGATAAGAGTCGCAGAGTGACACCCGGTCATTCGGGGTTGGGTCTGGCCATCACCAAAAGAATACTGGAGTTGCACGGCAGGTCGATCGCAGTCACCAGTGTGATCGATCAAGGGACCACGTTTACTTTTTCCCTGCCTGCCTGAAACTGCTCCAGAGCAGTGATGGCATCACCCTGCTCATTTTGAAAATCCCCTTAGTCCCGTCCGATGATGGAGATAGCCGCCACATTCTTGGACGGTGTTCCACCGAGATTATGGGTCAAGCCATACCGGGCGTTCTTGACTTTACGCTCATCCGGAACGCGATCCATCAACTGCTCATACATGGCATAAATCATCCGCAATCCAGACGCACCAATGGGGTGGCCAAAACACTTCAACCCGCCATCAATCTGACAGGGAACCTGCCCATCCAGATCGTAGAACCCACTCATCACGTCTTCATAGGCTCCGCCCTTGGGTGAGATTTGCAGATCTTCCATGGTAACAAATTCTGTGATGGAGAAACAGTCATGAACATCAAACATGCTTATCTCTTCGCGGGCCGTTTTAATGCCGGCCTCTGCATAGGCTTTCGCCGCTGCGACACGGGTGGTCGCAAAATGGGCGCCATCCCAATCCGTATATGCTTCCTCTGCACCGGAACTGACAGAAATCTGCAAGGCTTTGACCTTAACGATATGCTGGTTCTTTTTAAGACTCCTGGCGAT
>JAHJRI010000011.1 GCA_018830885.1 bacterium | reverse complement strand
TTTGCCGTCCGTGGCTTTCCAGAAGCCGGGCTGCTCTGCCGCCGCCAGAGTCGATCCGAACGGCAGCGCGGGAATTTGCATTTCATACCACTGTTTCAGCAAAATGGCGCTTTCGGGCATATCCATCCAGATATTGATAATCTGTGAGTCTGTCTGTTTGGCTTTGAGCAGTCCCATGGAAAAATCCGTTGCCCCGGTGGGATAAATCTCAACGCCGGTAACATTCCAGCCCTTTTTAATGGCCACGTTTTTCATCGTTTCGGCAGCACCTCGGGCATGGGAAACATCCTGGGCGATAATAAACAGGTTGTTAAATCCATATTTTTCTTTCAGTTCGGTGAAATTGGCGAACATCTCACCCACTAAATTTACCGCCTCTCCATGTATTCGAAAGCAGTACTTGAATTTGTCGTACTGCTCAGCCACCATGGCATGGTACTTGGGGGTCAGCACACCGGTGGTAAGGATGGAAACTTTTTGGTATTTCGATAAAAGCGGCATGGCGGCAAGGGCCGCTTCGGAACGTATAGGGCCACCCAGGATGAAATCGGCTTTTTTATCAAGGATCAGCTTTTCCACCGCTAAAAGGGCATCGCTTACAGGAACCCCCGGCTCCAAGTCGCGCGTATCGATCACTTCAACCGCAAAAGGGCGCATTTCCCCTTTTACATTGACCCCGCCTTTAGCATTAATTTCATCAACTGCCAGTCTGAACCCTCTTTCCGCAGCCCATCCATAAAGAAAGGCTGTAGAAAGTGGACATCCAAGGACAATCGGTTTTGCCGCGAAGGCCTGCCTGGCAGGCAGGATCATCAACACCGCGGCCAGAAGAAGCACCAACATTTTGAAATACTTGAATTTCATTTTGGATCCTCCTTTTTTGAGTGCAATCGGTTTTATCCTTAAAAAAAATCAAGGGCTTTGTATCTTTTTGATGTCGTATGCCTTGATCTTACGCTTGATCTGCGAAACAGAAATCTTCAACAAGCGTGATGTTTTTTCTATGTTCCAGTGTGTCTTTTCAAGCACCGCTTCAAGAAGCTCTATTTCTTTGCTTTTCAAAGATTTGATTTCCATAACGCTATCTGATCCTGTCTGTATTCAGGTCATCTTAATTCTTTTTCTTTAGAACAGATAGAGCAAGTAACATGCCATTTGAGGCAGAGGCAGAATTATATTTGGCAACTGATTGATAATAGAAAATTTATTCTATTTAATACAATGAACTTAATTCAGTTCATAGCCTGAAGCAATAGAAAATTTTTTTCATGCAATAGAAAGATTTTTTCACCTGAAAAAAAGTGTACAACTTGCGCTATTTGGTAACAAGGGATCGAGGTGGGATAATGCCGTATTTTCTAATCTTACTGCGCAGGGTGGGAAGCGATATTTCGAGTCGCCGGGCCACTTCGGTGCGGTTCCAGTGCAGCGTAGCAAGGGTATGTTGGATATGCTCTTTTTCCGTATGGGATAAAGAATAGGTGGAAAGGCCTGATTCGGGGATGGATTGATTCGGGGAGAGGATTCTTTCAATTTCATCCAACAATATGACACTACCCCGGGCTCGCACAACGGCCTCTACAAGCACGTTTTCAAGCTCCCGCACGTTTCCAGCCCAGCGCTGTTTCATCAGGCAACCTATGACGCCGTCTTGCAATTTAGCAACCTCTGTCCCCAATTCCAAATTTATTTTTCTTAAAATATGATTGACCAGCTCCTGAATATCCGATAGCCGGTCTCTCAGCGGCGGCACCTGGATCGTAACCACCCGAAACCGAAAGAAAAGATCCTGCCTGAATTTCCCCTGACTTACCATCGTAAAAAGGTCGCGATTGGTAGCGGCTATGATGCGGCAGCGGGATTTCAATTGATGTTGTCCCCCCACACGCATGTATTCATGACGTTGCAGAAATCCCAAAAAATTACCCTGTAATCTTAATGGCAACTCTCCGATTTCATCTATAAACAGCGTACCTTTGCCTGCCAGTTCGAGCTTTCCTTTTTGGGCATCGACAGCGCCGGTAAAAGCACCCTTTTCATGACCGAATAATTCGCTTCCCAAAAGAGACTCCACCACTGCTGAACAATCCAGAATGACAAAGGGCTCTCGGTCATACAGGCTGTTTCTATGAATGACCCGAGCGATCAGCTCCTTACCTGTGCCTGTTTCGCCCTGAATTAGAACCGTTGCTCTGTTTTGGCACAGTAACCCGATCATTTTAAAAATCTTGCGCATCTGATCGCTGCGGCCAATGATTACTTCCGGATCGGGTGTCTTTGACAACTCGTCCGAAATCGGGGTTTCGCGTTCCGCTTCGAGGGTACGCAGCGCGCGGGTGATTGCCTTTTCCACCGCATCAGCATCCAGGGGCTTATGAATATAGTCGGAAGCGCCCCGTTTCATGGCCTGAATAGTGGTTTCCATGTCCTGAAAGGCGGTTATCATGATAACTTTGGTAAGACATTCTTCGGTCTGGATGCGGTTGAGCAGATCCAGGCCGTTGCAGTCCGGCAGGCGAATGTCGAGAATGACTATTTCAGGATTATGGTCGCAAAAAAGGGCGAATCCCCTTGCGCCGGTATCGGCCTTGAAAACCTGATGCCCCTTTTCGCTTAAAAACATCTCAAGGGTTTCAAGAATCGATCGTTCATCGTCGACAACCAGTATTTTAGCCATTCCATTTACCGTGTTTTAATAATTTGTTACCATGCCTCATGCGCTTTACTCAGAGTGGCAGGGACATTTTGAACTCAGCGCCGCCATCCCGGATATTTTTGACTTCGATTTTTCCGTTATGGGCTTCGGCAATCCGTTTGACATTGGAAAGACCAAGGCCGGTACCCATGGTTTTTGTTGTAAAAAAGGGTTTGAAAATGTCTCCCAAATGCTTTTCGGGCACACCGAAGCCTTCGTCTGATATTACCACTTCTGCAATCCTGCCGTTTTGATCTCTGAAGTGGCTGTGAACCTTAATTTGAGCGTCTGCTGGAGATGCTTCCAAAGCGTTCAATAATAGATTGATGACAGCCTGACCCAGCTTCTCCTCATCAGCCTGAATATCAGGTATCTGCGGGTCAAGTTCGACATTCAAAGCGACATTTTTTTCTTTGAATTTCATTTCCAGAAGTTCCATGGATGAGGCGAGGATGCAGTTGAGTGAATTCAGGTTAAAATTCAAATGTATAGGCTTAGCAAAATCGAGAAGTTGCTTGAGTATGTTTTCAAGCCGTTTAACCTCGCGTACGGAAATGTCGATACGCCGTTGATCGTTGCCTTTAAGATGGAGGTTTTTCTTCAGTATTTGAAGATTCATCTGTACCGCTGACAGCGGGTTGCGGATTTCATGGGAAAGCGATGTGGTGATCTGGCCGATGTAAGCCATACGTTCTGTTTCCCGAATCTTTTGTTCCATTCGGACCCGTTGAGTAATATCACGACAAATACCGATGCTGGAAAGTTTGTTATCGTAAAGAGTTACCTTGGCCAATATTTCGGTTGGAAAGCTTTGCCCGTCCCTGGTTAAGCGGAGGTATTCGAAAGTTCGGGGAGTACCACGTTTCAGAAAACTCTTTTCATAGACATCAATAAGTTTTTTACGGCTCTTGGAATCAATGAAGGTATAGAATTTTTTTCCGATTACTTCCGACAACTGATACCCGTGCATCGCGCAAAAAGCCGGATTTGCAAACACCACTGCTTCTTTCCGGACCACGAAATACCCGTCGTTGATCTCTTCAACCAGGGTTTTATATTTGAGTTCCGATTCTTTCAGCGCTGCCGTTCGGGTCCTCACATCCTCTTCCAGCTGCCGGTTATGTTCCAGTATCTTGTTCTGGTGCATCGCCTGAAAGTAATTACTGAAGCGGTGAATTGTATATGTCAAACAGCGATTGATTTGAGCGGTGGTGGCTAAAAATTCCCCGACAGTCGTTTCGGCTGCGATAAGTGGGGGAACAACGGTCCTGAACAGCTCAAAGGCCATCTGCACATCGGATAGTGGGAATCCTGCTTTCAGACGCATTTGAGAGATTTTTTCAATAAAGCGGTCGATGTAGCTGAAATCGTTATGCAGCAATACGTGGGTGTTGGCATCGTAAGCCTGTGATACGGTGGCCACAAGCTCTCTTCGGGGCCGCTCGGAATATTGAGAGCTTACCTGGGTTTTTAGCTGATCCACCCATTGTTTTATGATGATCGTCCTGTTTTCTTCAAGAAAGCCTGCTAAAGAAAAACCCATTTGACACCCATGCCTGTCTGTGATCCGGTATTTATATTGTTGTCTATAACAAGCAGCGTTTCAGATGTCAAATACAGGGCATGTGATATCCTGTTATTGTTGACAGATATGGCCAAAATATGAATTCGTTCAGTCGGATCCTGATTTCTGACGAACAATTGCTGGCAACAGATTATTATCTGTTCCGTCCATATTTATCATGGCTGGTAACCCAATCCCCGGCGATGACGGCGCTGGCCAAAGAAATTTCTCCGCAAAGCACGGTTCCGGCAACAATTTCAGTGAATTTCTGAACCTTGCCCGCTCCGTGGCAGCCCAGGAGTTCCAGGCATTCCTTCTGTGTGGCAAGACCTGTACCACCCCCGAAAGTTCCGACGATCAACGA
>JAHJRI010000116.1 GCA_018830885.1 bacterium | reverse complement strand
GGGTTTTAAATCGCTATCCCCTTGACTCCACTGAAAACCGTGATTGACTGGTCCTAAAAGTGCAAAAACCTGACCGGACATAGCTGAATGGTTTAGGCAACAGTACAAAACTTACAATTCAATCAAACTTAAACTTCAAACCCGTGTCTGTGATAAGGCCGTTTGAATATAGGTGTGCTTCGATGGCATCGTTCCGTGCAAAACATCAAATCCAACCGGTTCTTACGATTCACGGGTGCACCAAAAACATGTGGGTATGTGATCATAACCTCTTTCCGCTTACAGGTACCCACACATACTTGGTGCACCCCGATTCACTGCATGGTTGACAAATTGGCCCAACCCTTTATATTATTGCCAATAGAGGGTTAAGTCCTGGTTGCATTCCATTTCCGGGACAAATGTTGCGTTTGGGTTCCTCAGATGGTTGACAACAGCAATCGATACCGACAACCCAGACCGTGCAGATAATCCTTTCAAAGCAAGCGGGAGTAGCTCAGTTGGTAGAGCATCAGCTTCCCAAGCTGAGGGTCGCGAGTTCGAACCTCGTCTTCCGCTCCAATAAAATCCAGGCTTTAAAAATCTTACCGGAAAGGCAACTATTCAGCTGAATATCGCTAAAGGTGTCATGGCCTGTATGTCATTGAACTCATTCTCGACAGGCATCCATGCCTGTCTCCGAGGGCGGTCGTTGACATCGCCATCCTGGCGATGCTTAACCACTCCCAATCCGTTCAATCACATACAGGCCACGACCCCATTAACTGGGAAGAAGTGCTGAATAGATGCCCCGAAAGTTCAAAAGTTAATCCAGACACGATCCAATACTGCAAGAGTACCTTTTAGAAAAAGCCCCGATCCACACCATTTAATATAAATATGGCATGCTCTCAACCTTGTTGGTCAGGAAATTTCTGATTTGATTCAGAATGTTACCAATTTCAGATCCGTTTTTGAAAAGTCGTCGCCCTTGAACAGCAGAGGTTCATCGGCAATTTTACTAAGCGCATATGAGCAACAATCACCTATGTTCAAGGCGGCCGGATGCCTGCCCTTTCCGAACCTTCTCCAGCAAACCCGGGCCAATTCGGACTGTTCCGAGGTAAAACCAATAACTTCAATTTGACAGCGATGCAACAGCAGATCGAGTTCTCTTCCACCGAATTCTCCCTTCTTTGCCTCAATAACAATCCCTGCCTCCAATAAGGAAAAGCTACTCATCACTCGTTTAGGATCGTTATTAATCGCTGCTGCGATCTGCCGGGCTTCCGGTTCTCCCAGTAAAACGGCAATTATCGCCGATGTATCAATTACCATCAGCAGGCCCCATCCTGATCATAACCCAAAATCTCATCTGGCGTGCGAGGGTCTATATCCGGAAGAGACTTGCATCGTTCGGAGATCTGGATTATTTCTTCGACTAAATCCATCGTTGCCTTGCGGCCCTTTATCCTTTCCAGTTGCTCTTCTAATGCAAGCGTTATTGCAGCAGTCATGTTTTTTCCCGTTAAAACAGCAACTTCTCTCGCAAGTTTTTCTGTTTTTTCGTTACGGATGCTGATAGCCATAAATTCCTTTTGCATTGTATTGAATATAGATAATGTTGCTTAATATATACAAAAGCATTTGGAATCTGTCAAACAACTGCACTGCGGAGGTGCACCAAAAACATATGGGTATGTGATCATAACCTCTTTCCGCTTACAGGTACCCACACATATTTGGTACACCCCACTGCGCGGTTCATGGGGGTAGGAAGGCTGTGATGAATGATCTGCCGCGTGCCTGCAGAGAAAAGAGGATAATATCCGCTCCAGAATCAGTCCTTCTTTTTTTTAGCCTTTCTGGCCAGGGTCACCTCGATCCGGTTGAAGAATCCGCGGATCATGCGGACATCCCGCTCATCGGGTTTGGACCGTCCGATCAAGCCTGAAAAGCTACCCCAGAGGGCGTTTCTGGAGCTCAGTCGCAGGAAGCCGGTGATATCCAGGATGCGAAAGAAGTGCTCTTTCATCCCTTCAATACTTTTCGATGATGCCGGCAGGATGACTTCCGGCTCCGGGGTAAACTTCCGGTCATAGAGCTTTGAGGCCTCATACAACACGACCATCACCGCCTGGGCCAGGTTGAGGGAGCCGGTTTTGCCATAGGTCGGGATATGGATCCACTCATTACAGAGGCTCATATCGTCGTTGGTCAGACCGGACTGTTCCGGACCGAACACAATGGCAATGGAAAGACCGGGATCACAGGCTTGAATAATACGGGGCAGATCATAAAGGGAGTTGGACGTCTGAATTTTGTCCCGCTGGCGATTGGAGGTGGCGATGATGAGCTGGCAGTCCGTAATGGCGTCCTTCAGGCTGGAAAATATCCTGGCTTCATAGAGCAGGTGACGGGCGTTCATTGAAAACATGCGGGCTTCAGGATGATCAACCTCGCAGGGATTGACCAGACGCAGGTCGGTCACCCCCATGGTCTCCATGGCCCGGGCGGTCGAACCGATGTTTCCGGGTTGGGTGGTCTCGACCAGGACGACCGATATTTGAGCAGGATCCAGTGTCAAAATGGGTCTCGGGGCTTACGATTTGGTGTCTTTGGTGTTGTGAACCAGCCAGTTGTCAAAATAGGGAATGGTTTTTTCGAGACCGGCATCCAGCTTGATCTTTGGTTCCCAGCCCAACTCTTTTCTGGCCAGCGAAATATCCGGTCGGCGCTGGGTCGGATCATCCTGGGGCAGCGGTTTGAAGACCAGTTTGGATTTCGAACCGGTCATGCCCAGTATCTTTTCAGCCAGTTCCAGGATGGTGAACTCAACCGGATTTCCAATATTAACCGGTCCGCAGAAGTTGTCCTTTTCCATCATCAGCAGCAACACATCCACCAGGTCGTCTACATAGCAGAATGAGCGCGTCTGGCGTCCCTCGCCATAGATCGTGATATCCTGGCCGGTCAGCGCCTGGACGATAAAATTGCTCACCACCCGCCCATCATCGGCACGCATATTGGGTCCGTAGGTGTTAAAGATGCGGACGATTTTTGAATCCACCCTCTGTTCCCGCATGTAGTCCATCATCAGGGTTTCCGCTGCCCGCTTGCCCTCATCATAACAGCTGCGGATACCAATGGGATTGACATTTCCCCAGTAGTCCTCAGTCTGGGGATGAACGTGGGGGTCGCCATAGACCTCCGACGTGCTGGCATGCAGAATCCGCGCTTTCACGCGTTTGGCAAGACCCAGCATGTGCATGGTTCCCAGAATACTGGTCTTCAGGGTTTTGATGGGGTTGTACTGATAGTGGATGGGTGACGCCGGGCAGGCCAGATTGAAAACCCGGTCCACTTCCAGGAAAATCGGTTGGGTGATGTCGTGCCGGATCAGTTCGAAATTCCGGTTATCCAGAAAAGGCTCCAGGTTCTCCCGGGTGCCGGTGAAAAAATTGTCCAGGCAGATAACGGTGTGCCCAGCATCGAGAAGTCTGGCACACAGGAGAGAACCGATAAACCCGGCCCCACCCGTCACCAGGACACGCTTTTTCTGTATGAATAGTGAATTCTGCATAATTGTCTGGTTTGTATGAAAATAAATCAGGGTACACGTAACAAGTACTTGTCCCCTGATTTTGCCATTCGCATCCTTCGTTGGCCCGCTCCGCGGAAATGATGGTTTGCATGAGAATAGCAGCACGGAAGCGACTGGTGTGAAGCCGTTTCAGTTGATTAGACGCGTTTC
>JAHJRI010000115.1 GCA_018830885.1 bacterium | reverse complement strand
CGCGGGTCAACATCGCGATATCAATCTCATGCTTCGTTGTGACCTGCTGGTCATGGGTGTTTGTTACTGATTAATTGATTTCAGGAGGGTGACGTGAAAACGATAAAGTTTCTGCTCTGGTTGCTGATGGTCATGATGATCAACATTCCCATGGCGCTGTCAGCCCAGGGTCAGCAGGAGAAAAGGGCTTCTATTTCAGCCATTGATCTGGAGTGGAATGAGGAGCTGTATATCTTCGATACCTTTTTTTACGTGAAGAATCTAACGGCAGACGATATTGAACTGAGTGGCGTGATTCTCTTTAAGATGGAGAACGAGGAGCGGGTCTGGCGTGGGTTCCGGCTGCCGGTGATTCCGGCAGATGATCTCCGTTTTTTCAAGGTCTCCTTCCCGGCGGGGTTCCTGCTGAAAGATGACTACAATGCCATTGCAGTCAATATTTACAACAAAGATTACCAGGAGCTGATCGACTCCTCCGCCAGGCATGTGACCGTCTCTTCCCACCGGGTGATGGTGGACGAAAAACCCGACATCGAGATAACCGAGATCAGCCCCGGGTATGGGCGGATCGATACAGAGGTCGTTCGTCAGCAGTATATTCCGGGACTGGAGAAGAAACAATCGGTCCGGTTGACACCCATACAAAAGGAAGACAGCCCCCTGACCTTCGGGGAGGAAAAAACCAGCAGAATGCTCTTCTCTCCGGTTGTCTCCGTCCAGACGGACAAGGGAAACAATGTCCTGACCTGGGAACAGGCCGACAGTGATACCCGGTACAACCTCTATTGGAGCCATAACCGCGGTGTGACCAAATATAACGGACAGCAGATCAGGGATGTTCGCAGCGGCTACAAACACGCGCATCTGGGCACCAATACCACTTTCTACTATGTCGTGACCGCGGAAAAGGACGGCCGGGAAAGTGGGGAGTCCAATGAAGTAGCCGTCACCCCGATTGCGCGGACAGAGCAGCGCCAGGCCCCGGGGCGGGGAACAACCGTTGTGGCTGCACGGGACGTTACCCCTGTTAAATCGGGCGCTGAGGCACTGGCAGATAACAGCAAGGGAGAGAAAACAGGAGCTGTGACCGAAAACAAGACCCAGAGACGGACAAAACGGGGTGTGCAGTCCGTGTCAGGGGCGGACAAAAACCCTGATGCACAGCTGGCCTCCAATGAACCCGCTCCGGAACCCTACGGGGCGCCAAAAACAGCAGAACCCGAGGAATCGGTTCAGAAAAAGGGGTCCCGTGTCATGGCCTATGTCCTCTCTTTGCTCAGCATTTTTTAGCGTCAGCGGAGACGATGATGTATACCGTCGATAACAGGCATTTGAAGATACTGCATCAGGTCGTCGATCTCGGTATTCTGGCGGCTTCTTTTATTTCGGCCTACATGATCAAACGGTATTTTCTGCCGGAGCCCTTTCGTGGGATTTCCCAGGACCCCAACTACTATTTTGTACTGCTGCTGGTCCTGCTCAGCTGTTTTGTGATGTTTAACCTGAGTGGGTTTTACAAACCCTACCGGGGACGCACCCTCGATCAGATTATCGGCAATACCCTCAAGGGGACGTTTCTGGGTTTTGGGACCGTGATCCTGCTGCTCTATATGATCAAGGAGGCGGACGTCAGCCGGCTGATGATGGCGCTGTTTATCGTGATCGCGTTCTGCAGCCTGATGATCAACAAGGGGATGATCTACTTTTCCCTCCAGGTGCATAAAAACAGGGAGTTCAGTCTCAGGAACATCCTGGTCGTTGGCAGCCGCAAACGGGCCTATGATCTGATCCGCCGGGTACTCAAAACAAATGATTCCGGCATCAGGATCCTGGGGTGCCTGGAGACGGATGAAAGCCGGGTGGGGGTGGAGGTCTATGACGGTATCCAGGTGACCGGGACCATGCGGGATTTTAACCAGGTTCTGTGCGAGAATCCGGTGGATGAGGTGGTTTTTGCCATGCCGCTCAAGGAGATCGACGGGATCAAGGAGCATATTTTCTTTGCCGAGACGGCTGGCGTGAGCATCCGGGTGCTGCCCGACTGGGAGATTCCCAGTATCATGTATAAGCCGGAGAGCGCCTCCGCCTATTTCAATTCGTTTATGGGGATGCAGACCATCGTTCTCTCCAGCGTGCCCCAGAACGGGATAGCCCTGTTTACCAAAGCGATCATGGATTATCTGCTTGCTTTTATCCTGCTGGTACTGCTCTCCCCGCTGTTGATCGTCATCGGGGTGGCGATTAAACTGACATCGAAGGGACCTGTGTTTTATCGGCAGAAACGGATCGGGCTGGGCGGTCGGGAGTTTTATCTGCTGAAATTTCGCACCATGGTCCAGGGTGCGGATAAAATGCAGGAAGCACTGATCAGTCAGAACGAGGTGGACGGCCCGGTGTTTAAAATAAGGAACGACCCCCGGGTCACCTGGCTTGGACGGATACTGCGCAGGAGCAGCCTGGATGAGCTGGCTCAGCTGATTAACGTCCTCAGGGGTGAGATGAGCCTGGTGGGACCCAGACCCCCGGTCCCGGAGGAGGTTAAAAAATACGAAGTCTGGCAGCGCCGCCGCCTTTCCATGAAACCGGGTCTCACCTGCATCTGGCAGGTCAGCGGTCGGAACAACATTGATTTTGAAACCTGGATGAAGATGGACCTGAACTATATTGACAACTGGTCGCTCTGGCTCGATGTGAAACTCCTGGTCCTGACCATGCCGGCCGTCCTCTTCGCCACGGGACATTGATTGCGGACGACAGAGACATCCTCATCCTTCGTTGTGACCTGCTGGTCATGGTGGTTTGTATGAGAATATGATTTGGCTGTCTGGACAGAGTGTCTGGTATGAAGCTGTTTCAGACGATTAGACGAGTTTTTAGATGATCTGAACGAAATAGAGCGTCCGAAATCCCAACTGTCTGAGGACATAGTCCGAGTTTTGGGATTTCAGCGAAATGAGTTCTAGATCATCTTGAAACGAGTCTCCGTCTGAAAGAGGTTTGTACCAGACACGGATGGTAACAGAATACTATTCTTATGTTTTCGTTGTGCCCGATAGGGCTGGTTCGTATGTGTGTAAGTGACACAGGATTATATTGGTCAATCGAAACCGTTATGTTGAAACTGTTTTTCAACCTCTTATAAAGGAGGCAGCGATGGGCAATCAAACCGGGGACTGAGGCTGCCCTACCGAGCCGAATAGTTGGCGTTTTTGTAACTATTCACCACATTTCTGCGTTGGAAGCTGGTACCTGTGTGTGATTGAACGGATTGGGAGTGGTTAAACGGAGCCAGGATGGCGTAGTCAACGACTGCCCTCGGAGGTGAGAAGCGAAGCTTGCAGCTTCGAACATGGAGCCCGCCGAGAATGAGTTCAATTATAGACAGGTACCGGCTTCTGAAGCGAAACTTGAGCTGAACAGTAACGAGTTTTTTAAACGTTTGTCGTGTTGGTGGTTCTAACCATAATGGTTCTGTCAAAAATCCTATGAAAACGGGGAAGTAAAATGAAAATACCAATCTGACT
>JAHJRI010000114.1 GCA_018830885.1 bacterium | reverse complement strand
GGAACAGCGGGATATCTGGGAGTACGACCTTGACTTCAGCGAGGGGGAGATTATCCGGATGATCTATCACCTGTGGGAGCTGAAGCCGGTCTATTTCGATTACTACTTCTTCAGGGAGAACTGCTCCTATCACCTGCTCTCGCTGCTGGAGGCAGCCAGGCCCACGCTGAGGTTGCGGGATCGCTACACCTTCTGGACCCTGCCGTCCGAGACCATCCACGACATTACCAGCCGGCCCGGCCTGGTGACACGCCGGCGATATCGACCCTCCCGCTGGAGTCAATTCCGGCAGCAACTGGTGGCGTTGGATGCGAATGAACGACTGCTGGCAGTAAGGATCACCAGGACGGGAAATCTTGCCTACCTGGACACCGGGGAGGGCTTGACCGTGGAACGCCGGTCCCGGGTCCTGGACCTCCTGACCCAGTACTATGCGGTTCAGCAGACAGAGGAGGCGGACCGTCTGCGGGAG
Source organism: bacterium (assembly GCA_018830885.1). Lineage (GTDB taxonomy): Bacteria > SAR324 > SAR324 > XYD2-FULL-50-16 > XYD2-FULL-50-16 > JAHJRI01. The sequence continues at coordinate 5,352 of JAHJRI010000114.1, read as the reverse complement.
CAGGTACTGGTTAAACGGGCCGCCTTGCGGACCATACTGCCGCCGGTCGACTACCCGCCGGTCAGCACGCCCCCGGAAACAGGTCACGATCCGTTGATGGTTTCGTTTTCCGCCGGGGAGACAACCGACCGGGCAGGCTTCAGAGGGGTTTCCCTCAGGCTGACTCTCCACGATCTGCTGGACGGGGATACGGGTTTCATTCCCCAGAGCCAGGTCGAATTTTTTCAGGCCCGGTTCCGCTGGTACGAGGGGGACCGAAATCCCCTGCTGCACGATCTGACGCTGGTTAACGTCATTTCGCTGAATGCCCGCACTGATTTTCAACCGGGGTTTTCATGGAAACTGGATATGGGTCTGCGCCAGGCCCGGGTGTCGGACTGTGATGACTGTCTGCGGTTTATTCTCAATCCGGGTGGTGGCGTGGGTTTTTCGGTTCTGGACGGTCTGTTCTATACCCTGGGCGAATTTCGCTATCGTTATGGTGCTGGTCTGGAGACGCCGGGTCGTATCGCCGCCGGAATCAGCCTGGGGTATCTCCGGACGACGGCCGACGTCTGGAAAATTCACCTGGAATCCTCGCTGTTCTATCCTGCCGATGCGGGTGACCTTCCCGAACTGTACCAACAGGTCGGTGTGGCCTACAACCGCTTCAGGAATCACAGTCTGCGCCTGGACTGGCGCAGGGCGAATGACACGGTTGAGCATGAGGTTGGATATCGCTACTATTTCTGACTTTTCAGCAGGGGATCAAAGCCACCCTGGAAAACGGGTTGACAGGGAGACGCGTGACCCTCTATTGCCTCATACAAGGAGATTCTAAACCGCGACGATTCATCCTATTTTTTAAACCGGGACCGGTATGACGGTTTTATTTCAGGACTGCCTGGAAGCCGGCGGTGCCGGGGTTTTCTGCCCCCATCCCCTGCTGGGGCCGAAAGACGCAAAGACCATTTGGCAGGCCTTTAAGGATGGTGATCGCAAGGGAATGGAAAAAGCCCAGTCAAAATTTTTACAGACCCTGTCACTGTTTTCCGGGGTGGATTTTTCACCGGAAGATTCGGCCACCATTTTCAAAAAAATCATGCAGCGTCCGATGTCGGAAAAACCGGATCCCTCCAATCAGAATCACAGCCTGCTGAAAGAAGCCCTGCGGCTGCAGGGATTCCCCATCACCAACCGGGTCAAGTTGCCCTATCAGCCGGTGACCCCCGAACAGAGCGCCATCCTGAAGAAAACCCTCGAAAGTCTGGGCTGGTTGTGAGGTTGGGGGCAGGACCCGAAGCCCGTTTTTATTTTTGGTTAAATGGGTTGACATCCGGGAAAGAAATTACTAAAGATGAGGCGACCGGCTTAAATTCTGATTCCTGTTTCTAAAAAGTACCGGCAGTTAGATCAATTCTCAATTAATGTCGTTAACTTAAGCGATTGTTTCCGCGCCAGCAGTTCCGATTTTCAAGAAACGCATTCATTTTTCCTGGAGCTCCTGGAAGCCGTCCCTGGCTTTCAGGGTTCTTGAAAACCGGAACCATTGGTGCTTGGCAGGAAAAGGTTGTTTAAGGGCACCTTGATTAGTTAACATTATCGAGCTTACCCGGCACCAAAGGGTTGATCTTTCAAGAAACGCACGAGTCCATCCATGGAGCTCCTGGAAACCATCCATGGCTTCCGAGGTTCTTGAAACATCAACCCTTTGATGCTGACTGAGTTGCAGTTAATCAAGGTGCCCTTAAGTTAAGGGCATTGAATACTCATTGTATCAGCATATCCGTGGCGGTGATGAGAGTCCCTAAGATTCAATAACCAGGGCAGGTCACAAACGTTAACAGATCATATTGAAAAAGGAGTCGACGATGGAGAAGATACTGAGAATTAATATGAGCGGCGAAAACGGACCCGTCGGGAAAGAGGAGCCTGTGGGAGCGTATGCCGGATTGGGTGGAAGGGCCATGACATCTGCGATTATAGCCAAAGAGGTGCCCCCCCAGTGCCACCCGCTGGGAGAGGACAACAAGCTGGTTATCGCCCCCGGATTGCTTTGCGGGACACCGGCGAATATGACAGGACGGGTTTCCATTGGTTTTAAGAGCCCTTTGACCGGGGGTATCAAGGAATCCAATGCGGGCGGACCCGCCGGCCCGATTCTGGCCCGACTGGGTTATGCAGCCCTCGTAATTGAAGGAAAACCGAAAGATGGCGCATTTTATAAAATTATCATCAAAAAAGATGGCTTTGAGATTCTTCCTGAAAACGAGTTGAAAATGACCGGCAACTATGCGGTGATTGATAAGATCAAGGGCGGTTTTTCCCCGGAAGCCGCATTTATATCCATCGGTCAGGCAGGTGAGATGAAATTGGGGGCTGCCAGCATCGCCTGCACGGACAATGAGCAGCGACCGACCCGACATGCGGGAAGAGGTGGCGGTGGGGCTGTGATGGGGGCGAAAGGCATCAAGGTGATCGCCCTGGAAAGAGCCGGCACATCCAGCATTATCGCCAAGGACCCCTCCCGGTTCGGTGACGCCAACAAGGCCTTCGCAGAGGGTTTGAAAAAACATGACGTCAGTGGCCAGGCACTGCCTGCCTTTGGCAGCAGTGTGCTCACCAACGTCATCAATGAAGCGGGGGCCTATCCCACCCACAACTTCCAGTTTGGCCAGTTTGCGGGTGCGGAAAAGATCAGCGGCGAAACCATTGCTGAACTTGAGTATGAACGCGGCGGTGAGCCGGAACATGGGTGTCACAGTGACTGCATCATCCGTTGTTCGGGTATCTATCATGATAAGGACCACAACTATCTGACCAAACAGCCGGAATATGAAACAGTCTGGGCCCATGGCGGAAACTGCGGAATTGATGATATCGATGCCATCGCCATGATGGATCGACTGGATGACGATTTCGGATTCGATACCATCGAAATGGGCGCCGCCATCGGTGTCGCAATGGAAGCCGGTCTGGCGGAGTTCGGAGACGCCGAGGCGGCCATCCGGTTTATCAAGGAGGCTGGGGAAGGCACCCCCCTGGGCCGGATTATCGGTTCCGGTGCCGCCACCGTCGGCAGGGCGTTCGGAGTGGAACGGGTCCCCGTTGTCAAAGGGCAATCCATGCCGGCGTACGATCCCAGGGCTGTGCAGGGGGTTGGTGTGACTTATGCGACCAGCCCCATGGGAGCGGACCACACCGCCGGCTATTCAGTCACATCCAATATCCTGGATGTGGGTGGAACCGTTAACCCACTGAAACCGGAAGGGCAAGTCGAGCTTTCCAGAAATCTTCAGATTGCGACTGCTGCGGTTGATTCCACGGGGATGTGCCTGTTTACCGCATTTGCCATCCTGGATCAGCCCGAAACCTTTCAGGCCTTGATCGATATGATCAATGCCCAGTATGGATTGAACCTGACGGCGGATGATGTGACGGCGCTCGGAAAGTCGATCCTGAAGAATGAAGTCGGGTTCAACAAGGCGGCAGGTTTTTCGCCGGAAATGGATCGGCTGCCTGATTTCTTCAAGAAGGAGATTTTCCCGCCCCACAATGTCCGGTTTGAAGTGACGGATTCCGAGCTGGACTCCGTCTTTAACTGGTAGTTCTACCCGGACAGGTCATCAGCAGAAAGGGGTTGCCGCAGCTGGTTGCAGGCTGCGGCAACCCCTTTTTTTTTGCCTGGGGGGTGTTGGCCAGTCTGCGGTAAACGCACTAGCCCCCTGCGACCGGCGGGAAGGCACCAATGCGATCACCGTCCTGGATGGTATAGTCCAGGTCGGTTTTGACCCCGTTGGCAAAGATCAGTTTGACCATATCCAGGGGAACCCCCAGATCCACCAGTACATCCCGAACCGTGGTTCCCTCCGCCAGTTCCAGTTCGACCCGATGGCCTTCCGCCGTGGCGGGCAGATATTCCATAAAGGAGGCAAACAGTCTGAGTTCTACCTTCATTTCATCCTCTTGCAGCTATTGCAGGCAGTTGAGCAGACCGCCACACCAGGGACAGCTTCCGCAGGGAATGTCCCGGGCATAGCAGTCGTACTCGAACCGTTTGGCGGTAAACAGGTTGCAGGGACCCAGGTTGCAGTTCCCGCAATAGGGATAGTCATAGGCCAGCACCTTGTTCTGAAAAGCGGCAAACGTCTCACTGGACCAGATTGCTTCGATGGACTGCGAGCCCAGATCGCCGAATGAGAGGGGCGTGACCTTCAACGGCAAGCCGTTTTGATAAAACGAATACTGATGCCAGAGAAAATAACAGGGATACACCTGACCGTCCTGGGCCACAAACAGGCTGCCCTTTTCGATAAAATGGCATTGGCGGTCATACCTGGGGAACAGCTCCGGCAGGGTCAGCTCAAGTCCGGTCGCTGCAGCAATGTCACCGGCCTCCTCAAAGACCCTTTTTGTCTCGTCCAGGGTGGCTTCATCCTCGGACATCAGGTTTTTCAGATGCAGGGGGATGTTGTTCTCATAAGCGTAATTGATCATATCCCGCCCCAGGGCCATGACCTCGCTTTCCCCCTCTTTTTTTGAGGTGTTCCAGTGATAGCGCCATCGCTGTTCCAGGTAGCGGTCCAGTTCCAGGTACCGTTCTTCACAGAGTGTTTTGTAACGCTGGTAGAGCTGACGCGAAACATTGAGATTCGGGCTGTTGATACATTGCGATTCCATTGATTTCCCATAGGGCAGCAGATGGGTGACAATGGCAAAGGAGGCCCCGTTCTCGGCAGCCCATTGGATAACAGCAGGCAGGTTCTGCAGGTTCTGTTTCATGACCACGAATTCCACCCCGAATCGAAAATCCCGTTTGAGTTCGGATCGGGCAGTGTTCATCGCTGCAAAAGCCTGCTTGACAGTGTCCAGGTTGCCGCCGGCTCTGACCCTGCTGAATATGTCCGGATTGACAGAATCCAGGGAGATACAGAGTTCGTTCAGTCCAGACGTCAACAGGGATCGGACGCGGTCGACATTCAGGAGCGTACCGTTTGTCTGCAGTCCGATGGTGCCACCGTTGTTGCACAGGCCGCCTGCCGCTGCTATCATCCGCTCCAGACCGGGATGGAGCAGGGGTTCTCCGATGCCGCTGAACACCACCGTCTCCAGATCCTGTAGTCCCGGCCTCAACCTTTCAAACAGGTCCAGGGACAGGTCTCCGTCCCGGATGGCGTTGCCCGGCGCCTGCTTGACACACATCTCGCAGCGCAGATTGCAGCGCGTGGTCGGTTCCATGCCTATCCGGTTAACACAGGTGTATTCGTGCACAAATCGCTGTAAATCGCCCTGTAAATGACAATAGCGGGCGGCCAAGGGTACAGCCGACGTGGTCGGCTATCTAATGCCCAAAGAAGCCCAGCAGGCTGTGTT
>JAHJRI010000113.1 GCA_018830885.1 bacterium | reverse complement strand
CTCATTTACTTGACTGTAGGGGACCTTAATATTCCGGAGCAAATCCCGGCTAAATTCCGTACCGTATGAAACGGCATTCCATTGCTCAAATACCTGGGCATGCCATGCCGGTGGCCTTTTGGGAAACTCGGATATAGCCAAAAACGGCTGCGAGGCGAAAGTAGCCTGCGGATGTCAGGCTTCATATTTAGTCGGCCTGCCATGTGGCAGGCCCCATAAATCAAAGTTCTAAAAGGAGAAAAGAGATGTTAATCAAAATTGGAAAAGGCGTATTGACACTGTGCATGGCTTTCTGCCTGGTTGCCCCGGGGATGGTCATGGCTAAAGATGGCAATGCCAGAAAGGGAAAATACCTATATCGGAAATATTGTCGTGAATGCCACAAAGAGGGTGCCACCGGCGATCGAGTCGGTAAACCGTTGAGCCCGGTCAGCAAGACACAGGCCCAGTGGGAAGAGGTGTTCAAGAACGCCAAGAGCCTGGCCTGTGCAGATCAGTGGTCCCAGAGAAAAGAGGCGGATATCGATGATATATACGCTCACCTTTGGGGGCATGCCTATGATTCCCCCTCCCCGGCCAAGTGCGAGTGATTTTTAATGAATCTGAATTGATACCTGGGAGACTGAATGAAGCCAATTGACAAAAAAGGAGATCTCACCCGGCGGCGGTTTTTGAAATATTCGGCCACCGCCACCGCAGCCGCGTCCATTGCCGGAAACACAAGCGTACTCGAGGCTCTCGTACCAACCGCGACAGCCGCTGAAAATCCAGCGATAGCGGGACTGGAGAAAAAATACTCTGTCTGTGACATGTGTTTTAACAAGTGCGGACTGATCGCCAGGGTTGACAAGGGGGTTGTGGTCAAACTCGATCCCAATCCCAAGATGCTCAGTTCGAGGGGGCTTCTCTGCGCCAGGGGTAACGCCGGCATTCAAAGGCTGTACGACCCGGACAGACTCCAGACCCCCCTGTTGCGCAAGGGAGACAGGGGTGGGGGACAGTGGCAGCGGATCAGCTGGAATCAGGCCCTGGATCTGGCAGCCCACAAACTGCAGGAAATAGGGAAGCAATACACCCGCTGCGGGACCCTGTTCATGGCGGGCAGTGATATGCAGACGAAGTTCGTGCATCAATTTGCAGAGGCTTACGGTTCCTACAACATTATCTCCCATGAGTCCAACTGTCTCCTGAGCCGAAATCGGGCCTATCTGGATACCTTCGGCGTCATGCCCATGGCGGACCTCCTGCATGCCAGATATGTTCTGATGCCGGGAGCCAATTGCTTCGAGGCCCTGGTCATGCCGGACAGCGTTGATCTCATGACAGCCATCCGCAGGGACTGCAAGCTGGTGGTGCTGGATCCCAGACAGACAAAAACAGCGGCACTGGCCCATGAATGGTATGCCATCAAGCCGGGAACGGATATGGCGTTCTTTCTGGCGGTCATGCATGTGTTGATCACCGAAAAGCGCTATGATGCGGACTTTGTGAAGCATCAGACCCATGGTTTTGAGCAGTTGAAACGGCATGTTCAGAAATACACCCCCCGCTGGGCGGAAAAAGAGTGTGACATCCCGGCTGCTGACATTGCCAGAATTTCCAGGGAACTGGCTGCTGCCGCCCCGGCGGCAATCGTCTATCCGGGTCGGCGGACATCGGACTACACGGACTCTACACAGATCAGAAGGGCCAACGCCATCCTGAACGCTCTGCTGGGAAACTGGGACAAGCCGGGAGGGCTTGTCCTGCCCCAGTCGATCCATCTGGGAACCATTCCGTTTGAAGCCCCTTTCTATGAAGACAACCCGGATGATCGGATTGATATGGGACGTTCCACCATGATGTTCGATACCGAAGGTGCTTTTAAACATGCCAGGGATGCGGTCATCGAGGGAAAACCCTATCCGGTGAAGGGATTTCTGACTTACAAGACCAACCCGATGCAGACCGGTGCCAACCGGCGTAAAACCATCCAGATGATCAACAAACTGGATTTCATGCTTTCCATCGATGTGACCATGAGTGATACGGCCTGGATGGCGGATCTCGTCCTGCCGGCCGCGACGTATCTGGAGCGGATGGATCCGGTATCGGTTCAACAGGGCGTTTCAAGCGGCCCCTGCCTGGTCACCCGGGATCCGATGGTCAAACCCCTGTATGAATCAAAATCGGCACTCTGGATCATGCAACAACTGGCCAACCGGTTGAATCTGGGCAAGCATTTTGATTTTACCATGGAACAATATCGCGCGGCCCAGTTAAAGGAGCTGCCGGAGGCGGTGTCAGCACTGCAGAAAGATGGTGTTTACCAGGTGGGTGGCGTCTATACCGGATTGCATAAAGGCTTTAAAACGTTGTCGAAAAAGGTGGAATTATATAACCAGCGTTACGCGGATGCCGGTATTGATCCCATGCCGGTCTATCGTCCACCGAAGCTTGTCCCCGAAAACCGTTTCCGGATGGTTGTCGGCCGCAACGCCTATATCACCCAGGGATCGACCACCAACAACAAGCTGCTGCATGAGCTCGTGCCTGAAAATGATCTCTGGATTCATCCGGATGCGGCCCGGAAACTGGGTATTGGGCAGGGTGACCGGGTTGTGGTCAGCAGTGCCGTGGGCAAACAGAAGATCAAGGCCTTCGTTACCAAAAAAACACGCAGGGATACGGTTTACATGCATTCCGGATTCGGGGTTCTCTCCAGGGGGTTGAAGACCGTTTATGGAAAAGGTGCCTGTATTGTCGAGGTGCTGGAGGATAAAAATGACGACATCTCCGGTAACATGGCCATGCATGAAACCATCGTCACCATCCAGAAGGTCTGATTCACCGGAACACGGAAAACAAACGTAACTATTCACTACTTTTCTATTGCCATTAGAGCAAGGACCAGTATGTTATTCAACTCATTCTCAACAGGTGAGAAGCGAGGCTTGCAGCTTCGATCATGCCTGTCTCCGAGGGCGGTCGCTGACATCGCCATCCTGGCGATGCTTAACAACTCCCAATCCGTTCAATAACATACTGGTCCTTGCTCTGATGGCTGAATATGAGCTGAATAGTTACAAACAAACAATGCTTGAAAACAGGAGCCAAGCATGAAGCAAACGCAAAAAAAGTACGCCATTGCCGTCGACGCCTTGAAATGTATCGACTGCAAAGCCTGTATGATCGCCTGCAAGGTCGAAAACAGGGTGCCGGAAGGGTTCTGGCGCAACTGGATCAAGAATAGTGACACAGCAGCGGGCCTGCAGACCCAGTTCCAGCCCGGCCAATGCATGCAGTGTGATTCTCCCTCCTGTGTGTCCGCCTGTCCGGTCGGAGCTACATTCAAGGGACCGGATGGCCTGGTGGTAATCGATGCAACAAAGTGCATCGGTTGTGGGAATTGTGTCACTGCCTGTCCCTATGGTGCGCGCTATCGAAATCCCACCACGGCAACCGCCGACAAATGTGATTTCTGCCAGCATCGCCTTCAAAAGGGTGAAGAACCGGCCTGTGTTGAGACATGTCCCACCAGGACCCGGGTATTTGGTGATCTGAACGATCCCGGGAGCGACATCAATGCACGCCTGAAATCGACGAAACACCTCCGGATCATCAATCCCTTGATTAATACTGAACCGAATATTTTCTATACGGATCAGACAGTTTTGTTAAATTGGCCCCGGGAACCAACACTCCCCGGGAATATCCACATGTCACCCCGGTTCTGGAAAAGCTCAGGCTGAGGTGATGATGTCAGTCCCCATGGCTCTCGGGCCAAAGGGACTTTTTTTCACCCTTTGTTAAGCCATGAGAGGCAATAGAGGGGTTTTTTCCCAATGAATGCTGTAAATATGGAGAGGATTTTATGAAATTGAGAAGGTTGATTGGAATTCCATTTCTAATCGCATTGGTCACTGCATTTACGTTTGGATGTGCCCCGGCAACGAAACAGCCGGTCGCATCCAAGACAGAGATGCAGGCAAAGGACCAGGCCGAACCGAAATGGCAGTTCCATGACATTGTAGACGGTGCATACGTCAAACCGTTTGTCACGATCCCCCGGCCGCAGGGTGTCGTTCTAATTGACTCCCGTCCGACCCGGTCAAAATTTGACAAGGGATATATCCCGACGGCGATCAATATCCCTGACAGCAATTTTGCTGAAATGACGGACCAGCTTCCGTCAGACAAGGGCACCCTGCTTATCTTCTATTGTGAAGGTGCTTCCTGAAAGATGAGTCACCACTCAGCCTGGAAGGCTGAAAAACTCGGTTACACCAATATCAAGGTTTATGCCGCCGGATATCCCGATTGGATCCAGATTCCCGGCAACTATGGCGCTGTCACCGCTCCTTATATCAAGTCCCAACTGGATAAGGGGGCAGATATCGTTCTGATTGACTCCCGTCCAAGACGGCCCTTGTATGAAAAGGGGCACATCCCCACCGCGATCAGTATCCCCAACAGTCAGTTTGACCAGTTCAGTCACCTGCTGCCGACCGATAAATCCAAACCCCTGATTTTCTATTGTGGCGGTTTTACCTGAAAGATGAGTCATCAATCCGCCAGTCTGGCGGAAAAAATGGGGTACACCGATGTCAAAGTCTTTGAGGGGGGGTATCCGGAATGGCAAAAAATCGCCGGAGCCGATAAGAGTGTCCAGATCAAAGGCGGCTCGGAAGAGGGCAGTATCGATCTGGCCGTGTTCAAACAGATCCTGGCCGAAAATCCGGACAGCGTCCTGTTGATCGACGTCCGAGACCCGGATGAATATGCAACCGGTCATTTCAAGACGGCCGTCAATATCCCCAGCGATCTCCTGGCAGCCAAACTGAAAACCATGCAGGCTGACAAACCGATCATATTTGTCTGTGCCACGGGTGCCCGCAGCGGGGAAGCCTACTACATGGTCCAGGATATCCGGTCGGACATTAAAAAGGTGTATTATGTTGAAGCGACGGTGACCTATAAACCCGATGGCAGTTTTGAACTGAAAACCAGTCCCTAGATCCGGATAGTGTACATTGCAGCCGGAAAGATTCGTTCCAGAGAAGCCTATTCCAGTTTCAGCACGATTGCTGTGTCAGTTGCATTTGGGGCGGGATAGTGCAGGATATAGACCCAGCGGTTGAATGGATCTGTCAGGCTGACGTTGCGCACCCCGTTTTTCTGGCAATTGCTGAATTCATACTCTCTTCCAGTGTCTGCTGCCGGGATTTCCAATTTGAAGAAATAGTAGGTAGCGATATTCCGGATGGCTGACGGATCATTTTTATTGTGGAAAACGATTCCGGCGGTTTCGGCCCCTGGTAGAAGCCGCAGTTGGTACCCTTCCGTTTCGATG
>JAHJRI010000002.1 GCA_018830885.1 bacterium | reverse complement strand
CTCCCACTGGTTATCTGGACCCCCGAGGCCTATCGATCAAAACTGGGAAATGATCAGATCTTTTTAGGGCTGTTTTACGGGATCATGCTGGTGATGCTGGCTTACAACCTGTTTATCTATTTTTCACTCAGGGATAACAGCTACCTGTTTTATTGTTTTTTCCTGGTGATGACGATTTTGTACCAGTTAAACGCAGACGGCATCGGATATCAATATATCTGGTCCGACAACAACTGGATGTCGCAGAAATTCGTGATTGTTGCCTGGAATCTGCTGATCGTCAGCTATATTCTATTTTCTCGATCTTTCCTCAAGACCAGACAAAATACGCCAGGATTGGATCAGGTCCTCTTGATTCTGATCGGGCTGTCTTTCGGAAATGCCATTCTTTCCCAGGTTGGCTGGATGGGGCTGAGTTTTAAGATCGGATTTTATCTCCAGGCAGCGGGAACCCTAATTTTGCTGACGATCTGCGGATTCTGCATTAAAAACCGGTATCGACCATCATACTTTTACATGGTGGCCATGTTTGCTTTGCTGACGGGGGGTATCTCAACCCTGTTGAAGAACTCGGGTATCATTGCGGACTCTTTTATGACCGCCTATGGGTCCCATATCGGGTCCGCTCTTGAGATTGTATTTTTATCCCTGGGGCTCGCTGACCGCATCAACACCGCCAACAGGGAAAAACAGCTTGCGCAGCAGGTCTCCATCCATGCCCAGGAGGAAGCACTTGCCAACAAGCAGATGGCAATCGATTTTTTTGAGAAGGCGGAAAGCAGAATACAGCAGATACTGAACAATGCCATCGAAGGCATCTTTCAGGTTGCCCATGACAAAACCCTTATTTTTGTCAATCCTTCCATGGCACGGATTTTTGGTTATCACACACCCGAGGAGATGATTCAGTCGGTTGAAAGTATCGAATCCCTGATCGAAAATAAACCGGAGTTTGCTTATATATATCAGGAACTGATTGAAAAAGAGAGTCTGGTTGATTTTGAAACAGAGTTGATATGCAAAGATCAGAGCAGATTTTGGGCAACATTGTCCTTGAAACGGATTGATGCCCGATTGAATCAAGCCATCTTTGCCGAAGGAATGATTCTGGATATCACCGATCGAAGACAGAGAGAAAAAGCGGAGCAGGAACGGCAGGTCGCTGAGCAGGCAAACCAGGCGAAAACATCATTTCTGGCCAATATCAGTCACGAGCTCAGAACACCGATGCACGGCATTCTGGGCTTTGCTAAATTCGGGGCGGAAAAAAGCCACACTTTATCAAGGGAAAAACTGAGTAGCTATTTTGATCAAATTTATTCCAGTGGAACCCGCTTGATGGGTCTGGTAAGTGACCTGCTGGATATATCAAAGCTTGAGTCTGGAAAAATGGAGTTTCAGTTCGGTAAAGCGAGACTCTCCTATCTGGCCGGAATTGTTATCAATGATTACTCTGCCATGATTCAGGACAATCAGTTAGAAACGGTTTTGGTGCCACCGGGGTTTCTGGATGAGGTCGTGGTGGATCATCAGAAAATATGTCAGGTCATTGGCAATCTTCTTTCAAATGCGATCAAGTTTTCCCAGCCAGAGGGCCGGATTCAGCTGAACATTGAAGCACTGGACGGCCAGCTTCTTTTTTCCATTACCGACAATGGCTCCGGTATTCCGGAAGATGAACTGGAACTGGTCTTCAACAAGTTTGAACAGGGTAAAACAAAAAATTCCGAGATAAAGGGCACGGGTCTTGGACTTGCCATTTCCAGAGAGATTATTGAAGGCCATCGTGGAAAGATTTGGGCTGAGAAAAATCCGATCGGGGGGTCCATCTTCAAATTCCAAATTCCATATCAGGCACCATGAGACAGAAAATACGAATCGACAACATTTCTCCGCTGGAATCCAGCGAGAGCCCGACACTGATGGCCGGAGCGGCAAGCGTTGACATTACCCCGCCACCGGGCATGCCCATGGCCGGGTTTGCCATGTATTCATGTTCGGCTGTCGGGGTGAGAACCCGGTTGAAAGCCAGAATTTTCTATATCAAGCCAAAAACCGGTGGCCCTGTTGCTCTGGTACAGTGCGACCTTCTCTCAGGATCGCTGCTCCTTCACCACCGCATCGCCGAGCTTGTGGCGCAGGAAACCGATATCGAAGCAGGTGCCATTGCCATCATGGGCACCCATACCCATTCCGGTCCGGGAAACTTCTTTGAAAATAAGATGTATAACGATAACGCATCCAACAAACCCGGTCTGGATGATCAATATGTCGCATTCTGTTCGAAACAGATTGCCGGGGGGATTATCAAGGCCTGCCGTGAGCGGAAACCGGCCAGGATTGCCACAGGGATCACCGAAGTCTACGGCACGACCATCAACCGGGCGCTGCCCCCCTATCTTTCCAATGAAAATATCAAAAACCGGCTGGATCCACCCGACGCCCTGCGGGCCATCAATCCCAATCTGATCCTGATACGGGTGGATGTTCTTGATCAGGAAGAAAACTACAAACCCCTGGGTGCTTTCACATCCTTTTCCATGCATCCCAACACCAATCCTGCAGAGCTGGGATGCCTCTACAGTGGCGATATTACCGGTTTTGTCGCCAGACTGGTTGAAGCAGGGGTGAAGAATCACTATGGGACCCCCTGGAATCCTGTTCTTGCGACAGCCAACGGAACCCATGGGGACTGCAACCCCAATCATGCCCAGGATCGTGTGGAGAACTACCAGGACCACAAGAAACTGGCGCAGTTGATCGCTGAAAAAACCCTGGCGCTTTTCTACACACTGGATCAGCAGATGCAGGTGGATGTTGACGTCAGGTTCAGGACCCGGGAGATTAATCTGCTGGAAACCCCCTCCATTGACGGTATCCGCATCAGCAGCCGGGGATATGCGGGAATGTCTGTCCTGGCCGGGGCACTGGGTCGGGGAAGGATTACCCCCTTTTACAGATTCAGGTGGTTCCGCCCCGGCCGACCGAGAAACCATTTTACCAGGGGCAGCCAGGGTCACAAGCGGATTCTCGGAGGTCCGCTGCAGCGCCTGCTGATGCCGAAGCGGGATATCGGGCACCGTTTTCTGGCCCAGATTATCCAGTTGGCTGATGTGTTGCTGATACCGCTTCCCTGGGAGGTCACCCAGGAAATGGGACGCCGCATCGCCGACACCGTGAAAACAACTGCCGAAGACGCAGGGCTGCACGGGATCACCAGGGCGGTGGTCGTGGACACTGCCAATGGCTATATCGGGTATCTGACGACCCCGGAAGAATACGCCCTTCAATACTACGAGGGCGGCAGCAATCTTTATGGACCCCATTCGGGCCCGTATGTCGCTGCTCAGGTGGGGCGGGTGGCCGGAGATCTGGCTGAAAAGGGGTCCGGCAGCGAACTGCCGCTGCAATGGGAATTCTCACTTCCGGTCAGGAGCTATTACCCCCGTGACTGCACCCCTTCCGGCACCAGAAAGGCGGAATCAAAACCCGAATTTCACGCCAGGGGGGAATTGGAGGAGTCGTTCTGGCGCTTCACGTGGATTGATGTTCCGCCTTCCCGGATTGAGTTTCACAAACCGCTGGTCAGACTCGAATTCAGCCGGGATGCCGGCAACTGGGTGCCCCTCGAACATGAATCCGTCCCTGTTGACGATGAAGGGCCTGATTTGGCTGTCATCTACCGGCAGGCCTCCTCTGATGGAAAGATGGGTCATTATGAGGTTCGCTGGCACAATCCCGTTCCGGGGAACGATGACTACCGCTTTTCCATCCTGCCCCGGGCAGGTCAGGAGATACTTTACTCTGAGCCGTTCAGGTATACAGCGTGAACGGCCCTGTCCGCCCTGTTTATTTGGATTGAGCCAGTTTGGCTGCTATTTCAGCGACATGTTTCCCCTGATACCGGGCGCCGGCCAGGTCAGTTTCGCTGGGCATGCGTTCCCCCTTTCCCCCGGCAATGGTTGTCGCCCCATAGGGTGAACCGCCCTTGACCTCTTCAATTCCCATCTGGCCCTGGAATGAATAAGGCAGACCTACGATAACCATCCCCAGGTGCAGCAGTGTTGTGTGGAAACTGGTAATGGTCGTTTCCTGGCCACCATGTTGTGTGGCAGAGCTGGCGAAGACACTGCCGACTTTTCCAACCAGATCGCCGGCAGCCCACAGTTGGCCGGTGGCATCCAGAAACTGCCGCATCTGCCCACACATATTGCCGAACCGTGTCGGTGTCCCAAAGATCAGTGCGTCTGCGGTCTTCAGCTCGTCCACGGTGCAGACGGGGATATTTGCCATCCCTTTCTGCGCTTCAACGGCCCCCATCGCCTCCAAAACCTCTTTGGGGAGGGTTTCGGGAACCCGCCGCAATACCACCTCCACACCTTTGACCTCCTTTGCCCCTTCGGCCATGGCTTCTGCCATTTTATAAATATGGCCGTACATGCTGTAAAAAATAACATATATTTTTGCTGACATCATCATGCTCCGTTCAGATTGACAAATCTACCAGTCGATAAAGGTCTATTGTCCAGCAAGTTTCAATAAGAAAAAAGAATAATGATCTGATAATCTCGATCTATAAAATAGAACAAAAATGCGGGTCTCGGCCCCATTCTCTTACACAGAAGCTTCAGCCCCGTGATACGGTGATCGGCATAAAGGGCCGCAGGCTGTAATCAATCGAAAGGTGGGGGCGGCCTGCGTGCCAGGCAGACACCCGGATATTATCCCCGAAGCCTGATTGCAGGGAGGAAGAGACGAAGCACTGTGGACCGGCAGCTATTTTTGCTTGACCATAATCCCCCGGAAAATGCAGAATTCAGAGGACAGTTAACCCTGTAAAAAGCGGGAATCAACCCCGGCATGCAAAATTGGCACTGTAAAATCAACGGATCATGGCACCCACTTTAATCAGCAAAGAGGAACAAAGGCTTGTTGCCGAGCGGCGGGAAGTGATGGAAAAGCAGATCCAGGCGGTCACGTCACGGCTCTATGACCTGGATATCAAACTTCCGGATACCCCATCGTTTTTAGGGAAAGAGCTCGCCTATCCCCAGGTCAAAAAACGGCTTTTTGGCAGGCTGAAACGACCCTATAACCTGAGTAAGGTGAGGGAAAGCGTCATTAAAAAGCAGAGCGCCACCGATATCGGTGCCACCCGGCAGAAAATACAGGAGTTGCTGAATAAATATCCCAACTGTCCGGATCTGAGGGTTCTGAACGGGATACAGATATACAGTGATGTCGCTCAAAGCGGTCTGGTCGAAAAGAAGCTTGATGTCATGGGCGAGGCCCTGAAAGAAATTGGGAAAGCGCTGCATAATGGCAGTTTCAGCCTGTTCAACATCACCTGGCTGGTCAAGGTGTATGTCCACTACCTGGATCTGTTGCGGAGCCGCATCGTTCACGAACTGACATCAGCTCAAAATGAGACGCACTGGAAGATTCAAAAAGCGGTTAAACAGCTGCAGTATGACCAGTTCAAACTGGAAACGCTGATCGCCGTACGGGACAAACTCGGTGGGTTATCCATGCTGAACAAGAAATTCAAAGGGTCCGAGTATGTAACGGATTGTCTCAGCAAGAAAGAGATCGAATATGCCTGTCTGGCGTCCCAGAAAGATCTGAGTATGACCGTGGGGACCCATAAAATTGCGGGATATGTCCTGCTGATTGTCATTACCGCCTGCCTGCTCCTGTCCAGAATACCACTCATGGAAGGTCTGGTGAACAAAACGCTGAAGATGATGCCGGATATTTCGAGGGATCTGGTCCTGCAGAAAACCATGATTGGCACCATGGTTCTGGTCACCCGGTACCAGTTGTCGGTTGCGGCAGGCGAAAAAGAGGTTTCCCAGGCGACGGCCAACCAGATCTACAAAAGAAGCATCAATGCCATCAGTACTCATATCCGGGGCAACACGCTCTCAGATCCCCATGAAGTGGACCCTTTCCTGAAGGCTGCCTGGATAGCAAAGGAATCAAAAAACCTGTTGGATAAAACGGAACTCGAATCCCGCCTGAGACGAACTCTGCAGCTGCTGAAGGTTGTCATGAGAAATCCCAAAGAGGTACAGGCCTCGGTGCAGCTGGCGATGCAGTTGCGAAATGAGATTCAACTGGTGATGAGTGATTTTGGCTGGTCTTACAATTGAGCAGGTGAATGACGGAAATAAATCGGTTGCAGCCGGTCAGCCATTCCGGCGTCTATTCCGGCTTCAGGAAGCGGGATAACACCCTTTCAATATCCTCACCCCGGAACGGTTTGGCCAGATAGTCGTCCATACCGGCCTTGAGGCATTTTTCCTTGTCCCCTTCCAGCGCGTTGGCTGTCAGGGCAATAATCGGGGTGTGCTTTTTACTCCCTTCAGCTTCCCGTATCTGTCGGGTTGCGCCGTAACCATCCAGTTCCGGAAGCTGAATGTCCATAAAAACAGCGTCATAATCAGCATCGCGAACCATCTCCACAGCTTCAAGGCCATCCTCTGCCACATCGACCTCACATTCCATTTTCTCGAGCAGGGTTCTGGCCAGCTCCTGATTATCGATGTAGTCATCCACCACCAGGATTCTCGCGTTAAATTTAGCGGTTACTTTTTTAATCATAGACCGGTTTCACGATTTCGGTTTCAATGGTTGTGTGTGGGTCCAGCGGGTTGTCATATCTCCGCTGTTTCTTCCCCATCATAGCTTTCAGATACAGGATTGTAAAGACACTTGTCTGTAAGGGAGCACCAAAAACATGTGGGTATGTGATCATAACCGCTTTCCGCTTACAGGTACCCACACATATTTGGTGCCCCTGTCTGTAATTTACACCGGCATATTCTCCGCTGCAGGCGGCAGCCTCAGCCGAATCCAGAATGTTGATCCTTTGTCTTCCCCGCTGTCCACCCCGATTTCACCGCCCATGGCACGTACCAGGCTTTTGCAGATAGCGAGACCCAGTCCGGTACCGCCAAATTTACGGGTCGTGGAAAGATCAACCTGGGAGAATTCGTCAAATATCTCGACATGCTTATCGGCCGGGATACCGATGCCGGTGTCCTCTACCGTTATCTGCAGGTGGTCACCCACCTCGTCGGCCCCCAGTTTGGCCAGGCTCAGTCGAACCCGACCGGCTGCCGTGAACTTGATGGCATTGTCGAACAGGTTGGTGAGCACCTGGCGAATGCGGATCGGGTCCCCGATATAGCGGGCAGCGGTCGTTCCGTCAACCTCTATTTCCAGGCTGATGTCTTTCCGGGAGGCTGCATTGGCGAACATCTCCCCCAGGTCTTCGAGCAGGGACTTAAAATCAAAGGGAATGTGATCGATTTTCAGCTCACCGGCTTCAAGGGTTGAATAATCGAGAATGTTATTGATAATGGATAACAGCAATTCCCCGGATTTGTGCACGGTATTCAGATATTTTTCCTGATCCGACGCCAGATCCGTATAGAATAACAGTTCGGTGTTTCCGATAATGGAGTTCAGGGGGGTGCGGATCTCATGGCTCATCATGGTCAGGAAAGCGCTTTTTGCCTGGACCGCCCGGATGGCTTCCCTGTTTGCCTTCTCCAGTTCTTTCTGGGTTTCCAGCAGCTGCCGGTTGGCGATTTCAAATTGCCGTGCCTTTTTTGTGGTCAGGGCCAGTTTTTCTGCCAGAACCCTGGAAAAGAGCCGGAAAAAAATGTTCTCCAGCGTCTCTGCATCAGCCAGGTTGTATTGACCGATATCCCGGGCCCTGACCCCGATCAGTTCAACCTCCGTTTCTGCAATCACCGATGCCGAACTGACTTCCCCGGTAATGACGCTCATTTCCCCGAAAATATCGCCGCTTCGTTGCAGTTTCACAATAAATTCGCCACTGGAATAGACTGAGACAATGCCGTTGATCAGGATGAACACCTGGTTGTTTTCCGAGTTCTCCTCCAGGATCGTTTTTCCGGCGGAAAAATCGAGTTGGCTGCACAGGGGTATCAATTTCAACAGGAGATCATCCGGCAGTTGGCCCAGTGCCCGGCTCTTTTTCAGGTACTGGAGAATATGGTCGTGTGTTTTCTTATCCACTGGCGTTTTATCCTTTATCTTGAAACCTTTTTCAGGAGTGTCCCTTTACCGCTGGTTTTCTAAGGGGCTGCGTTATAAGGTAACGGTTTCCCCATTGAGCGTCAACCGCTATCCGATTTCGGGTGCACCAAAAACATGTGGGTATGTGATCATAACCGCTTCAAGTGGTTATTTATTCAGAAAACCGCATGCATCCATCCTTGAAGCTCCTGGAATCCATCCCTGGCTTCCAAGGTTTTCTGAACAAACAACCTCTTTCCGCTTACAGGTACCCACACATATTTGGTGTACTCCCGATTTCTTCTGGAACAGGTAAGGACCGACAGCATCAACCTTTCTGCTGAAGATCCGGATCTTCACTCAACCACCGATTCATTGCGGGTAATAAATGTATGGTAGACCAACTCGTTGATATACCGCATGGTAATAAAGGCGGCACAGACAAAGGTGACCAGGGAGGCCAGGAAATAGCCGTACCCGTAAAACCGGAAACCCAGTTTTAAACAGATCAATGTAAATCCCGCATTGGTGACCAGAAACACCGTCTGGATCGCCAGGACCGCTTTGCGATGATCAAAATAGGATAAAACGATCAAAGTGAATAGTGAAAAAACCTGGAACATGGTTCCCAGCACCCCGAACCTGAAGATACCCAACTGCAGGAAATTGATCTTCAGAAAATCAAATATTTTGGCAGAGCTCAGGATCACAATCACACAAATGCTTCCCTGCAGCACCACAAACCCGCGGGCACTACCCATCAGACTGGAAAGGATCTGCCGCCAGTTCTCCTGGATTTGCCGGTACGTGGCCATCTTCTGAATATCCCGGTAGAACTTGACATAGTGTTCATAAAAACTGGTCTCGACACTCAGAATGAACATGGCCATGGAAGGCACCACGGTCAGGTATGCCAGAAACATGGCACTGTCATAGTTTGAAAAGGTGACCAGCCGGCTGTGGGGACGATCCGCTTCCGGGGCAAACCACATGATCCACTTGTCAACCCAGATAGCCACATTATAGACAAAACCA
The DNA here is from genome assembly GCA_018830885.1 of bacterium. GTDB lineage: Bacteria > SAR324 > SAR324 > XYD2-FULL-50-16 > XYD2-FULL-50-16 > JAHJRI01. Next base: position 7,706 of record JAHJRI010000002.1, on the reverse strand, counting down.
CTTAACCCGATGTCCCAGTACTTGATGAAGTAATGCAAAAAGGCAAAGGGTTTTTTAAAGGGGTAGGGATATTCACTGAGAATCCTGGCAAAGAGCAGGGCCAGAATTAGGGAGAGACCCAGGCTGAAACTGTTGATAATCCCGGCGGCGCCGAATAAAGTCGAAAGGGGAACCGAACCGAAAACCGTGGCCAGCATTCCCAGCCCGAATGCCCGTGTCACACTGCGGTAGTTTTTCAGGGCTGTCAGAAAGATACTGATCAGCCAGATACCGGAAATCAGGAGAAAATTGAAAATCGCCGCCAGGGCCAGACTCAGTGGCAAAACCGCATAAACCAGATAGAACAGGCAGATCAAGGGCAGCTCTATCCCGAACAGCAGCAGCAGGGACCCCACCAGCAGACCCGGGGTATCGCTGACATCCTGCTGGTAGATGTTGTCGGCCAGGTAACGGGTGACCACCATATAGATCGGTGCAGACAGAACCAGGGAGAAGCCAAAATTATAGATGATGATCGTTCTGAAATCAACCAGGACTGCCGGTGCGACAAATTTACCCGAGATAGCGCTGATAGATCCCAGGGCCAGGATGGTGAACAGCCACGGGCCGGTTGAAATCAGGGCCGAGATCACATAGGCCTGGACCGTTCCGATCAGATTGTCCTGCCGACTGAGTTTGCGCAATACAAAACCGATACCCGCCATATTTAACTCACATATTGGGCATACACATCCCTGTATGCCTGGTGTTGGTCTGTCTTGTTGTAGTATTTTCTGACCCGCTCCTTCATAGCCAGGCTGCAGGCTTGATAAAAGGTGTGATCGATAAGAAGCCTTTCCAGTGCCTGGGCGATTTCGGCGGGTGAAGAGAGGGAACAGACAACCCCGCCTGCACCCAGGGCTGGTGCCTCGTCACTCCGGCCCTCGATGATTTCCCGGCAGGAACCCACCTCCGTGGCCACTGAAGGAATCCCTGCAGCGCCGGCTTCCAGCAGAACCAGTGGCTGTGCTTCACTGAGACTGGTCAATACAATCACATCAATCCGACCCAGGTACGCATCAATTTTCACTTTGCCGGTGAACTGGACCACATCCTGGAGTTTGTCATATTCGACCATCTCCAGGCACTCCTGGTAATAATCCGGATCCTCCTCCATCGGTCCCATGATCCAGGCCCTGAGATTCTTGACGGATCGATGCAGGATGCCCACGGCACGGATGTAGGTCTTAATATCCTTGATGGGCACGACCCGACCGATGAGGGCGACCGTCGGCGGATGATCGGTGTCCCGGATGACCTGGGAATAGCGCTCGAAATCGATACCGTTTGGAATGATAAACAGTTTTTCGGGCGCCGCCCCATCCTCGAGCTGCAGAACCTTGTTCCCCTCATACAGGGTGAAGATCTGCTCGCAAGCCTCGTAACACAGCTTCGAATAGCCGGCAAATGTCTCAATCCAGAGATCCCGGAGGTTTTTTTCAAACCGGTTGCGGTCCACGCTCAGATTCAGCGAACGGGGATCCTGGAGCCAGTCTGCTGCGCCGATTTCGATTCGCCGTTCGTTGGTATAGATCCCATGTTCAGTGAGCAGGCACGGTTTCAGCGTTTCCAGTCGGGTCTTGGCCAGCAGGAGTCCCGCAAAGCCGGTACAAAGGGCATGATAACAGTCGGCTTCCGGGATTTCGGCCATCAGCATCGAATAGAGGCCTCCCAGCAAAGCCCGCCACGACCAGAAGTAGTCCAGAAAACTGTTGTTTCCCATGGTCGTGTTGTACATGCGAAGCATCATCACCCAGGCCTCTCTGGAGTTCATCAGCAGGTCGCGACCCAGCGGTTGCCGGGTTTCAGACAGCAGGTTCATGACCTTCTGAAGATCCCGGGTCCTGGCCCTGGACTGAAGATTGAGCAACGGGGTTTCCAGACGCTGGAACAGTTTTTTTTGTTCCCTGGTGGACAACCGCTGGCCTTTCCTGAGGCGGTGCAGAACAATGTTTTGAATCCCCAGGACGTTGGGAGGGATTTCATAGCGATATTCCAGGCTGGCGTCCGGGGGCAGAATGGCAGTGATATGAAAAGTCAGGTGAGACTGCTCCTGTATCAGTTCATGCACCCAGCCGGAAACACCCCCTGCCACATAGGGATAGGTGCCCTCAAGATAGAGACAGACATTGATTTTTTGAAGGTCAGGCTTCATCGTCATATTGAATCACCAGTTTTTCTTCAGAAATACCGTTTTTCCAGAATTGAAGCGTATCTTTGATAATCAGGGGATAATCAGATTCAGGGCCCAGGTCATCATCATAAATGGCGATCAACCGGCGGATTTCGGTAAACTTTTTCAAATAATACAGGCTCTCAACCAGCCACATCACCAGGTTCAGGGGCAGTTTCCGGTCATTGTCCAAAAAACGGCTCAGCGTCTGGTAGGCCTGATCGGTGTTTCCCAGGTGAAGATAGAGTCTGCCCAGGGCAAAAAAGATCGCTGTGTCGCCCGGTTCCATCTCAAGATAAGCCTCATATTTTTCAATCGCAATTTTCCGAAAACTGCGTTCCCGCTCTGCATCCAGGATGCCGCTGTATGCATAGGCATCGGCCTGCTGGGCCAGTTTCAAGAGGATGGGGGCGTTCTCCGGTTCCGCCTGATGTTGCCTGGAAAGGCCCATATAGCGGGATATGTACTCCTGCTCGAATTTCGCGATCACGGTAGCTGCCTGGACCCGGATGGCATTGCTCGAATCATGGATGGCACTCATCAGGGCCGGTGCGAATTCCCTGCGATAATAGCGGGATATCTTGGCCAGGGCCTCCCTTTTCTGCTGGATCGTACCCAGGCTAATGGCATCCTGAAAACTCATATTTCTCCGTTTGTCACTGAAATCATCCCAGCCGGATGATATCCTCTGGTACAGTTCGACGCCCGTTGATTCCTGCTCACTGGGAATAAGAGCCGACAACCACTGAAGAAAAGAGATCTCACTTTTTGAATACAAAAAATAGAAAGTCAGCATCAGGACCGAGATCAATGATCCGAACGGCCCGACAACAGCTGTCAGCAACAGGACAAGGGCGGTGAGCTTTATATCTCCACCCGCCCGCCTGAGCCGCAGCATCCAGACTGTCAGCAGGGCCACAGCCGCGAGATGGACCAGAAAACAGGCTGCCAGTGACAGACGTTCTGCCAGATAACCCGCCACGCTGCCCCATTCTGCCGCAGCAGTCAGCAGCGTCAGAAGAGCGATCACGACAGCGTGCGCTGTGTTTAAGGTTGATGGTGTTTTCGGGAGCGTCATAATCTTTTTTCCCTTTTCATCAGATCGACTTGAGCTCAAACGTCATTTCTACCGTCTGAAGCAGGTCATCCCGGTTGCTGTTCCGCCACTGGTCCAGGGTTGACAGGATCGATTTCCCCTTTCGGGGACCGGCGCCCGGGATGAAGATGACGAACTCCATGTTGCGCCGGCGACCGTCACAAATCATGGCGTTTGCAGGCAGCGGGTCCTGGACCAGTTTAAAAAATCGTCGTGCTGTGGCAATCCGATCCCGGGCATTCTGGCGCCGGGCTGGAGAAAGAGCAATATCGATGGTCGTTGTTTTAACGCCATGTTCCGTTTTCATCGTTTCCAGTATCTGCCGGGCAAACTGCCCGAATTGCTGGGACATCGCACCGGTATCCGGATTGTGCATGGTATCGGCCAGGGTCTCCTGGAACTGTCTGGCCTGGGCGTATGCTGAGCCTGCCCATTCACAGAGAATTTTGAATGTCTCCACATTGGTAAGTGTCAAATCGATAAAATCGAGGGTTTCGATTTTCAACATACCAAATATCTCGCCACCCTGGGGGTCAATCAGCGGTCCGACAAGAATACCCTCATCTTCCAGAATGTCGGCATCCTGCTGGTTAATGCTGCAGATAACACGACGACGCTTCATCACTTCCTGATAGAGTTTTGAATCCGAAGTGATTCTTCTTGAAAAACCGTCCTCTTCGGTCCACCCCAGGGAGCTGATCACCTCAAACCCGTTGGGTCCGAAGCTGTAGACGGAAAATTTTTCCGGATTGATCACATTGGCAACCATCTCCCCGACACCCATCAGAATCTGTACCGGGCTCAGCCCCTCGATCGATTTCAGGGACTGGTGCAGCGCGACGGTCCCCTGCAGATGACCGGCGATTCTGGCTTCAAGCCCTTCCTTCACATTTCGGAGCTGTTCATAGGCACGGGTGATCGATTTTTCCCGTTTCTCCGTTTCAGCGAAATCCCGCTGGAGTCCTTGCATCTGCTGGATGTGGTGGACCCGGAGTTCACCGATGACCACGGCAGCGACAATCCATAACAGGGGTCTGAAGCTGATTTTGAAAATATAGTCAAAGGTACTCTCGTCCATCGCCTGTTCCGGCAGGTTCCATGCCAGGAGAAGCACCGAAGCGAGGATGGCGGCTGTCAGCGCTTCATTGGTGCCATACTGTGTTGCAATGAGGAGGATAATGATCCAGTAGGGATGGGGTGCGAAGTCAATAAACCGGCTGCCATCGCTGAACAGATAGTTTAACGCCGTCAGAACACCTAAAAACAGAACGGTTTCAAAAACGGCAGTGGTACGCATGCCAATAGTTCTTTCCGGAATCCGGTTCAGCAGTGCGGCCAGAAACCCCGGTTTGTCGTTACTGTCTGCTTCCATTTCAGATTCCCTGTCTTATATCATCCACTTCATGCCGAGCGTTAACAGTGTCACCATACAGCTGTTCTCGTCGATGTATCGATCAAATTTGAAATAAAAATCCAGATCTTCCCGGGCCTCACAAAGGATCTTGCCCCCCCAGAAGCGGCCGCTGCTGTTGTATACACGAAATGCATAGCCCATGTAACCGTAAAAGTCCCAGCACCGGTATTGCTTCCCGACATTCAACCGGGGGCTGCGGACCCATTTGGTAAAACGGGATCGGGTGATCCCGTCCGTCTCATCCACAGAGAGCGGCATTTCGTAATCGATGTCCATTTCCGCCGTCAGGAAGCTGTGCTCACCCAGCCAGCGGTTGACAACAAAGGAATCATGAAAATTGTAGATAAACGCGCCCTGAAAGGAAAACGAGGTCGGCGTCGGGTCCAGATCCCAGAGGACATACTGGTTTAAAGCCGGAAACAGCATATAGGAAAACCGGTGGTTGATGGTCTTGTCATATCTCAGTCGGAGACGGTGTTTGTGATCGGTTTCAACCTGGCTGACAAAATATTCCCAGTTGGGCCGCTGGTAATCAAGACCCACGGTCAGTGAGTTGTCAGAATCAAACCAGGTGTGCTCCAGGGCCAGGCCGGCGTCCCGTTCAACATGGATAAAGAGCGACAGTTTGATCAGTGAGCCACTGTCTCGCTCAAAGGTGGAATAGATCTCCGTCTGCCTGTTCTCCTTTATCAGGGGGGGAACCAGGCCGGTCCGGTTATACGCAATTCCATATATGGTATGCTTGATCCCAATTGCCAGCCGCTGCAGCGGTCTTGTTTCAAACTGAATCCGATAAAACCGTTCTCCCAGATCATAACAGGTATCCTTGTGTGCCGCCTCGGCAACGAAAAAGGGTCGAACTGAAAACTGAAACCGCTGCTTGGTCTCCCGCACGCCCACACTGCCGGGCTCTTTCTCTTCAGCCAGGAGAACGATGGCCAGGGCCTCTTCGCGACGCCCCAGTTCATAGACAAAATCGGCCTTGATCAGCAGGAGAGATATCTCATCTGGCTGTTCGTCGATCAGCTGGTCGATCAAGGCCAGTGCTTCATCCGTTTTGCCCTGTTTGAACAGCAGACGGGCCTTGAGCGTCCTCAACCGGGTTTTCCCCGGGTCCGGCAGCGGCTGCACCGTCGCTAACTTTTTCTTGAAACGCAGCTGAATCCTGTTGGATCCGGTATCACCCGTTTCGTATTCCACCTGCTCCTTCAGCTTGATGAAAATAGTGGTATAGCTGACAACCAGATCCTCAAACCATTGGGCACTGTCTGTGAGTATGGCAGGGGTGTTGACCAGTTGAATCGGTTGACTGAAGATAAACAGCAGTTCGCCTGGCTTTCTTTCCGTTGTAACCGACAGGCTTGCATCCGACCACGCCAGTGTCAGGCTGGTCTGGCTGTCCGCCTCCCTGAACGTGCCGTTTATTTCCACCCCATGGGCTGCCGGGCACCCGATCCAGAGGAGGGTGAAGAGAAAGAGGAAGGGCGCGATGAGCCGCGACTGTGTCATTATCATTATACCATGTCATGAAAATGTGAAGGGCACCTTGATGAATTAAATCCAGCGAACTTAACCGCACCAACCCTTTGCTGCTGATTGAGTTCCGGTTAATCAAGGGGCCCTTAATAAAAACGGAGTAACTTTTAAGCAACAACCGAAAAATGACCGGTTGTTGCTTAAAAGACACAAACCGGAACGGTGTTAGTCCTTTCCATCCGGGGCTAAATATCTGTCAACAGCTTTTCTGCCTCTTCGGTATATCCCATATCAATCAACAGTTCAACATATTCTGCTTTGAGAGCGGTATCGTCGGGATGCTGCTTTCTCAGGTCCCGATACAGGGCCAGGGCCTCCTTTTTCTTCCCCAGGCGGACTTTTATTTTTGCGTCCAGGGTTTGGTCTGACAGATTTTTTTTGATCAGAAAGGAGATCAGTTCCTCCGCTTTCTGATAATAGATCCTGGCTTCATCCGTGTATCTTCTCCGCCAGAGCAGTTCGGCATAGATGTATGTGCTGACATAATCCAGTCCCCCGGATTTGATAAACTGTCCCAGCAGTTCCTCTGCTTTTGTGTATTGCCCCTGGTAGAACATCATTTTGCCGTACTCATTGAGAATTTCCCGATCATCCGGAGCGAGCCGATACCCTTTTTCATAAGCCTGGATCAGGATCTCCTCCAGACCCAGTTGGGCGCCCATGGCGGCAATTCTTTTCAATCGCGGAGCCTGGTTCTCTCTTTTGATTTCCCGGTCAGCGACGGTTTTAAATCGTGCTATCTCCCTGCGGGATACCAGTATTTCCAGTTGCATGTCGATCATATCAGGGGTTGCCTGCTCCTGATGGGTTTCAATATACCGAAGCACCAGCGTCTCCTGTCCGACCCCGGCCAGAATCCTCAGCCAGCTGGCTTTATCATTCAACGGCGCGGTTTGCAGGCGGTTTTCCAGCCATGCCAGGGCATTGGGGCGGGGTCTCTTCCCCCATAAATACAAGAGTTCCTCAACCGCCTGACTGTCCGGTGCCGAGTGAGCTGCCAGTCTGAGAAACAGGTTTTCGGCTTCCCTGTAAAACCCTTTTTCCAGCAGCAAAAAAGCGACTTCCCTTTTTTTAGCTGGAGATGTATTGGGCTGATCGGCCTCCTTTCGCCAGAATTCCAGCAGCTTTTTCTTTTCCCCCAGTTTTTCGAGTGCGTCAAAGTATGCAAACTCCCACTCCGCGGGTTCCTGCCGGTGCAATTCAGCCAGTCCGGGTAGCGCCTCCCGGTACCTGTTATTCAGCACGAAGGCCCTGGTCTGCATGGCTAACGTCTGCTGATCCGGGTGCTGTTGATGGAGTTTCCGGGAGGCCTCCAGGGCAATGACAGGTTTGTTGAAATCAAGGGCAACATAATACAGATCCGTCAGCAGTTGGCGGCTCTGTTTTTTCTGCCGGATATGACGGGATACCTCTTCAGTCCTGCCGGCAGCGGCCGCCAGCAGGAGATG
>JAHJRI010000112.1 GCA_018830885.1 bacterium | reverse complement strand
TTCCACTCAGCAACCGACAACTCACTGCCTATACCATAAGTGGAAAGCAGATGATGGCTGTTGTTGTTGATCCGGGTGTTACCCTCCCCTCTGAGTACGTTTATCAGATAGGAAGCCCCAAACATCTGCCCTGTGCGATACACACATGAAAGCGCTTTCTGCGCAATGACCGTGCCATCCCAGGTATCAACCACATCCAGGCAGGTATCACAGTTTCCGCAGGGTTCAGGCAGTTTCTCTCCAAAGTAACCCAACATCACCTGACGACGACACCGGACTGTTTCACAGTAACCCACCAGCGCGTCCAGTTTTCTTCTTTCGCCGCGTTTATGCTGTTCTCCTGCCTCGGAGCTTTCCAACATTTTCCGCAGCCAAACCAGATCCGCCAGACTGTAGGCCATCCAGGCATTTGCCCGCAAACCATCCCGACCGGCCCTCCCCGTTTCCTGATAGTAGCCCTCGATACTTTTAGGCAAGTCCAGATGCGCAACAAACCGGACATCCGGTTTATCGATCCCCATTCCGAAAGCGACCGTTGCAACCATGATCACACCCTCCTCTTTCAGAAAACGCTGCTGGTTGACCTGTCGCACTTTTGCATCCAGACCCGCATGGTAGGGCAAAGCGGTGAACCCGTTCTCGGTTAACCAGTCTGCCGTTGCCTCAACCTTTTTCCGACTGAGACAATAGACAATACCGGCTTCATCCTCGTGCTCCCAGCGGATGAAGTCCAGAAGCTGAGCTTTGGGATTCTTCTTCAATACAACACGATAGTGAATATTGGGGCGATTAAAGCTGAAGGTGAACTGACGGGCCTGAGTGAGCCCCAGTTTCTGCCGTATCTCTTTCCGCGTGCTTTCATCTGCCGTTGCCGTCAGGGCAACCCGAGGAACTTGAGGAAACCGTTCGTGAAGAATACAGAGTTGAATATACTCCGGCCTGAAATCATGCCCCCATTGAGAAACGCAGTGGGCTTCATCAATGGCAAAAAGGGCCAGTGGGGTCTGTTGCAGCAGATCCTGGAACCGGGGTGTCAGGAGACGTTCCGGGGCCACATACAGAATATCCAGATCCCCCCGAACCATCGCCCGTTCAATTTCATAGGCCTGGTTCAGATCCAGTGTTGAGTTTAAAAAAGCAGCCCGAACACCCAGCTGGCGCAATGCATCCACCTGATCCTGCATCAGTGCAATCAATGGCGAGATCACAATGCCCAGACCAGGGCGCACCAGTGCCGGTATCTGGTAACAGAGGGATTTCCCCCCGCCGGTCGGCATCAACACCAGCGCGTCACTGCCGTCGATCACATGGTTGATAATGGCCTCCTGGCCTTCAAGAAATCGATCATATCCAAAAACATTGTTCAGGACCGTTAAAGGGGAACGGGTCTCGCCAGCAACTTCCAGCATCTTGCACAAACCGGGAAAAAAGTAAGTCGAGTGGACAAATTGACAGCCCACCCCATCCATGCCCGCAAAAGTGTGATTGTCACTTTCCAGGGGGGCGATCTTTATCAAACTGCTTAAGGATCCAATATTCAAATCCTGTCTCAGTGATACCAGATTCTAAGGTTTTTGGCTTCTGATCTGCCTAAAAAAAGCGTCATCGAAATAGTTGTAGTTGCAAATCTCTGATAAAAAAATATATTTTCCAATTTCGACCTATCGCAGGCTTGCTTAAATATACACTCATGATAAAATAGATCCCATCAGACAAACCATTTTATTGTTTTTAAAGCGATACTTGAAAGAAATGCCGAACAGGACCCTTATCCCCGCTGACATGGTCGTCTTTTCCGAGGAAGGGACGCGTTGCTCTTTCAGCCTGTATTGAGACGTTGATATGTGCAAGATCGACTATACAACTGTTCAGAACCTACCAGATGAGGTTGACCTGGAGGAACTCCAGCAAAGAATAGGACACCGGTTTCTAAACACCGAATACCTCATTCAGGCACTGACACATAAATCGTATGCTCATGAACACAAGCTCGAAAACTATGAGCGATTCGAGTTTTTAGGCGATGCTATCCTTCAGTTTGTGATCAGCGATTTTTTGATGATCAACTATCCGGATCTGCCCGAGGGAATGCTATCGAAATTCAGAGCCGTTCTGGTATCTGAAGGCGGACTGAGTAATCTGGCAAAACAGATCGATCTGGGCCGGTTTATTCTGATCGGGAAAGGAGAAGAAATTACCGGGGGCAGGGAAAAGAGCTCCATCCTGGCTGATACCATGGAATCCATTTTTTGCGCCATTTTCCTGGACAGCCGGGACCAATACGGCATAGACAGGGTCTCGGAGATCATACAAACACTATTCACCGAAGAGATTAAAGTTGCTGAGAAAACCTTTCCCACCGTTGACTACAAGACGGATTTCCAGGAATTCGTGCAGAAAAGAAAGCTGGGGGCACCCAACTACAAGGTTATCGAAGAGACAGGTCCTGATCACAACAAGGAATTTGTGACAGCCCTGATGATCGCCAACGAAATCTTTGGCATCGGAAAGGGAAAAAGCAAAAAAATTTCTGAGCAGAATGCTGCTATCAATGCGTTTAAAAAAATAAAAGAACGGTATGACAATTAGGCTACACAAATTCATCGCCAACGCCGGGATCGCCTCCCGAAGAAAAGCAGAGCAACTGATCAGTGACGGAAAAGTCACAGTCAATGGCCATCTTATTTCCCTGCAGGGAACCCAGATCGATCCCGAAACCGACAAGGTCAGAGTCAATGGCAAACTGGTTTCCATCGTACCCCAGGAACCTGTCGCATATGCTCTCTACAAACCGAAGAACTGCGTCACCACCCTCATGGATCCCCAGGGACGGGATACCATTGTCAACTATTTTCCAAAAACAAGCCAGAGGCTGTTTCCGGTGGGACGGCTCGACTATGACGCCGAAGGATTATTGATCCTGACCAATGACGGCGATCTGGCCAATCGAATTGCCCACCCCAGCCAACATATCTGGAAACAGTACTTTGTAAAAATAAAAGGGAAAATAACGCCGGAAGAGATCAACAGGATCAGGTCTGGCCCGGTTATTGATGGGAAAACAAGACAACCGGTAAAAATCCGGTTTTTGCATTTCGTAAATGATAAATCATGGCTGGTGGTCTCACTCCAGGAAGGCATCAAACACCATATCAAAAAAACCTTTCTGGCAGCGGGATACCCGGTCTTAAAAATCAAGCGCTACAGCGTCGGGAACATCGAGTTGCTGGAGTTGTCCCCTGGGGAATGTCGGCAAATATCCAAGACGGAAATTGAAACCCTGATGCAGTTGACCCGCTCGTGAAATAGGGAAACAATTCATGTTATCCACTTTATATCGATACGGCCCTCTAACCGGTGGACTGATTCTGGGTCTGATTCTTTTCCCGCTTTCCCTCAGGGCCGAATACAGAGCCTATCTGATCGAGGTTTATGACCACATTGCTCAGAAACAATGGGAAGAACGAACCGGATTCTCGCCGGACCAATATATCCTCAGCCATGGCGGTGGTAATCGTCTGACTGCTTATGTAAAAGCGACATGGGTCTGCTATGGTGACACCGGCGGTTATACACCGGCCTGTCCGATTCCGGATCCCATCAAACCGAAATTTCAAGCCGGAGAACGAGTCCGGATAACCCTGAAAAACCACATCACCCAGAACCTGGTCGGCACCGTGGAACTGGCCTATTATCAAAAAAGCGTTAAAAGCAACGTTTATGGGGTCCGTTTCGGAGATAAACGGCAGATTTACAACCGCTATTTCGAGTTTGATCTCGTCAAAGCCGACGATGGCAGCACAATTCAAGCCCAGCCGGCAACAACTGCCGCTCCCACCGGCACAACCCAGTAACCTGACCCTCAATGCCATTTGAAATCCCGGATGGGCTGGCAAAAGCCATCTATGTCAAAAATAAATTCACTACTATTGCAAATAGATATGATCTTTTTAACGATATTATCACCCAGGGAATGCATCGCCGTTGGAAAGGCTTTCTGGTCCGGAAGACGGGTATCCAATCGGGGGACCACGCGTTGGATATCTGTTGTGGTACGGGCGATATCACCCAGCGCTTGCAGCGAGTGGCCGGGGCGTCGGGCAATGTAACCGGGCTGGATTTTTCCGCCGGAATGCTGCATGTCGCAAAATCCAGAGTCACTGATAGAAACAACCGTTTCATCCAGGGAGACGCAGCCCTTCTGCCTGTCAAGAGTGACAGTCAGGACGCCGTGACTGTTGGTTTCGGGCTGAGAAACCTGGCTGAGATAGAGACTTGCCTGTCGGAGGTATGGCGGGTTTTAAAACCAGGGGGGCGATTTCTGTCACTGGACATGGGTAAGGTTGAAATCCCGATCATCAGACCGCTTTTTAGATTCTATTTCTTTGTCATTGTCCCCATGATCGGAAAAATCATCTACCCGGGGGAATCGTTCTTCGATTATTTTCCCCACTCTTCACTCGATTTTCCATCTCAGCAGAAACTGGCTGAAATTCTTGAAAAAACGGGATTTACGAATGTCCAATACGTCAACTTTCACTTTGGCAGCACAGTCATTCACTATGCCCAAAAACCATCTCCCTGATAAGCAATTCCGAGGTCAGTCTGCATTTTCAGCCTGCATTTTGCGCTCTTCATCCTTTTCGAATTTCCGCATCTTCTCTTCATGCAGAACCATTTTCTCCCAGCGCTGTTCCAATGAAGCCAGTTCGTTGGCTTTTTTCAATCCCTTGTATAGGGCCGCCAGTTGCATAAAAATCTTGCGGTCTACTTTCATCCGTAAAACCGCCTCAAACGTCTCGATGGCTTTGATATAGTTTTTCTGTTGCAGAAAGGTCTTGCCCTTCAAGATCAGTTTCTGACGATGTGCTTCCTGCTCCTTTGCCTTCTCTTCATCCGCCAGCTTTTGCCACTCCTCAAGCAGTTCCTTTTCTTTTTCCGGAATATTCAACTGCTTGTAAACATCTGCTGTTTTCTTGAGTGTCTCGGGGTTTCTTAAAACACCCAGCGCCTTGTGGTAGTAATCCACAGCCGGCTTGAACTTGCGGTCTAAGAACAGTTGCTCTCCCTTCTCCACATAGTAGTCATGTATCTCTTTAATCTTACTGTCCGCGGCTTTTGATTCCGGGTCCAGAAGTGCCATCTGCCTGAACGCTTCGACAGCATCGTCATATTTTTTCTGTTCAACATAAATCGTACCGATCTTCTGCCAGATCTGCGGGGTCGGGACTTCAGTGGCGGCGATCGTGTAATAGTTCAACGCCTTTTTCAGGTTTCCCTGGTCGTAGTTTTGATCCGCAGACTTGAGGAGCTCCCGCATGCTGTATATACCACTGGACTTCTCAAGCAATGCCGCTGTTTTGACAAGGTACTTGGTAGACAGGAATTTTTTCTTACACTTGCGATACATTAAACCCAGATTCACATTATGGTACCGATTAAACTCATTGGTACCAAGCAACTGGATCAGTTTGCGAATCGCTTCATCCATGAAGCCTTTTTGCTCCATGGCAATGGCCTTTATCAGTTCCACGGCTTCAAAATCCGACTGACTCAGACCATCCACGGCAGCCATTGCCTCATCCGGCTTTTTGTTGTTCAGTGCATAAAGTGCCAGATTGAACCGATGGACTTTTTGATTATCCGTGTCTTCTTCGATTTCTCTTTTAAACTCCTTGATCAGATCCTCGGCAGAGACCTTGTCCAGATTGGCCTTCAGGTTCTTAATCTTAATGTCAATCCCCTGGGCCTCAACCGCATTCCCAGTCTCAATAAGTCTATCCCGTTCAATCGACAGATCCTGAATCTGATCCTTATAGGTAATCTGTTTCTCCTCCTCGACCCGCTTTGTCATCTTTTCGATGAGCTGTTCTTCTCCGATATAGCCGGGCAGAATATAACCATCCACGTTATCGAACTTTTCCAGCGCACTTTTAACCGCCTCATCAAAAATATCAACTTTTGCCTGTGATGCCGCCAGATTGTAAAACGCCATTTCATAATTCTTATTTACCTTGAGCGCTGCCTTGTACAATCCGTTCGCCTGTTTATAATCCTTCAGCTCCCTTGCATAGTTTCCCAGCTTATTGGCCAACTCATAATCGGCGTTATTCTTCTTGAAGAGATTCAGACCAATGGCCAGCGCGGATTCAAGTTCCCCGGAAGCGGCAGCATTGCTGAGTTCTTCAACAAGCCTCGGGTAGACTTCCTCAGGATTGAGTTCCATCGCTTTGTCAAACTCAATCATGGCGCCATTGTAGAACTTCTGAGACAGATGAGTCATTCCCTCAGCAATGTGTTCTGCCACCCTTGCTCTAATTTTCTCTTCCTTGCTCTGAAAAAAACCTTTCAGCATCTATATTTCTCTTTAATGACCGGGGAACCTGTTAATACCTGCCGGGAAACTGATTTTCCCGGCTAGCAGGGATTCCTGCAAGCGACTCTGTTCATTTAATTACCATATCTCCGAAAAAAATCCTACACTAAAATCCCGGACCCGACTTTTTCGATCCTCAAGACCAGGGAGTCCAAATAAGACCCACCCATTGTCAAACCTTGCGCTCCTGGCTTCCATCCCTGCTTCATCCCACCTGATGATCACCCAAATGACACTACTTGGGAACCGCAATGTTGTACTGTTTGATTTTACGATACAGGTTGCTCCGCTCTACCTGAATCATTTCAGAGGTTTTTGATATATTCCAGCGATTCTTTTTTAGCATGGACTGAATAAACTGTTTCTCAAATGAGTCCCGGGCATCTTTCAGCCGGGTTGGAAACTCATCCACCTGGAGCATCTCTTTGTTTGCCATCCGAATAACGGGTGGCACGTGATTGAGTCCGATGACCGGATCCCGGACCATGATGACAATCCGCTCAACAATGTTTTTCAACTCCCTGATATTGCCGGGCCAGTGATACGCCATCAGACTGTCCAGGGCGTCCTTACCGATTTTTTTACTTGGGTACTGGCCCCCCTCACTGAACTGTTTTAAGAAATGGTCAATCAGAATGGGAATATCCTCTTTCCTTTCCTTCAAGGGAGGTATGTCGATGGGAATCACATTCAAGCGATAGAAGAGATCCTCTCTGAAATTGCCATTGGCGATCTCCTCCTGTAAATTCTTATTGGACGCGGCAATGATCCGGATATCCACCTCGTAGACCTCCTCCCCACCGACTCTTTCAAACCGCTGTTCCTGGAGCACCCGCAGAATTTTGGACTGGGTTTTCAGGCTCATATCCCCAATTTCATCCAGAAACAGGGTCCCCCGGTTTGCCTGGTCAAATTTTCCCAGTTTTTGATTGATGGCCCCCGGAAAAGCACCTTTTTCATGTCCAAAGAGTTCACTTTCTATCATCTCTTCCGGAATGGCCGCACAATTCAGTTCAATAAACGGTTTATCCCGCCGCAGACTTTGGTAGTGTATCTGTCGCGCTACAAGCTCTTTCCCGGTTCCATTTTCGCCGTTGATCATAACCCAGCCATCGGAGGGAGCTGCCATAGCGATCTGTTCAAGAACGGCAATAATTTCAGGAGATTTGCCGATGATTTCATGATCATGGGGCCGCTGAGCCTGTTTCAACTCTTCGTTTTCCCGTTCCAACGCCGATTCCTTCAATGCATGGTTAAGCTTGATGAGGACAATTTCCAGGGACAACGGTTTCTCGATAAAATCATAGGCCCCTTTTTTGGTGGCTTTGACAGCCGTTTCGATTGTTCCGTGTCCGGACATCATGATCACCTGCAGTTTCGGAAAGCGTTTTTTAATCCAGTCCAGCAGATCGATACCGTCAAGGCCGGGCATCCAGATATCCACCAGTGCAGCCCGAAATTCATGCCCGGTGTTATTCGTCAGAATCTTCATTGCCTCTTCTGCGGACTCAGCCACGTCTGTTTCAAAGTTTTCATCCCTGAGGATATCGCTTAACGTGGAGAGTATGGACACTTCGTCATCGACGATCAGGATACGGTCAGCCATTTTTGTCTTATCTGGGGGTATATTGGAAAAGAATATACAACTGATTGTTTTTATAATCTTTTAACCTGGTATTACGAATAACATGGAAAACAGCCTCGCAGACTGTTTCTCACATTTCGTCAAAACGCACCTCAAACGGATCAATCCCAATCCGTCATGGACCATTAATAGCCGATAAATGCTATCTGATCAAGCGGGTAATTCAATAGTAAAGGTGGTCCCCTGATCCATGTTGAGCAACCGGATAAATCCACCGTGATCCGAGATAATCTGCTGCACGATGGCAAGCCCCAGACCGGTCCCCTCTTTTTTGGAGGTCACGTAGGGATCAAAGATTCGATGGGTCATCTCGGCCGGGATGCCACATCCATTATCCACGACCTGCACGGAGACCATTTTCAGCTCTTTCGCATAGGAACTGATCAGCTCTATTTTACCCGAGCCGGATATGGCGGCGACCGCATTATCGATCAGATTGGTAAAGACCCGTTTCAACTGCTCGGCGTCCAGCAGCATATCTGGAATAGTGGGGTCAGTGATGAGGTTGATCTTTATCAGCGGTGGCAGACCCTGTTTAAACAGGTCACAGACATTCTCCAGAATCCGATTGATATTGTTTGGAGAAGGATTAATTTCCGGCATGCGGGCGAATTTTGAAAACTCATTGACCATCTGCTTCAATCCGTTCACCTCTTTAATGATCGTTGATGTGCAGCTATCCAGCATTTCTGCATCTTCAATCACATCCAGATATTTGCGCCGGATCCGTTGGGTGGACAACTGAATCGGTGTGAGTGGATTTTTAATTTCATGGGCGATTCTCCTGGCAACCTCCCGCCACGCGCTGGCTCGGGTCGAGCGGTCAATCTCTGTCAGGTCATCCACCACCAGAAGCTTTCCCAGTTGCTCCCCTTTGGGGTTTTTCAATTGGAAAAGCTCCATGGAAACGTGCACCACCCTTTTTCCCAGTTTCAAATGGGTCGTCCGTTTGACGGATTTCTGACCGGATTGATTCAGTAAATCTCCCAACTCTTCGAAGTGCGCTATCTGCTCTTTTGACAGAATGCTGAGATAGTGTTTCTGAATCACCCCTGTCGGCTTTATCTGGAACAACATGATCATATAGGGATTGATGCCGTTGATATAGCCGGAATTATCAACTGAGAGGATTCCGGTTTGAATATTCTGCTGCACCAGTTCCACAAAAATGTTCCGCTCTTCCAGGGTTTTATTGGTATAAACAAGTGCTTCCCTGCTGATGGCCAGTTTTTTTCTGTTCTGCTGCAGTTCCATGGTCATAGCGTTAAATGAATCCAGCAGCATCCCGATCTCATCGTCCACCTGCAGATCAATCTGAAAATCCAAATCCCCCTTTGAGATCCGCCGGGTTCCTTCCACCAGCGTCTCAATAGGCTTTACCATGCTGCCAGCGAGGTAGTAGCCGAACCAAATACCCCCAAAAATAATCAATACCGTAAACAACAGCAGATAGGTCGTGAAGTTTGTTCGGATCGGGCTCTGCAGATGGGCCAGGTTTTGGAAGTTATCCAGGTTCTGCTGTATCACTGCCAGGTCTTTGGCCTTGGAACCGGTCTGCAGCTTCGCCACTTCCAGATAGACCGTGGTACCTTTGATCTGGAGCGGCATCAGCGCCCGGTTTATTTTCCCGGTCAGCGTCCGGCTGTCAAATGCCACGGGAAATGCATTCGCCCTGTCGATCAGGTCCTTCTTTACCAGCGGATGCCAGGCCTCCTTTTTCCTGTTATCCAGAAACCAACTGCTGCCAGGAGCCAGGTTGGCATCGTACCAGATAATGCCGTCCAGCCGATAGCGGGAAAGGGTATTGCTAAACCACTCCTTTGGCAGGTTTTTGGCGCTGTCACCCAGGGGATCCAGCGCAATGTTTGCCATATAATCGTCGGCTACGATTTTAACAAAGTGTTTCAAATCCTCAGCCTGATACTGGTTCAACCGTTTCACCATCACCGCGGAATCTTTGAGAGCGAGGGCAAATTGTCCCTTGAACCAGAAATCCAGACTGTCTCTCAACAATCCATTGGCGATAAAGAAGAACATCAGCATCGGCAGTGAGGAAACCAGCACAAAAGCCAGCGTGAGTTTAGACTTCAACCGGAATCCCAACAGTCTGCGTTTTCTTTCGTAGATCAGTTTGACCAGATTTCTGATAATCAGCAGGATAACGGTGACCAGCAGCAGGATATTCAGGTTGATGAGCAGAAAGATATTCAAATTGAAGTCAATACTGCTCCAGTCCTTTAAGCCCTGCTGATAGTAGTTGAAAGCCAGCAGGATGATGATCAGAATAAAGCACGTGACAATCAATCCGATTCGATTCCGAATTTTCCGTTGTCGTTCCGGAGATGATTTCAGTGCCTCACTGCTGTTCTTGCGGGTTTTTCGCATTTTACGGTCTTTTTGGTATGGTGCGATCGATCCGATAGGGGATCCATACGCCTCTGTCTCAAGAGGCTGTGACCCAGATCTGATAAAAAAGTGACGGGCTTATAAAATATAGTTTCTCGGTAGGACCACAATACCGTCCGATATGAAAAAACGGTCTTTATCTTCTTTCGGATCGCATCCTATCTGGATGTTGTCTGGAATGGTGACCGCTTTGTCGAAGATAGCGTTCCGGATAGTGCAGTTTCTGCCGATACTGCAGTCTGTCATGATAATGGAGTTCTCAATCAGGGTGTCGTTCCCGATGGTTACCCCCCCACCGATCAAAGAGTTGTGGATATGGCAGTTATACAGATGGGACCCCAGGTCAACCGTTGAGTTTTTAATCGATACGGCGGTGCTGCCCCCGAAAAATGATGGGGGGGATGGCGTCCCCACCGTTTTTATGGGCCATTCCGGTGTGCAGACCACCCGACTCCCGAGCTGGGAGAGAAATTCCATGTTGGCATTGTAATAGCTGCGAATCGTCCCCACATCCCGCCAATAGTGGCCAAAACGACTGTTTTCAAAAGAAAACCCGTTAACACGATAGGAACCCAGCATCGCAGGAATGATATTCTTCCCGAAATCATGAGAGGTGGTCTTCCTTGCATCATCAACCAGCATGCGAACCAGGGAATCTGTCTTAAATAGATATATTCCCATATTGATGTGACATTCATCTGTCTCCCCCGGTATTTGAGAAGGGTCCTGGGGTTTTTCGATAAAACTGTTGATATTCAGCTCGTTATCCATTGTCAGAACCCCAAAAGAGGCTGCCTCCTCTTTTTTAATCGCCAGCACCGACATGGTCAGGTCAGCACCGCGTTCAATGTGCTGATGGTAGAGTTCATTAAAATCCATGTTGTAAATATGATCCCCCGAAAGAATAAAAACATGTTCGGGTCGGTGATCTTCCAACAGGTGCAGGTTCTGATAGATCGCATCCGCAGTTCCACTGTACCACTCTTCGGAAACACGCTGCTGAGCTGGAACAGGGGCGATAAATTCAGATAGCGCATTCGGCAGAAAATTCCAGCTTTTTCTGAGATGCTGGTGAAGGGAGAGACTTTTGGTTTGAGTCAGCAGGTATACCTGGCGTAATCCAGAGTTGATGCAGCTGGAGAGGACAAAATCAATAATCCGAAAACGGGCGGCGAAAAAAACCGCAGGTTTGGACCGATCCCGCGTTAAAGGATAAAGGCGACTCCCCTTGCCGCCTGCCAGGATAAATGTCAGTACTTTCTTATTGAGTAATAGCATAGGCAGATCCGAATATGTTGGTTTAGCGCAGCTGCTCTTCAACGGTCTGAATTAACTGGTCCAGGTTACCGCTTTTAACGACATAAGCCACAGCGCTCCATGTCAGATAGTTCTCCTTAAAATGGCTGTATGCACTGTGAATCACAACGGGAAGTTCCCGCTTGATACTGACGATTTTTTCCAGCGCTTCAATGCCATCCATACCGGGCATCTTGATATCCAGAATGACCAGGTCCGCAATTTCATCTTTCAGACATTGCAGCCCTTTAAACGCATTTTCGGCCGTGTTCACCAGATATCCCAGATCGGTAAATTCAAGTTCCAGTAATTCTCTCATATTTTTATCATCATCGATGATCAAAAGCTTTTTTTTATCCGTCATGTGTGACTCCTTCGGGCTCAACGGGAAAAGAAATGATAAATGTGGTTCCTTTGTTTAACAGGGTTCGCACCTCGATTGAGCCGTTATATTGCTCCACCAGGTTTTTCACGACCACAAGTCCGAGACCCGTTCCATCTTTTTTGGTGGTAAAAAACGGAGAAAAAATCTTGTCCTTGATCTCCGCAGGAATACCCGGACCCGTGTCCTGAATGGTAATCACGACCCTATTGCTGATACTGCTGGCCAAGACCAGCAGCAGGCCATCATTTTCGATCGACTCCAGGGCATTTCGAACCAGGTTGTTTACTATCTCAAACAGATGATGTTCCTTGATATTGATCTCAGGAAGGTCCCCCTGAATATTCAGGCTGACCGACACCTTTCTGAGATGGATCTCATCCTCCAGCATACTCAGCACTTTGTTGATAGCCTTGGTGCAGTCACATCTCTTTGAGACGTCCTGTTTTGGCAGAGATTGCATGAGAATGTCATTGACTACCAGTTCCAGGGTCCGCACGGTCTCGACGATCCTGGAGAGGGAGTCATAGTGGGTATCCGCATGGTCCATCTGTTTAAAGACCCTTGAAGCATAACCGCCAATGGTTGCCAGGGGTCCCCTGACTTCATGGGCCATATGGGCGACCATTTCACCCATCACCGCCAGTTTTTCCCTTTGAATCAGAATTTCCTGGCTTTCCCGGATCTTCAGATTGGCCTGTTTAACCTGGTTGATACTCTTATCCAGGCTGATCATCAGCTTTTCCGATTCCAGGGCATTGGTCGCTGTCTCCACATAACGGGTAATGCCCTTGATATCGTGGGTCGTAATCCTGGATCGGGTGACCTGGTTGTCCACTACAATAACCCCGGTTGAACGCCCGTGCCAGAGCATGGGAATAATGGCACACTCATGAACCTGGAACAGCTGCCTCAGCCAGATTACACTGGGTTCATTCACCAGCGGATACTCATCATTGATTAGAATATAGTTCTGACTGCTTAAGGACTTGATCAGGATATTCTGATAATCGGAAAGATTGATCTGCACACCCCGCAAAATATTGTTTACGGAACTGTTGCCACCGATCGTATTTTTGTAATACTGGATCATTTTACTAAGGGTTTTGGGGGCGGAGTTAAAAGTGCCGTAAATCATCCCCGCCTCCTCACTGGAGCCTGGACCGATCGCCTGAATGCCTTTCAGGATCCCTTCTTCTGAATCGACCAAAAAAAGAAAAGCGCGGTTAAATCGCAGCCCCTGCCCGGCAGTAATCGAGACGAGGATCGTGTCGATAAAATCCTGAATGGATTCATATATGGTGCGATTGTCAAACAGGTTAAATTCCTGGCTGAGCGTTTCAATGTTTGATTTTACTTTTTTCCTGATTTCGACGACTTCCGTAATGTTGTGGAAAACAATCAGGATTAACTTCTGTGAATTATCCAGTTGATAGAGGGAGAGTTCAATATCGATAATGACATCGTTCTTCTGTTTAATCTGTGTCTTTTGATTGACCACAGATCCGGAATGGCTGTCAAAGAGCAACTGGTAAAGGTAATCCGAGCTCCCCGGATCGTCTGCCGGAAATAATACCTGGAAGGGCTGATCAATGATATCTGCTTCACTATACCCCAGATGTCGATAGATCATTTCACTGCAGTGAATGATTTTCCCCTTGTCATTCAACAGCAGCCAAAAGTCCAGGATTCGATCCAGGTTATTGACGATGAGCTCTTGGTACCCCATAACGATCTCTCAATTGGCCCAGCCGGAACATGCTTCGAGGAATCAGCAACCAGGTCTCAATGACCAGGAATTTCCGATCAAGTATGTCTACAATCAATGTTGAAACAGCTTTTCGACACCCGTCCGCTCACTCACTTCAATCCCGGGCAACTGGCCTGATGCAACCTCAGTCCCCACCCCGGCTACAGCGCCGGGCGTGCGGACACAGAGCCGGCCCGGTTTACTAGATGCATAGAAATTGATACAATGGGATTCGATCTCAGAAAAAACAACATATGGGAGTCGTCCCGGACTAGCCTGTCAATCACCTGCATAAATAATGTAAAAATTCCGCTGGTGCTTTGGTTTTTCTTAACTTCAGCCTTACATAAAACCTGATTCTGAGTCTATAATTTTTTGAGTTGGCAGGCCTCAGCGGGATCGATGCCGTCCCTGATAAAGAGAAGCCGCTGGTTGGGTCGTTCCCGGCCAAACAGCGGCGTTTGGCCCCGAGAAACGAGGGCCTGGCTCGTTTCTCATGATGCAGCGTACCTGCCGGGACATGCCGGTCTTTTTTATTGAAAAACGCCCAACAATAAAACCTGTATGATAAATGTGGCTAATCTTTCCCAGGACTTTCCGATCTGGATCTCACCGGAAGAGTACGACACGCTGAAAAACAAAAAGCATGGTGGGTGGTCAAACTGTGAGACCCAGATGGAGTGGATGGTCAAGCTTCACTATCTGCGGAAAGGGTTCAAAGAACAGAAAATCACCCGGGAAGATTTTTTCCAGAGAGAGAAAGAGCTGATCCTTCGCTGGTGGTCCAAGTGGTGCTGAGTTCCAGCATGCGATTCATCTCCTGAAACAACCAATACGGACAGACCTTTAATCAATATCAAAGCTTTAAGGAAGAACGAAATAAAATGAGCAATAACACCAATTGGGACATTATTGTCGTGGGTGGCGGGCATGCCGGCTGTGAAGCAGCTCTGGCAGCAGCAAAACTCAATCAGAAGACCCTGCTGCTCACCATGACCGTGGACAATATTGGCGCAATGTCATGTAACCCTGCCATTGGCGGACTCGCCAAGGGACACCTGGTGAAGGAGCTCGATGCCCTGGGCGGTACCATGGGATTTGTAGCAGATGAAACCGGCATTCAATTCCGGGTTCTCAACCGGAAAAAGGGGCCCGCCGTGCAAGCAACCCGATGTCAATCGGACATGATTGCCTATAAAAACACCATGCGCTCCATCCTGGAAAACCAGGAACATCTGACTATCCAACAGGCCGAGGTGACCGCACTCAGATGGGACAAACAGAAGATCACCGGTGTTTTCA
>JAHJRI010000111.1 GCA_018830885.1 bacterium | reverse complement strand
TACATCCACAGGAATGCCATGACAATCCTTATTTGTTTGACAGAATATCAGCGAATTTTCTTATTTCATTAATAAACTCAGTCCATAATCACCTCCGGAAGACGTTCATGGCTGAATTCGCGAGACTCGCTGCCAAGAACGGCGATAATGATTTCAATTATAGACAGGTCTCAGCGTCTGCTGAGAAATAGTGGTGAATCATTAATGATTTTACTGAATAAGGGATGCTAAAACGACATTAATCATCTGAGCCATCTTCAATCAAACCCGGTGCCCATGGGAGAATGAAACCGAACCAACAGAGAAAGATAAAACTGGATGCCTCGCTGGCAGGTCCACTGTTTATGCTGTCTTCAGCCCTGCTGTTTACAGCCCTCAACCTGATCGTAAAATTGATGCGACCGGAGTACACGGTCTGGCAGATCGGGTTTTTCAGATTTGTCGGAGGCGCCCTGGTGCTGCTGGCTGTCTTCGGCCGAAAAACCAACCCCTATCGGGGGCATCATACCCGGTTGCTGATCATCCGGGGGGGTGTCGGATCCGTCGCCTTTATCTCCCTGATCACAGCAATCCGTATTCTCCCTGTTTCCACGGCACTGGTCATTTTCTATACCTTCCCGGTGTTTTCCGCCATTGCCTCTTTTCTGATTTTCAAGGAGCGGCTGGGGAAACCGGAAATTATTTGTATGATGATCGTTATCGCTGGTGTGGGCATGCTGCTGGATTACAGAATGTCAACAGATCTCATCGGCCAGTTGCTGGCGCTGTTCGCAAGCGTGTTTGCCGGGCTTACGGTGACATTGATTCGTTCCCTGCGCGAGACGAACGGACCGGTGATTATTTATCTCTATTTCTGTACCATGGGCGCACTGGTCACCTTTCCCATGTTTGCACTGGATCCGATTCTTCCTGCCACTGCTGTTGAATGGGTGATGATCCTGGGGATTGTATTTTCATCGGTTTCTGCACAGCTGCTGATGAACCAGGGGTTTTTCTACTGCAGGGGCTGGGAAGGAGGCGTCTTTATGTCCAGTGAAGTGATCTTCACTGCCGTTGTTGGCATCGTTTTTCTCGGCGATCCTGACTCCTGGCGATTCTGGACGGGTGGACTGCTCATTCTGGGCAGTGTGGTGGCATTGAACCGGTTGAATGCGGAAAAGCAGAGTCATTGAACCCTCATACCCACCCATTTGCCAGATAAGGTATTCCGGTTCGCTCCAGCGTTCACGAAGTTCTTTTTGCTTCCCGCTTTTTCATCCGGCCATGGTAGATCAGATGCGGTCTTTTTACCGCCACAACCAGCTTGAACAGATTGCAGCGAGTGTCGTGATTTATCTGTATCTATTCAGTCTGATTTCCGCTCAGCCCCGAAGGTATTGTGTTTCAAGAACCCTGGAAGCCAGGGATGGCTTCCAGGAGCTCCGGGAGGATGCATGCGTTTCTTGAAGCACAAACCCTTTGGGGCGTGTATCGGGTGAATAGTTACGTTTAGCGTTGAATAACCGTTAGCACTGATTGTTTTCAACGTGTCACCAATTGCAGCTGGCTTCAGATGGTTTGATTTCGACCAGCTGTTCTAAATCAAACCATTCGGGCAAGATATGTCATGACGGGGAATCCTTGTCAACAAGACCTGCGTTTTTCCCCGACCCATTTGCAGTTTGCAGCCGGGGCTGATACCGTAACCTTCCACAGTCAAATCCGGATCCGGGGCAATACGACGATTCGATCCTTGTCAACCAGGCAGAAGGGAGTTTTTGCATGGAATACACAACCATCCGCTTTGAAGAAAAAGAGAGTATCGGCATTCTGACGCTGAACAGACCCAAGGTGATCAATGCCATGAACCAGACGATGATCGAGGAGCTGGAGCACCTGCTGAACATCCTGGAACTCAGTGAAGAGACCCGGGTACTGATCCTGACAGGCGCAGGTGAAAAGGGTTTTTGTTCGGGAATGGATATGAAGGAGTCGGTTTCCCAGCTGTTCGCAGCAACCCCGGAAACCATCTACAAGGCGCAAAGTCGGGCCTCCCGGCTGTTTCTGAAACTCCGGCAGATCCCGCAGCCGGTGATTTCCGCTGTCCATGGCGCCGCGGCAGGGGTTGGGTTCAGTTTGACCCTGGCTTCCGACGTGCGGGTGATTACGCCGGAAGCACGGTTTAACGCTGCCTACATTAATATCGGTCTGGGAGGCGCCGATCTGGGGAGTAGCTTTTTTCTGCCCCGCATGATCGGTTCCGGAAGGGCCAATGAATACCTGCTGACCGGGGACTTTATATCCGCTGAAGACGCGGTCGCCCTGGGGTTTGTCAGTCGTGTCGTACCCCGGGATCGTCTGCTGGAGACCGCCCTGGAACTGGCCGGAAAAATGACGGGAAAAAGCCGTCTGGGGCTGAAGATGACCAAGGAAGCCATCAACCAGAACCTGGGGGTCACGTCCCTGGAACAGGCGCTGCACCTGGAAAACCGGAACCAGTCCTTCATGATTGCCGGTCTGAAGATCAGCCAGACCTGATGGTCCGCGGTATCACAATACTCAAGAAAACAACCCGATAAACGGAGAGACAACCCATGCTGAAACGGAGAACGGAACGTTCATTTTTAAGCTATATTGATCTATCCAGGGAGTACTATGCGGCATACGGCTATGATAAGCCCTACGCATGGGTTTCCAACCCGGATGTCCCTTTTGCCAGACTGAACAAGCCCCTGTCGGAGTGCCGGGTAGCTCTGGTAACGACAACAGACCTTGAAAAGCTGCCGGGGGAAACGGCCCAGGAAAGGCATCTGTTGCGGAAGGTGTATGCCCATCCGGCCAGCGAGATCCCCGACCATTTCTATACCCTGGATCTGCAGTGGGACCAGGCAACAACCCACACGGAAGACAACGACAGTTTTATGCCGCTGAACCGGCTGGCGGAATGCGCCAGGGACGGTAAGGTCGGGTCGGCCTCACCCCGGTTTTATGGGGTCATGACCGACTACAGCCAGGGCAAGACCATGAAACATTCAGCACCCCGGGTCATTGAATTCTGCAGGGAGGATGGTGTTGATGCGGTGATTCTGCCGGCCCTCTGACCGGTGTGTCACCAGACGGTCAGTCTGGTCGCCCGGGTTCTCGAAGAAAGCGGGATTCCCACGGTCGTGGTGGGATCCGCCCGGGATATTGTTGAGGAGTGCGGCGTGGCGCGGTTCCTGTTTACGGACTTTCCCCTGGGGAATCCCTGTGGCAAACCCTGGGACAAGGAGATGCAGCGTTCCATTCTGGACATGGCCCTTGACCTGCTGCAGGGGGCCTGGCAGCCGCGGACAACCATTCAAGCACCCTTTATCTGGTCAGAGGATGATGCCTGGCGCACGGTGTTCATGCATTTCACGGAAGCGGAGCGGCAGGCATTTAAAAAGGCGGGAGATGCCCGCCGCGCCGCTCAGGCGAAAGTGAAAGAAAAGCAGGCAGGGGAGGCGTAGTCTCCCGGCACGGTATTTACACGGATCGTCAGGAAAGCGAGTTCAGCCGGTATCATGTCATCCGGGTCAGTACTTGCTGCTTCTCCAGGGCAACTGCCAGGGCCTTGGCCATGGAGACGGTCCTGAACTGCAGCACCTGGTTGGGGGCGTACTGGCCCAGGATATCGACATCTGCGCTGATGATATTGAAAATCCGGGGATAACCGCCGACGGTCTGACGGTGTCTGAGAAGGACAATCGGACCTTTCGGGGTCAATTGCACCGTCCCGTCGGCCACCGCTTCAGATATCATGGTACCCATCTCGACCCTGGGGATGTTCTCAGCCCGTGTCAGCCGAAACCCCATATCACTGAAATCGTTTGTGATAACCCAGTAATCACCCGTGAATGCGGATTTATCCACCAAGTACCGGAATTCCGGTCCCGGGAGCACACGGATCTTCCCGTCCGGATCCCGCCACTGAAACAGGTCTCCAAACTGGTCCCGTCTTTTTCCGATCGTCGGCGGTGTTGATGTTCCAGGTTCCACAAAACAGAGATAGGTCCGGAATCCGATCCTGCTTTTGTCCCTGAACTCAAGCAGGCTGCCTGCCTGGGCAGCATAGACGACTCCGTGCTCGATGGCGGTTGGTGCCGTTTGAGCAGCCGGCGTACGCAGGGTGACAGCCCCGTACCGGGCGCCGGCAAGGGTAAACCGGCAGTCCCGAACCACCTGGAAGGCGGGGGCGAAAATGATCTCCAGGGCGGGCGCCGCCAGATCCGTCTCCAATAACGCATTGCCTGTCTGGTATGAAAAACAGTCCATCGCGCCGCCGGGAGCAACGCCCTGATGCTGCTGCCCGTAAACAGGCGGTCCGACCACCTTGAAAAGGCCGCCGGAAATGCTTTTAAATGGGATATCTGCCATGGTTTCCGGGTTCCCTCAGCCCGATGCATGGCGAAGATCGGCCAATGCCCTGACCAGCTCCAGCGCAATGGCTGAATCGGAATGGACGCAAACGGTATCCGCTTTGATCGGCACCTCCTGTCTGACCAGCGTCCCACCTTCATCGGAAATCACCGCCGAAACCCTGCCGGTCTGGACCATCCCTCTGGTATGGGTCACCGCCTCGTCCACCGCCGTAATCGATGCGTAGGGTTTGCTCCGACTCACCAGGGTCAGTCGCTTTGTTTCCGTGTCATAGGCGTACCGCCGCTCTGCAAAGACTTCGTTGATCACGGTTATGCGGGCTGTCGCGCATTCCCTGGCCAGCTCCGAGTCGGGAAAGGTGATGATACGCGCCATCTTTTTTGAGACCAGCCATCCTGCCAGGGAGGCTGCCAGATCCGTGTCAACGACCGCATCATTGTACAGGGCCCCGTGGAATTTAACACAGGTGATACCCGGCAAAAGTGCTATCTGCTCGTTCAGGCTGTCAAACAGGTCCGTGACGGCAATATCCAGGCTTTTGCGTCCAAAATGCTCCCGGTCAGGATAGGACAGGTGGGCGGCGATCTCGACCTCGTGCCGGGCTGCCAGAGCCAGGAAGGCCCTGACACTGGTCGCATCTCCGGCATGACCCCCGCAGGCCAGGTTGGCAACCTGAATATGACCCATCAGTTCAATGTCGATGGGGTGATCGGGACCTCGTTCTCCAATATCGCAGTTCAGTGTTATCATAAAGCATCAACCTCGTTAAAAATAATGGTGTCGCCGGGTTCGATGGGTATCAGGCGTTCAGGATCGGTTGTCCCGATAATATTCCACCCCCCGGGGGAAGCCTGCGGATAGATTCCGGTCTGCGCTCCGCCGATGGCGACGGATCCGGCGGGGACAAGTGTCCTGGGACTGTCCAGCCTGGGGGTTTCCAGCCTGGGGTCCAGGCCGATCAGATAGGGGAAATGGGGTTGGAACCCGATCATGGCCACTGAATACACAGGCGCCTGGTGCAGGCGGATCACATCAGCCATGGTCAGCTGATTGATATCCGCCACCCGCTCCAGGTCCTCCCCGGTATAGATGACCGGCAGGCGGTGGACCGGGATGACTCCCCCTGCTTCCTTTCCCCTTGCTGGACTTTCGGTGAGCGCGTGGGTCATCTCCTGCTCGATCTGTTGGATGAACCGCTCTATGGATACGGTTACCGGATCGTAATAAACCGCCAGGGCGTTGTAGGATGGGGCCAGATCCCGGATCCCCAAGCGGGTCTTGCGCAGGTTGTCGTTCAGTCTGCGGAAGACGGTCAGGACCCGGGCTGAAATCTCCTCGCTGATCCGGTTCCCGAAGGACCAGCAGAGACAGGCGTCACCGATAAAATAGCGTTCTGTTTTCATATGCGAAATACGGTAACTCAGCCGGAGAAAATCAGTCTGAACACATCCAACGCTCCCAATCTACTTAAAATCGGGCATATTTACAACTGGTCAGTTCAAAGGGGGCCTTCGAACCATAGGTGGTTGTTTTGAATGGGTGCCCAATCGGTATTAAAATCTTAGTAAGTGTTTTTAATCAGTTATCACTTTAAACGCAATAACGTAAGCCTGACATCGATTCTTGAAATAAATATTGACACACTATAAAATATTTAATATTTGATATTAAATCGCTGGCTGGCAATTCTCAAATCTCGTTCAGATTATGACATTTTGGTGTTGCGTCAATCCCGGTGCCAGCCGACAGAGTAACTGGTGTCGTATGTCAAAGTGTTCGATTGTGATGACTTCAACGGTTGCCTCCGACAAAATGACACTCAGCAGAAACGTGTGTCCTCATTTTGTCTCGATTCTCGCTAAAGCCGCTTCAGTGCGGATGCAAATTGACGTTCAGACAACGTGATACAAACTGCCGGATTGTCCACCCGCTCTTGATTTGAAGCGGGCAAACGTGGAACTCCAAGGGTAACAAGAATAATTTATAAAGTGAAACTATGATGGTTGATCGAATTAAGACGTTATTACTGCAAACGCCTTCAGGGAAGGAAGTTACAGTCTCCGGATGGATCAAAACAAAAAGGGATACAGGAAGTTTTTCGTTCCTGGAAATTAACGACGGATCTTGTCTGAAAAATATACAGGTGATCGCTGACGACACCCTGGCTAATTACGGTGAAGAGGTCAAAAAGTTGACCACTGGTTGTAGCGTGACGATTTCAGGGCTGCTAAAAGAGTCTCCGGCGAAGGGACAAACGGTTGAAATCCAGGCCCAAAGTGTGGATATATTGGGTTGGGCTGACCCGGAGCACTATCCCCTGCAAAAAAAGCGTCATTCATTCGAATTTTTGCGCGAAATATCGCATTTGCGCCCGCGGACCAATGCCCTTAGCAGCGTCTCGCGTGTCCGTTCCCGCCTGAGCTATGCCGTACACCAGTTTTTCCAGGAACGTGGATTTATACAGGTACATACCCCGGTTATTACCACCAGCGACTGCGAAGGGGCAGGTGAGATGTTTCAGGTTATCACCAACAATGAGAATAAAGCCGAATTTTCGGAACATGGGGACAAAAATGAGTTCTTCGGACGGAAGGCCGGATTGACTGTCAGTGGGCAGTTGCAGGCAGAGGTATATGCCCAGGCGCTGGGTTCGGTGTATACATTTGGCCCCACCTTTAGAGCAGAAAATTCGAACACCAGCCGGCATCTTTCAGAATTTTGGATGCTTGAACCTGAAATGGCGTTTTGTGATCTGACGTGCAATCGGAAAATAGCCGAGGAATTGCTTAAATACTTGTTCACCGATGTCCTTGAGAACTGTGCAGAAGACATGGACCTGTTCAATCAGTTTATCGAAAAAGGCGTTATTGATAAGCTGCGCCATGTGATCGACAATCAGTTTGTGCATATCACCTATTCAGAAGCCATCGAACAGTTGCTGAGCGTAGCGAAAAAATTCGAATTTCCCGTGAAATGGGGTATTGACATGCAAGCAGAGCACGAGCGGTATCTGACCGAAGAGGTTTACAAAAGACCGCTTGTGGTGACCGACTACCCCGCATCCATTAAACCGTTTTATATGCGGGTCAA
This sequence comes from bacterium, assembly GCA_018830885.1. GTDB lineage: Bacteria > SAR324 > SAR324 > XYD2-FULL-50-16 > XYD2-FULL-50-16 > JAHJRI01. Next base: position 218 of record JAHJRI010000111.1, on the reverse strand, counting down.
CGATGACGAAAAAACCGTTGCTGCAATGGATATCCTGGTTCCCGGGATTGGGGAAATCGTCGGCGGTAGCCAGCGAGAGGAACGCTATGACGTACTTCTCAAACGAATGCAGCAAGCCGGTATCGAAACAGCGGATTACGAGTGGTATTTGGATTTACGCAAGTACGGGACCACACCACATTCGGGATTTGGACTCGGTTTTGAAAGGCTTGTTCAGT
>JAHJRI010000110.1 GCA_018830885.1 bacterium | reverse complement strand
TGGTCTGGCGATTCCGGCGGAGAATCATGGACGGATCGACCCCCTCAGCACCGGTAAAACCCACCTCAGAAATATATACAGCAAACTCGGCGTTGCCAGCCGGACCCAGGCGACCGCGAAGGCCAGGGAACTGCAGCTGCTTTAGGGAACCGTGTTCGTCTCCAGCCCATCACCTGGCCCTGGTCATTCCGATGGTCCCGATGCACTTCTATTTTCTGGTCTTCTGCATGAATCCAAGCTTATGTCAGGACTTGCTGTTTCTTCTTTCCAGCAGCAGGTTCAAAAAATAGGGAAACTGCTTTAACCACCAGTACCAGTCATGATTGACATCCTTTCCCCAGAGATCCACAACAGCCGGTATTTGTTTATGTTGAAACGTTTCCCGGAGACGTAACGAATCATGGATCATCGGATCCTCCCAGGGGCCCTGTCCCACACAGATAAAAATATCGCTGCGACGATATTTTTCGATATACCATTCATCTGCCAGGTTCGGCAGGTATTCTACCGGTGAATTGTAGTAAACGTTCAGGTCATCCCCCGGATAGTTGTTGAGGAAGTACCGTGCGTTATAAATGCCGCTGAGGGCGATGGTCCCATTAAAACAGTCGGGGTGTCTGAGCAAAAAGTTGACAGCATGAAAGGCGCCCATGCTGGCTCCGGTGGTGATAATGGTACCGGATTCGGGGCTTCGTTGATTGATAAAGGGAACGACCTCACAGACCACGTATCTGTCATAGTCTTCGTGTCTTCCCGCTTTTTCTGCCGGTGATTTATCGGGGTGATCCCAGGATTCCTGGTCCAGACTGTCAATGGCGTAGAGCACCACCTTTCCGGCATCGATAAATCCGCTGACTGAATCGACCATGCCCCGGTCTTCAAAATCATAAAATCGTCCACTTGAGGTCGGAAACACCAGCATGGGATTTCCCGAGGTTCCGTAGACCTTGAGTGCCATCTCTTTTTGGAGTCGATCGCTCCACCATGAAAAATATTCAGTTTGCATCGTTAACCCTTGTTATAAACCCGGCAGTCAGATCCCGGTGGTTTGCCAATTGATATGAAAAATATTATTTCCTCGCCCGACAGGACATGTTGGTTTATATGAGAATAGCACCCTAAAGCGACTGGTGTGAAGCCGTTTCAGTTGATTAGACGCGTTTCTAGATGATCTTGGCCAAATGAAGCGATAGAAACCCAGCCTGTCTGAGCGAAGCGAGTTGGGGTTTTAGCGACATGAGCCTTAGATCATCTTGAAATAAGTCTCCCAACTGAAAGGGATTTATATCAGTCGCGGGTCAACACCGCGATATCATTCTCATGTTTCGTTGTGCCCGCTCCGCGGGAATGATGGTTTGTATGAGAATAGCACCCTAAAACGACTGGTGTGAAGCTTTTTAAATATTGAAGTTACCTGTATCATACTCTCGAATGTCAACAAGCACCAGCCGAAGCTCATGGAGAGGAATTGATGCCGGCTTCAAAAGCCAATGAAAACCACAAACGTACTGCCAATGACCTGGTATTGTACAAACACCCATAACATTTGAGTCACGACGAAGGATAAAAAATAGTGATGCATTCCTGTGCCTGTCACTCAGCAGAGCTTATTTTCCTCCGTGATCTCCGTGTCTCTGTGGTCAGCGGTTTTCATACAAATCATCGGCAGTCAGATGTCTAAATAAATAGACATGTCTAGCTTTATATTCATCCAGTGGTTTTCGTCCTTTTTTAATTCAGCCATGAGTTGTTTTTAAGTCTGACAAGATGTTGAAGCTGAAGTGGACAGCAATCATTCTGCAACGCTAAACATCACGATACAGTCTGGATATCTAAATCTTTGGAGAGTGTCGAAAATTCTATACATGCGGTAGCACCACACAGCTGGTAATATTCATAAAATATCCAAAAAAAATAGCAACTTAAAAAATATTAAACCCTTATCCATCAGTGGGTATAGTAATAGCAGTAATAGTCGATTCAAATACTGGAACCTTCCCCTGAAATGCCGATAAAACGGTCCTTTCTGATTTTTAAGAAGTTTCAGTTCAACCCGTCAATCACCATGAGCAAGGATCCGAATGCACAGTCACCGATTTGAAAAGGAATATCAAAACAAGCTGATTTCACCGCAGGAAGCCGCCGGCCTGGTTGAATCCGGAATGGTAATTCATTTGGGTGGTGGCGCCAGTGTCGCCACAATTATAGACAAGTATCTGGCACAGCGAAAAAACGAACTTGAAGACGTTGTGGTTCGAACCTTCATCGATACCTGCGAGTATGAATTTCTGAAGGCGGATCCCGATGGAGACGTATTTAAATGGTACAGCGGATTTGTCTTACCATTCAGTCGTCCCTATTCGCAAAAACGGGGCATCGGAATTTACACCTCTTGTACCTGGCATTTGCTCCCCTCTGTGATTCGAAAGAACTATCACTTTGACATCGTATTTATTGTCTGTGCGCCGATAGACGCATCCGGCCATTTCAATTTCGGTTTGACGGTCAGTGAATACCTGACCCTCTGTGAAGTGTCCGACAAGGTCGTGGTTATTGCCAGGAAAGATATGCCGAGAGTTTGCGGCGGACAAGAGGAAGCGATTCATATCTCCAAGGTGGACTATATTGTTGAGGACTCGGAATTTGATTCCTTTTGCCTGCCTGCGGCCCCGCCAGCCGAAGAAGACACAAAAATCGCAGAGAACATTATCAATGCAGGCTTGATCAAAGATGGTTCAACGATACAAATCGGTATCGGGGGTCTCCCCAACTCGGTGCTGGATATTTTGAAAGATACCGGTATCAAGCATTGCGGCCTGCACACGGAAATGTTGACGGGTAAAATGCTGGACCTGCTGGAATCCGGGGTCGTGGATAATAGCCTGAAACGATTGGATAAATATAAAACAGCCTTCTCATTTTGCCTGGGGAGCCGGGATCTGTATGATTATCTGGATAACAACCCCTCCCTGGCCTCCTACGCGGTGGACTATATTAATAACCCCAGTGTTATCAGTCAGCAGCCGAACATGTTCTCTCTGAACAGTGCCGCGCAAATAGATTTAACGGGTCAGGTGGCATCAGAACAAATGCCGGGGGATATGCCTTTTCAGATCAGTGGTACCGGGGGGCAATTGGATTTTGTGATGGGAACGATGCTGTCTCTCGATGGTAACGGTGTTAGTGTAATAGCCGTCTATTCACGGTATAATGGGAAACCCAAGATAGTTCCCCTCCTGGAAAAAGGGGCGGCTGTGACTGTACCGAGGTCGATTGTCGATCATGTGGCAACCGAGTGGGGGTTGGCCAGCCTGAGGGGTCTGTCTATCGATCAACGGGTGCAGGCATTGATTCGTATTTCGCATCCCGTTGACAGGGAAAATCTTGAAAAACAAGCCATTGAGGCAGGTATGCTGCCCTACGGCAACAGAATGTCAAGCAATCAACTGCCTGCCGGGGTGTTGGTCGTCAGGCCATGACCATACGCCAATAAGGATCACAATCGTGCTCAATAAGAGCCGGGAGCAGAATTGAAGAGACCGAATCAGACTATTTCATGGATCATCTCAATCGCATGTCTGATCTGATCCATCGATTGGGACCGCAGGATATAGCAGGTGTTGCCCAGTGCGGAGCTGAAGACCCCACTGATATCGGCATACTGCACAATCAGATCGTGCAATGCATGGTGAATCTGTTCATGGGAAAAGCGGTATGATTTATTATCCTTTCTCCCGATATACGCACAGATGTACCTGCGATCGTAAGTTGCCGTAAAGGTATTGTTTGCCACCACCTGCGCCCATTCGTGATAAATATCGATATCATTGGCATAGTTGAACATATCGGTTGTAAATCCGCCGGGAGGTCTGAGATTGGCTTCGAGGGCAACCAGGCGGCCGGTATCGGTTCTGAAAAACTCCAGGTGGAAGAACCGCTCTTTAAGCTGATAGGCTTTGATGATACGCCGGCCGGCTTTTTCCAGGTCGTCCGGGATATGTTGCAGGGAGTAGTAATAGAGATGCTTGTCGTCATTCACCGTTTCCATGATCCCGTCTCCAAAAGCGTGGGATGTGTAGAAAACGATCTCGCCGTTTTGATCGGTTAACCCATCAAAACTGAAAATGTCGCCTTTGATAAACTCTTCGAAAATATAAGGAACATGGGGCGGATGGTCAAAGAAATCCTCCAGCTCCGGGTCCGAACCAATTTTACAGGTACTCAGGGCCCCAACGCCGGAATCGGGTTTTGCGATAATGGGGTAACCCACCCGGGCGACAAATTCCCTGGCTGTCATGATCTCTCCAATCACCTCACCTCTGGCTGTTTCAACCCCGGCCGATTGAAAGAGCCGTTTCATTTCGGACTTGAGTTTCAAGGGCCCGATTTCTGCTGCCTTGACCCCGGGAATATTAAAATCCGTCCTGATTCTGGCATCCATCACCAGCCAGTGTTCGTTCATGGATTCAAAGCGATCGATTTTGCCGTATTTATAGGTCAAAAAGCCAACCGCTCTTAACACCTCGTTGTAGTCATCCATATGAGGAAGGAAGTAGTATTCACGTAACGCCCTTTTCAACTCACCGGACAGCTGATCATAGGGGCAATCCCCAATTCCCAGGGTCGTCACGCCGATTTCGGAAAGCCTGATGCTGAAATTTTGGTAATTGTCGGGAAAATGCGGGGCAAAGTAGATGAAATTCATGGTTGAAAGGGGGTATGGGCATATTATGGAAAATTGAACTGTCTCGATCAATTAAATCGCTAAAGTATCTATTCAGTTCAATTTCCGCTCAGCCCCGAAGGTATTGTGTTTCAAGAACCTTGGAAGCCATGGATGGCTTCCAGGAGCTCCAGGAGGATTCATGCGTTTCTTGAAACACAATACCTTTGGGGCGTATACAGGTGAATAGTTAC
>JAHJRI010000109.1 GCA_018830885.1 bacterium | reverse complement strand
TTTGGGCGCGTATGAATGTAAAATTGTCTCGTCAACCGGAACCGGGAAGATGATCTGGTTTTTAGCGTTGTACTTTTCTGCTATTTCCTCGAATGATGAGGGCTTGTTTTTGACGAATTGAGGTTCGCTGTTCGCCAATGAGGCAGCCAGTGCATCAATGGCCATATCGTATGCTTCGTCAAAGTCTTTCCCAAATGTAAAGCAGCCTTGAACATCTGGAATTTCAACCTCTATGGCCCCCTTAATTTTTGCAAAAATCCCGTAATAGTGCTTTTTCATATTTTTGCCTCCTTTATACAAACCTTTTAAGACCTATTTGATACCGGCAGCCTTGAGGATCTTACCCGCTGTCCCTTTGGGGATATCCCCGGCGTGACGCGGGATCGTTGGAAACTCCTTCTTCTTCCATATTTCATGACGTCCGCCTGCCTGTTTCTCTAATCCAGCCTTTTTCAGAATCTTTGTTAATTCCTGCTTTGTCATGTTTTTCTATAGGTGCTTGCTTGTCTAAATAATATGTGGATATCCACACAATGTCAAGAGAAAATACTTTTCCGGGGACTAAAACTGGAAGGTGATGTTCAGCTTCCCCTGTATTGGTTTTTTCAATTGATTCTAGTGAGAATCTTGATTGGAAAGAATACAGGTAGGGAAAATATCGGAGAGCAGCTAGCACTGGCTGTTGAAAATGTCCGCAGAGTGTCCGTGAGGGAAAAACCGTCAAAACTTGCTGATCATTTACAGGTTTGAAAAAGGTTTAAGTCCTTTATTAATAAGTGGTTGGAGCCGGTACCAAAAAGCATATGTAATAAACTGTAATAATAAAATATAACAAATGTTATTTAGATTAAATACCAACAAAAATACCAACAAATTTCATTTTGCCTTGTCTTTTTTAATTTCATTGACTCAATTTTAAGCCTTGCATCTCACGAGCAACAGCTTTGGCAAATTCGGAAGTATCAATATTCGGTATTGTTTTATTACGAGGCAACCCCAGCTTCTGAATCAACTCAATTTGCCTTGTCGGTTGAACTTCCCCATAACTGAAAAAAGTGGTCATCACCCGTTCATGGCCCAAATTCTGGCTCCATGCCTTAAATTCTTCGGGAGATTGGCAAAGTTTTTCTCCTAATGTCGCTAGGGTATCACGGAAACTATGTGGGTTAAAATAGGGTAAATCAGCCAAATAAAATGCCTCCTTAAATATTTTTCTTATTGCGGCGGCGCTGCTCCAGTGCTCGCAGGAAAGCCCCGCTACTTGGAAGTTATTGTCACCCCCTAAGCTCATTTTTGTTTTAGGAAATAACGGAGCGTCATTCCCCATAAAAAGATCATTTCTCAAGTATTCAACCCAACGCGCAACAATTTCTCGAACATCATCACCGACGGGGAAAAAACAGGTAGTAAAACTCTTGCTGAATTTGGTGTTTACCTCCCTGGCATCCTGATAGACGGTCCCGGCTTTTAAATCAATGTGTTTTAACTTCATCGAAGCAACAGCACTATCCCTTGCACCGGTTAACAAGATGAAAGCGATCAAGGCTCTGTCTCTCTTCTCAATAGCCGAGCTGTTCGGCATTATGGATAATACATGCTTGATCTGTTCAATACTTGCTACTGGCTTTTGGCGTTTTGCCTTTGCAGTACGCGCCTCCTTCTCGGAGAGATTAAAATATTCAGCGTCTGAGTATTTTATGCGTGATTTATAGCCAGTTTCCTGTGATAACCACTCAACAAAGGTTTTTAGATGCCTGACCGTTCCATTCATTGTTGCCAGGCTTAATGGTTTACCTGTTTTATGGTGCTTTTGGTTGGCGAGATATTTTTTAAACCCAATCGCTTGTTCAAAATGAAATGCCTTAAAATCTTTATATTTGTTGTATAGCTCAAAGCGGGAAATTGCTTTGGCGACGGCATCAATTGAAGCTTCATTTTGGCCTTTAGCCTGCTTCAAAAAAGTCAGATATTTACGTTTAATTCGTTCGTTGTTCTCGTTGTATTTTTTCATGGTTTTAGCTCACTTTTTAAAGTCACTGTTTAAGAGAGGGTTGGAACTATCGTTTATCCTTGGCTCTGTTATTGTTGCCCTATGTTGAACCACAATCGGAGACAAGGCACCCTGTAATCCAATTGTTGGATCATATCTTGTTATCCCCAAGGCAATACCGTACCTAAAAATCTGACTGCATAACATTTTGAGACGGTGGGCTGTTTCTATTGTTCCTCGTTTTTCCACCCTTTGCACTAAAGCAAGAATGTCTTGAGCCTCGATTTCTTCGATCGGCAAAGATCCAATCCAAGGAAGAATATGTTTATCCAGTTTTGCTTGGGTATGTTTTTGGGTTGATGCAACCCATCTAGCAGAATTTTTAGAAATCCATTCTGAGGCAATGCCTTCAAAAGTGATGGCTTTAGTAGCGGTTACAGCCTTTCGTCTATCTGCCTGCTTCTTCTGACTAGGGTCAATATTTTGTTCAAGCAATTTTTTAGAAGCTTCACGCTTCTCCCTAGCGTCTTTTAATGACACTTGAGGGTAGACACCAAGGGCTAATGTTTTTTGTTTTGCTCCAAAACGGTAGTTCATTCGCCAGTATTTCCCCATTGGTGATACCTGCAAATAAAGACTACCTCCATCGGACAAACGTATTTGTTTTTTTCCTTCAGGAACCTTTGCAGCTTTGATTTTAGCATCAGACAATTTCATTTTGCCCCCCAGCTCATCAGCTCAAATTTGTTGGTATTTTTTATTTAGGAATGTAGCCAAACAGGAATATACCAACAAAAATACCAGCAGTTTTTTGGTATTTTTTAGGAAATTATAGGATGTAATAGGATTTAGAGCAATAAAAAAGACCCATATCCACGGGGGTTATGAGTCTTTTTAGAACTAACTGAAATTTATTTTTGGTACCTGGAGCCGGAATCGAACCGGCACGCCCTTGCGGGCACAAGATTTTAAGTCTTGAGCGTCTACCAATTCCGCCATCCAGGCTGGCTGGGGTGGTGCTGACCGGGGGTCGGTGGGAGTTTGGAGGCGACAATCGGAGTCGAACCGATCTGAAAGGTTTTGCAGACCTCTGCCTAACCGCTTGGCTATGTCGCCTTCAATGGCAAGTGCTTTCCTGTGTCTACCAAAGCAAGTGATTGTGGTAGCAGTGAATGTCCCGGCCTGATGTTATCAATCTATTGTTAATCTATCGGGCTAATGAAACCGTGTCAAGATCAAAAAGGGAGTCACCACTGTCGGAATCAACGGTCAACCGGAGTATTTCCGGAGCACATATTCCGACAAACCATGCTGCCCCGGGGCAGGGCACAACGAAGCATGAGAATGATATCTCGATGCTGATCCGCGACTGAAACAGCTTCATACCAGACACTCTGTCAGGATTGTGAAGTGATATTCTCATACAAACCGTTGTGTGAATAACCTTTAACAATGGGACAGCAGGTTTTGTTCCGGGGGTTGGAAAGGGCACATTTCTGCTTGACACAAAATCAATCATACACGACAATACCCTTTATCAACGCAAACTTATCCACGTTCGAGCGAGCATGGTGGAATTGGTAGACACGCAGTCTTGAGGGGGCTGTGGCCCTAGGCCGTGAGAGTTCGATTCTCTCTGCTCGCACCAAAAAATCTCTCCCCCTGGTTCTTAAAATTTCTGTTGATTCAGCTGATGAATCACACTAAGAGTTTTTTTTCTGGAATCATACTGGCGGGCACTCTTCTGTTCTGCGCAGCGCGTCTTTTTGCGGCGGAGCTGGTTCTTGATGACGAAGCGGTCTATCGATACGCCATGCATCTATACCGCAACGGGGAGTACTACCGGGCAGTTTCCGAATACCAGCGGCTGCTGCATTATTTCCCTGACAGTCGGTTCACCGGTGATGTCCAACTTCAGATCGGGCGGTCGTATATGGCAGGCGGACGGACGGAGGATGCTATCACTTTCTGGGAAAAACAACTGGACGAAGAATCTGCGGACAGCAACCGGCAGAATCGCCTTAAAATCCTCTATGGTATCTCTCTTCTCGACCTGGATCTTTCGAATGCTTTCCGTTTGCGACGCAGGCATATTGAGCAGGCGATGACGACTCTGGCTGAGGTCAACCCGTTGAATGGAGAGGGACAACAGATACAGGCGTTTGTGCGGGACTGGTCTTCGCGACCGGAGCCGGAAACCAAATCTCCCTGGGTGGCGGGAACCCTGTCCGCTGTCATACCCGGTTCCGGCAGCTTTTACACCGGGCGTTACCTCGAGGGAACCTATGCTTTTTTTCTGACCAGCCTGTTCTGGCTGGCCACGGTGGATGCCATTGCCAGTGAAGACCGGGCGTTGACCGGGTTGTTCGGGTTTTTTACACTGGCTTTTTATGGCGGGAATATCTATACGGCTGTCAACAGTGCGCACAAGTACAATGATCAGCTGGAGAGCGACGACCTGCAGCGGCTGAGAAGACGATACGGGGTCTGGTTTATCCCGGAGACCGACCGGCGCGCAGGGCGTTTTTAACAGTAACAGGCAATATTTGAGATGCAGACGATACAGGAAGCGGAAAAACAGATTATCGAGGAAGAAACATACAATCTTCAGCGACTGCAGAGTTTCTCTCCGGTGGTGGAGCACTCCAAGAGCCGGGAGGATATCCTGGAGCAGATGGCAACGATCAGCGAGCAGATTCCCGAAGCCAGCGAGGACGATCTGAGCAAGTTGAATGAACAGCTGGTGCGCCTGAACATCCTGCTGACCCAGGAGGAGCAGGTGAACGAGGATGGGGTGAATCTGAACAACCCCTATTTTGCCCATATTCGTCTGAAGGAAAAGGGAAGAACAAGGAATCTCTACGTGGGAAACCAGGTTTACCAGACTCCCGACTTTCAAATACAGATCATCGACTGGAAGGTGTCGCCCATCGCCATGATCTATTTTCTCTATGAAGAGGGTGACGAATTCGAAGAGGAGATCGATGGTCGTTTGTTTGAAGGCGAGATAGAACTCAAACGGATCATCAAGGTGACAAACGGCGAACTGGTGCGGATAAGCCAGGGGGACATGTTACTGGTCAAAGAGGATGACGGCGAGTGGCATCAGTATGTCGAACAGCGCTACCTGCTCAAGGGCGGTGCGACCTCTGCAAGTCGGCCTGGCAGCTCAAAAGCGGTGGATCCAAAACTGGGACTGGACCGACAGGGGAATATCCGCAAGGACAAACTCCTGCCGGAGATAACAGCCCTGATTGATCCGGACCAGTTTGCGCTGATTACGCGACCGGAAAGCGGCTTTGTCGTTATTCAGGGAACGGCCGGTTCCGGTAAGACGACGGTCGCGCTTCACCGGGTTGCCTGGCTGTATTTTCGGGACCCAAAACGGTTCAACCCCGAGACCATGATGGTCATGGTATTTAACAAAGCCCTGGCCACCTATATATCAAAGGTCCTGCCCTCACTGGGGGTTCATAATGTTCGTACCGAAGTGTTTGAAGACTGGGCAGCCCAGTATCGGCAGCGGCTGTTTCAAAACCGTCTGCCCAGGTACTACTCGGACCTGACGCCGGTCAGCGTTATCCGCTTCAAAAAACATCCGGCCCTGCTGCAGATTATGAAGGCGTTTATTGCAGAGAAAAACCAGCAGTTTGATACGGCCCTGGCAAGTCTGCTGGATCGGAAAGGGATCCGGGATTTTCCCTTGGCGCGGCTGCAGCGCATGCCTTTCATCTCCCGACTCTACACCCTCTACGAGTGGATTGAAGGCAACAACACCTTCAATGGGACGGCTTTCCGCTATGGGGTCGAAGTCTCCAGCCACATGCAGCGGTTGATTATTCAATCTATCGATCCGGAAAAGCCCCGGATGGAGATGGTGATCCAGCTGTGGGAGGAACTCTTCACCAACTTCGACTATCTGCGCAAACGCTTCAAGGAACTGGCAGGGAACGATCTCAGCGATGCGGAGCTCACGGAGGTGAGGGACTGGATGAAAACCCAGTATATCAAGCGGCTCAGCCTGGGGGAGGTGGAAAAAACCGACCTGTTTGAGATCTTCACCGGGAAAGAAAAAAAGCCCAGCGAGATGCCCACCCTGGATTACGAGGACGATCCGATTCTGCTCTTTTTTTATCAGCATCTGTTCAAGGAGATCGTCAATTCAGGTGGAAGAAGCCTGGAACTCAGCCATCTCATGGTGGACGAAGTTCAGGACTTGAGCCCGGTGGAACTGGCAGTGTTGCTCAAAACCCTGCGACAGCCCCCCAGCATCACTCTGGCCGGGGATGTCAACCAGAAGATGGTCGAACAGAGTGGCTTTATGGATTGGGAACGGATGTTTGAAAGCCTCGGCCTGAAGGGGGAAAAGGTTTCCACCCTGACGGTCAGCTACCGCTCCACCTATGAAATCATGGAGTTCTCCCTCGAGTTGCTGGGTAACCTGGCCAGTACCAGGGAGTTCAAGGCCATGCGTCAGGGACCACCCGTTGAATTGTTTCATTTTTCCAGCCAGGGGGAGCTGGTATATTTTCTGGGCAAGAGCCTCAAGGATCTGTTAATCATCGAGCCGATTGCCAGCATCGCCCTGATCTGCCTGAATCCTGAAGATGCAATCCAGTATTACCAGATGCTGGATAAGATGGATCTGAACAATCTGCGACTGATCAGTGACCAGGATTTTTCATTCACCCCCGGTATTGATGTGACTGATATCAAACAGGTCAAGGGGCTTGAATTTGACTATGTGGTGATGCTGGATGTGGACAAGGAACACTATCCGGATAACAATTACTCCCGGTACCTGTTGCATATCGGTTCAACCCGGGCTGCCCATCAACTCTGGCTGATGAACTGCGGGGATCCATCACCTGTTTTGCCGGTGTCACTTCTGACCCGGATGATCCAATAGCCTCCCAGAATCATCCACCCGCTGATCCTGGTTCAACAATATTGCAGTGTTTCATGAATAATTTCAGGGGTAAATTTTTTCCGGAGTCACCAGCCCCATTTTCTCACTTGACAAGATCCCTCAGGATTCATACACTTTCTGTATGATGTGCCAAGGTGGCGGAATTGGTAGACGCGCACGGTTCAGGTCCGTGTGAGCTAACGCTCTTAGGAGTTCGACTCTCCTCCTTGGTACCAGCTTCAATGCTTGCCTGACGCCAAAGCAACACTCCCCGGCACTCTTCGCGCATTGCCACTCCAGACATTGATTGGACAACGTTTTTTTGGTAGATCAATAATTTGGATCTTTTTTTGCACTACGAATGCTGACAATTTTTTTTGAACTTTAAACCCTCGATTGCATAAAAGAGATTTTCTGTTGTCAGTTGAGGCGGTTAGCTGACTGGATACGATGGCAAAAAAGAACATTTGGGCAATTGCTGGCGGTAAAGGAGGGGTCGGCAAGAGTTTCCTCTGTAGTAATTTAAGTATTGATCTTGCCCAGCGGGGTAACAGTGTCGTGCTGATCGATGCGGATTTCGGTGGTCCCAATCTTCATACCTTCATGGGGATCTCCACCTCCATTATCAGCGTCTCGGATTTTATCAAAAGCGACAAGTTGCATCTGGATGACATTCTCTTACCGACCGGTATCCCCAATCTGAAACTGGCCAGCGGCGCCCAGGATGTTCTGGGTATGGCCAACCTGAATATAATCCAGCAGAACAAGCTGATCAAAGCGCTCACCTCCCTGAATGTGGATTACGTCCTGATCGATCTGGGTGCCGGGACAACTGCCTACACCCTGGATCTGTTTCTGACAGCGGATAAGGGCGTACTGGTGACAGCACCTGAGCCGACTTCGGTTGAAAATACTTATCGCTTTGTCAAATCGGCCTTTTACCGAAAACTGAAGACCGTGGTGCGGCATCCGGGTGTCAAATCTTTTCTGGAACGGATAACGGACAACAAGGATGAAGAAAACCCGCGAACACCTGCCGATCTTGTCACCGAAATTTCTGATATCAGTGCGCAGGCTGGTGAAACCTTGAAGTACGAGCTGTCCAGATTTAACCCGAAGCTGGTGCTGAACCAGGTTCGAACACCAACGGATGTGCGGATCGGATTCTCCATGGGCCAGGCCTGCAAAAAGTATTTCGGGGTTGATATTGGCTATGTTGGATTTGTGGAACATGACAATACGGTTATTCAATCCATCCGGCAGCGCAGACCGTTGATGATTTCGGCACCCCACTCCAATGCCGCCACCTCCATTATTAAAATCGCACAGAATATCCGGCAGGATTATCATCTCGTCAATACCAACTGATTCCCCGGCAGTCTGTCACAAGAATTTAATGTCAATCTGACCATTCAGGATTTTATGTCATACCGGCTGATGGCCGCGGTATGTCAGCTGCTCAATATCCTGTCCTTCCGGCTGGATGATCTCATTGTCCGGCATTCAAACGTTGACCCGGTCATGGGGTGTTCCGCCCTGATGCTGAAAACAGACCAGGGGAGGCCATTTTCCTGAATTGTCAAACTGCCTGACTCCGGCTATAATTATGTTATAGAGAAGTTAAAAACGGGGGATAGCTGAATCCTTGCATATCCCCCGGGTGTGATTGTTTTTGGCTCGTTGTACCGGGCCTGTTGATTGGTAATCACATGATCGACGGTATTTGACCCCTTTCGCTGGCTTATTTCAGTGGACCCGTTAAAAAGACACGTGCTGAACCTGTCGTTGTCAACCAGGAAAAACCAAAATGGCTTTATTAAAAATCTTGACCTATCCAGATCCCTTTTTGAAAAAAGTCGCCCAACCGGTGACTGTATTTAATGAAGCACTGGAAACACTTGTGCAGGACATGGCCTTTACGATGTACGCTGAGCCCGGGATTGGTCTGGCTGCAACCCAGGTCGGCGAGGATAAGCGTCTGTTTGTGATGGATGTTTTTTATAACAGGGAGGACCCGGAATCGAAAAAACAACCGGTTGCCGTGATCAACCCTGAAATAATTCAGGCCGAGGGTGAAAGTTGTGTCGAAGAGGGGTGCCTGTCTGTGCCCGAATTCCGGGCGGAGGTGAAGCGTTCTGCCGAAATTGTGCTGCGTTTTCAGGATTTGCAGCAGGAGGTCCATGAAATGAAAGCGGAGGGTCTGCTGGCGATCTGCATCCAGCACGAGCTGGATCACCTGAATGGCAGGCTTTTCATTGACCTTTTACCGCCATTAAAACGCCGCATCATTCAAACCAAGCTCAAAAAGCGAGCGTCCGAGCAGAGTAAGGCTGGATGAGTCGTCAAATCGGTTTTCTCCTCTGCCTGTTTCTCCTGATTTCAGAAAATGCGCCCGCAGCCGAATGGCAGCGGATGCGGATCAATGACCGGCTGGTAATTCGGGTGGAGATCGTCACAACTCCCCGAGAGCAGTCCCTGGGTATGGGTGGACGTGACCGTTTTCCAGAAGGAACCGGGATGCTGTTTGTATACACCAGTCCGGGAGAGCGCATCTTCTGGATGAAACGCATGCGCATCCCGATAGATATTGTCTGGATCCGTTACGGAAAAATCGTCTTTATACAGCCCCGGATTCCCCCGCCATCGCCCATGCTGAATGACAGATTTTTGAAACGATACGGCAATGGAATCACCGCCGACATGGTCCTGGAACTCCCTGCCGGCTATACTGAAAAACACGCTATAACACCGGGTCAGTCGATCCGGATGATACCCTAGTCAGATAATCTGATGGACAGGACTGAACTTGGCATTGATGAGGCGGGACGCGGACCGGTACTGGGGCCAATGGTCATGGCCGGGGTGCTGGTTCCCCAAAGCGGGCAGGCCTTGCTGGAAAGCTGGGGGGTGAAAGATTCAAAAAGTTTCGGTAGCTCTGCCAGGGGTCAGGAGAGGCGAAAGGAGCTGGCCGCCCGGATCATGGCCTCTTATCGCTGCGAACTGATTATTCTGTCAGCGGAAACCATCGATACCTACGTCAGGGAGCACGCACTCAATCGGCTCGAACAGGAAACGGCCCGGAAAATCATGTCAGCAATGCCTGCCAACGGCGTCATCCTGGATGGGGCCTCTCTTTTCAAACCCCTGCTGGACAAAACGGTTCGGGCGCTGAATAAGGCGGATCAAACCCATCTCAGTGTTGCTGCGGCCTCGATTCTGGCTAAATGGAAGCGGGATTCGCTTTTCAAGCAGCTGTGTCGCCCTTTTCTTGGCGCGTTTGGAGAAATACAGGGAGGGGGCTATGCCAATTCGAAAACACTGGCTTTTGTGGAGTGGCATCTTAAAACCCGGGGTGAGCTACCGCCCTTTTACCGCAAAAGCTACCGCTGGAAGGCCCTTGGCCTGGATTAATTCTTCTCCTTGGGTCGCTTGTCTTCGTCAGCCATCCCGGTATTTTTGATCACGGGTTCGCTTCCCCTGCTTCGTTCGTTGTTGCTGATGAAAAAGAGATAGCCGCTGACAACGACGATCGCGCTGGCCAGTGCCGCCAGGAATTTCAAAAACAGTTTAACGACCCTGAAAGGTATTAGTTTGATTGAGAATTTCAGCATAATGAGTTGTGGTCTCGGTTGAGACGCATTGAAGAAATCCGTTAAATTCCGATTCTCTTTCGAAAAATTTTATAGGAGTCAACCCCATTCTAGCAAGTTTTTATACTTGCATCTACTCGGGGTTATCTCCTGGGCACGTATCATCAGTTGAACTGAACTCAAGGGATAACGAACGGGGATCTGATGTTCTGTCCCGGATAGAGGAACACCGTTTGTCGATTTACTTTTAATAATTATAGGGTTATACTGAATGACAAATCGAAAAGACCGGAAAATGGATTGGAGAGAGAAGTGTCAATCCTTGCATTCAGGTTGGGGAACCGGCCTTTCGTGATTGAAAAGGAAGATTAGTTAAAAAAAGGTTGCCAGATTGCTGTAATTAAAGTAATTAAACCCCAGTAACCAAAGGTGCCCTGATCGACCGGCCCAATCACTTTTTTCTGTATTAGTCTGATTGTTAAACATTTTTTGAAAAGTAGATATGGATTCTAAAATACTTCGAAGTTCACAGGTTGTGTTTGTTTTATTGATCACTTTGCTGTTTTTAGCCAGCTGCACGCCGCAGCCGCCTGTCAAGCCCTGGGACAGCAGGCTCCTGAACCAGATTCAACTCAGTTTTACAGATGCCGATACAGATCCGAACCAGATCGCCGGTGATGTGCTCCTGAAACTGAACAATGCCCCCAAGCCAACCGGAATTGATCAGTATGTTCTGTATTGGGGTGGGACAGCCAGCGATTCCAGCAAAGGGGATAAGATCGCTGAGGTCTCCATCAATATCACGGGTGATCTGCTGACGACGATTCCTCAGGATACACCGATTCCAGCCAGTCGAAACAGCTATTTTCTGCTCTATGTGAAAAATGCCGGCGGCGAATTGTATAGCGGAATCAATACCCAGGTGACTGATGAAACGCAGTCAGAAGCTGAAAAAGCAGCTGCCAGAGAAGCTGCTGAAGCAGCCAGGATGGAAGAAGCTAAAAAAGCCGCAGAAGCCGTAAAAATAGCTGAAGCTGCCAAGATGGAAGAGCAGAAGAAGGCTGAAGAGGCTGCCCAGATGGAAGAGGCCAAGAAAATGGAAGAGGCCAAGAAAATGGAAGAGGCAGCCAAGGTGAAGGAAGCTGAAGTCAAGATGAAGGAGGCTGAAGCCGTGAAAGCGGTTGAAGAGGCTAAGACTGCCACGCTCAGAGCCATTGTGATCGAAAATGTCCTTTTTGACTTTGACAAGTCGGATCTCAAACCAGAGTTCAAGACGAAACTGGACAATGCCTTTGCGGATGTTGCAGACAAGGATCAGATCAAACTGATTATTTCAGGTCATGCGGATGAACGCGGATCCAACGAATATAATCTGGCCCTGGGCGAAAGAAGGGCTTTCGCCGTTAAGCGCTACCTGATCAGCCTGGGTCTGCTGGAAGAGAATATATCAGTGATCTCTTATGGTGAGGAAAAACCGGTCGATCCACGGCATAATGAGAGTGCCTGGGCAAAGAACCGTCGAGCGGAATCCGATATCAAAGAGTAGTAGCGTAGTTCAGTTGGAGATGGTTTCTGGTTGGGGGGCAAACAGAAACCATCTGACCCGGATCTCATCCAGTCGGTAGAATGACGGTGGTTTTTTCTGCCGTGTATCTCAACCGACCGGTTCAGGCCGGATAGCGCGATGCAGAGCCTGGAAGCCGGTTTTCGGCCGGCTACCGGCACAAAAAGAAAAGCGTCTCTGGGAAACAAAGAAACGCTGGGTTATCGAAGCGCGGGCGTTTTTTTAGCTCCTTGAGCCCTGCCAAAATCATCAGCATACCTCTCAATATCGTCTTCACTGATAAAACTGCCCATCTGAACCTCAATCAATTCAAGTGCTGTTTTACCGGGGTTGGTCAGCCGGTGGAGCATGGTTTTGGGGATAAAGGTGGATTCGTTCTCAGTCAGGTAGAAGGTCTCATCGCCCCGGATGACTTCAGCTGTGCCCGCAATGACCACCCAGTGTTCATTGCGATGAAAGTGGCGTTGCAGCGAGATCCGCTGTTCCGGCAGAACGGTGATGGTCCTGATCTGGTATCCGGTGCCTTCTGAAAGCACGGAGGACTTCCCCCAGGGTCGGACAACGGTTGTATGGAACTTATACTCAAAACGGTCTTCCCTTTTCAGGGTTTCCACCAGTTTTTTGACATCCTGGGATCGTTTCAGATCGCAGGCCAGCAAGGCATCATGCGTTTCAATAATGATCAGATTGCTCAGCCCCACACAGGTAATCAGTCTTTTATCTGAGAAAATGAGGCAGTTTTCACTGTCCTGAAGGATGACATTTCCCCGGGTGACGTTGCCCTGACTGTCTTTGACACTCTTCTGGTAGATGCTTTCCCAGCTTCCCAGATCATTCCACCCGACATCCATGGTCAGGACAGCCACCTTTTTTGACTGTTCCAGAATGGCGTAGTCAAAAGAATCGGGCTTGACTTTGTTGAAGATCTCTATCACCTCCTCCCTGTCCTGCAATGAATCCTTGGGATTTCCATTTTTAAAGAATACATCAACCATTTCCGGACAGTGCTTGCGGTACTCTTTTATCAGTGTTTCCGGCGTTGCCATGAAGATCCCGGCATTCCAGCTGTATTCACCGGAAGAGACAAACGTCTCTGCGCTTTTGAGATCCGGTTTTTCGGTGAATCGATCTACCTGATGTCCCGACTTCAGAGATTTACCGGCCTTGATATAGCCAAAACCGGTATCCGGACGATCCGGTTTAATACCGAACGTGACGATCCAGCCCTCCAGGGCCAGGGACTCCCCCTGTTTCAAATAGTCCAGAAACCGGCTGCTTTTTTGAATCAGATGATCGGCCGGTAAAATGACCAGTGGCTCTTTCCAGTTTTTTCTAGGAATGCGGGTGATGCCCCAGAGTATGGCGGGGGCTGTATTGAGACTTTTCGGTTCCAGGAGAATATTTTCAAGGGGATAGTCGGGCATTAACTGCTCGACCTGTCTGTGCAGTTCGATTTCATGTACCACTGACCCGACAATGTAGATGTTTTCCGGAGTGAAAACCGGAGAGAGCCGTCGGATGGTTTCCTGCAGCAACGATTCATGGGTGGATCCCAGGTTTAAAAACTGTTTGGGCGTCATGGTTCGGCTGAAGGGCCAGAGACGGCTGCCTGTCCCTCCAGCGAGTATCATGCCGATCATATTTTTTCGGCCTTTGGGGCTCATAGCATTAACTCCTGTGTCGGCTCAAACAGCGAGTGATTGATTTTAACCTTGACGGCTTTGAAACGAAGGTCAAAATTCGCTGAGTTGTAAACCTGATTCATTTCTATTGTGTCTAATTGAAATATAAAGGCATCTTTGTAGTCTGTTGGTGGATTGCGGTATATTTTCAGCAGGTTGATGGCAGTGGCTTTGCTGGTTCGAACCGAAACCCTGCTTTCAAAAAGGGGATTAATCTGAATCCGATCGACCCCCTTTTTTCCACTGTAGTATTCGGACTGGCTGGCAACACCGAGATAGCGATAGAACGCCCCCACTGAAAGCACCGGTGGTTCAAACACGACCGGTTGCCAGCGAATAGTCAGCACAAACTGGTTTTTATCTGATTGTAAGGGGTGTCCTGTCATTTCCGTGATATTGACTGCAACGGTATAGTAGCTGGAAACTTGTTGTTTGCGGTGTGCCAATTTCAGCTGGTCCAGGCGGCATTCGGAGAGGGAATTGGATCCAAAGGTACAGCCCAGAACCTCTTTGATCACATGTGTTGTGGCAACCTGACGGTTGCCCTTCAGATCAACGATCCCCATGAAAATCTGTTGAACCAGCTGAGGATGAAATAGAAAGACGGATTCGTAATTGCTCCAGAATTCAACAAATTCAACATCGGGATGAATGGGCGGCTGTGCCTCAGCTCTGAAAGGATAGATACCGGTGAATGTCAGGCAGCCCAGGAAAGTGCCAATCAGCAGCAGTCTGAACAGATGTGCGCGAACCCTTGTTGAAGCCATATGTCTGGTTGGTATGATGGATTGTGGACGGTTCCCCGACACCGCCGCTTGAAGGTCAGTGGTGCACTGTCTTGTGAAGCTTCGGATTCGGACCGGCGCCTGATTTCGGGGAAAACCCGCCAGGCGGAGTTGACCGGCCCTGCAATACCGGGTCGTTATTTCCGATAGCTTCTTACAAAATTATCGATGCCGTCCGTTTTCAATGCATTGGCTATCTCCAAGGCTTTCGTTCGCTTCTGATACGGTCCGGCAATGACGTGAAATGCTGTTTTCTTATGGTCATCGATCCGGAAAGGGATGTTATGGTACCGCTCAGAGAGCTGCCTTTTGAAGTTGTAAGCCCGTTGTTCCCCCTTGAAGACGGCTATCTGAACCACGACCTGTTTATAGGGGTCGAGACCCTTTGACGGATCATAGTTTTTGGGATATTGCAGAACCTTCAACGATACCTGTGCTGTTCCTTTATCCTCGAAGCCCAGTGTCTTTGCACCTTTCTGGGTTAGATCGATGATCCGGTTTTTCTTATAAGGTCCCCGGTCGTTTATCCGCACAACAGCAACCCGATTATTTTCAACGTTGGTCACCTGGACCCAGGTCCCCATGGGCAGAATTCGATGGGCGGCCGTCATCTGGTTCTGGTTGTACCGTTCCCCATTCGCCGTTTCCTTCCCGTGGAATCCGGGGCCATACCAGGAGGCATATCCAACCATCTGTTCACGGGATTCGCCTGCAGTGTCGACTGGGGCGGGTACTTCTGCAGTCGGGCTGACAGGATTGGCAAAATCCGGTTTAAACCCGTCATCATCCGCCACGAATTTTGGGGGTTGACGGCGGGTTATTTTTGCAGGTTGTTTTGAAAAATCGGGCTGAAATGACTCATCTTTGACGACATTTTTTGGCTGGGTGCCAGCCGGTTCGACTTCTGTTGCAGTTGCCACAGTCGATTGCGGCTGACCGGGGTTCTGTTTTTGAATAGGCTGCTGCCAGTTATCGGGTGTAAAAAATTGCCGATCCTTCTTGACGATTGCTGTTGGTTGGCGGTGGGCCGTACATCCCATCAGGAAAATCAAAAAAATCAGTATGGTCCAGTTTCTATTCATCATTGCATGTCTTCTGAATCAGTTTGATATTAAGCAGGACTGACATTTTCTGCTTCGGATGACTGTCCAGGTTAGCTATGCGAATATTTTGCCAAAATAGCGGATATCTGAAATCTTATTGGTTATTCAGCGTTTCATCAGGATTTGGGTGATTTCTTTGATTCGAAAGTTAATGGTATCGAGAATCAGGCCAATGGCGAAAAAGATCATGGAAACCAGTACCAGACCGGTCGCCAGGATGGCGGTCGGGAAATGAGTAATCAATCCGGTCCGAAAGAATTCTAAGATGGGAATTCCGCCCAGGATCAATCCACTGATGAGGAAGAACCAGCCAAAGAGACCGAAGAAAAACAGCGGTCGGTATGCCTTGGCGATATTCGCGATGGTCAGCAGCACCCGGAACCCGTCCCTGAACGTGTTGAGTTTGGAAACGGACCCTTCCGGTCGTTCTCTCAACTCGATGTCGATCTCCTGTATCTTGAACTGGTAATAGAGGGATTGAATCACCAGCTGGGTTTCAACCTCGAAACCCTTGGAGATAAGGGGGATGTTCTTGACAAAGTCCCGGTTGAAGACACGATAACCCGACATGATATCGGTCAGCTCGCTGTCAAATATACGGTTAACAAGCGTGACGACCAGGTAGTTGCCCAGCAGGTTCAAGGGTTTAAATGCCTCAGCGGCCGGTTTGTTGAGTCGGGTCCCGACGGTCATGTCCGCTTCCTCATCCAGGACAGGTCGCATGAGTTTATGAACAGACTCCGCCGGATAGGTGTCATCGCCGTCGACCATGACAAAAATATCGGCTTCAACTTTTTTGAACATCGATGCGATCACAAACCCTTTTCCCTGCCTTTTTTCCTTGATGACAATTGCATGGTTCCCTGCCGCAATTTCCGCTGTACGATCGGTGGAGTTGTTGTCAAAAACATAGATTTCTGCCTGGGGGAGTTCCCGTCGAAAATCCTCGATGACTTTTCCAATGGTAATCTCCTCGTTATAACAAGGAATTAAAATCGCTATCCGGGGGGTTGATGGTTTCATTGACCGTCCCAATTCTGGTTGTGCCTTTTCCGGCGGAGGCTGTTCATCGTTTTCGGATCTGTCTCATTATCCGTGCAGTATAGTCAAACAGTTCCTCAAGGTAAACCGCATAAATGAAATGCGTACCTGGAAAAGGCGGAATTACGGGGTTTAGGGAGAATAACCAAATGAAGAAATTGCCGTAATTCATTTCTTCAATTAGACTGACCCGAAAGACTGGAACTGGAAAAAACAGCAACGCCCGTTCCACTGGCAATAACCAAAGTATCGTGGTTGAAACAGGATATGTCGGAAACTTCTATTTTCTATCGTCACAGGCCTTTCCTGGTCCTGCTCTCACTTGTGACCGCCGTCCGGCTGTTTTTCGCGGTCTATCTGCAGCTGGGGGATGACGAAGCTTACTATTGGGAGTGGGGGCAACATCTGGACTGGAGCTACCTGGATCACCCGCCGGTGACTGCCTGGATCGGCTGGTTTTTCAGCTCGATTTTCGGCAACAACGAATTTGGGGTTCGCATCGGACCGATATTGATATCGGTGGCATTTCTGATTTTAATTTATGTGTTTACCCGTCGTTTGTATGGGGAAGAGCGGATTGCATTTCGGGCGGCGCTGCTGTTTTCCATTATTCCGCTATTCTCCGTCGGGAGTTTCATGCTGTTGCCGGATGCCCCGCTTTCTCTTTTCTGGCTGTTGGCGCTGGTTATATTTTACCGGATCATAGAGAGCCGGAATGGCAACCTCTGGTTTGCCCTGGGAGTGGTCTGGGGTCTGGGGATGTTGAGTAAATACAATATGTTTGCCCTGCCCGGGGGCGTCGGGCTCTTTCTGGTGCTGTCCGCGGAGAACCGCTACTGGTTCGGACGGTTAAAGACCTGGCTGGGTTTTTCGCTGGGACTGCTCATCTTTTCGCCTGTGATCATCTGGAATCTGCAGAGGGGGTTTCCCTCTTTTGCCTATCATCTGGTGGAGCGGAACAAGGGGTTCAGTTTCTCATGGGAACCACTGCAGATTTTTCTGGCTGGGCAGTTGGGGTATCTTTCGCCGCTGGTCTTTTTTGCCGCTCTGGTCGTACTTTTTCAACTCGGTAAAATGGCTCTGGTAGGAAAGGACCAGAAGGCCCTGTTCCTGTTTACCATGGCTGTACCCTACCTGCTGGTATTTTCCCTGGCCTGTGTGCTCTCACCGACTGCCAAACCCCACTGGCCGGCAATGGGCTACACGACGCTGTTCTGTGCGCTGCCCTGGTTCTGGGAAAAAAAATGGCGACTGCAGCGCTGGTGGATGAAAGCCGTGCATCCAGTGCCGGTCATTGCTTTATCCGCTGCCTTTACCCTGTTGCTGCTGACCCAGTCTATTTACCCGGTGATCAAAATGGAACCCCGTCTGGATATGACCAATGAGTTGTATGGCTGGCCGGAGGCCGGACGTCAAATCCAGGTGGAATATGATCGGCTTTCCCGGGAACACAGGACCGTAGTCTTTACCCGGCGATTGAACATGGCCGCCCCGGTCTGTTTTTATACCCCGGGTCATATCCCCGCCTATTCGATCACGGATGTGCATGAACAGTATGATATCTGGGGCAGGGGGACCCTGGCCGATCTTCCCAGGGGGTCCAGTGGTATTTACGTGGCGGACAGCCGCTACACACCGGGAAAACTGGAGCGGTATGGTTTCAAGCGCGTGGAGGCGCTGCCGCCGATTGAGGTTGTCAGGGCAGGAAGGGTTGTCAGACGCTTTTTCCTGTTTCGTCTGTTTGATTATCAAGGATAGATATCCAGGAATTTCATCTCTGAAGAGAAGATATGAAAGTAGATTTTATGCGAAAAGTGGACTTTTGGGTTGGGGTTCCGCTCTGTTTTTTCCTGTCGGTTTTTGTGATTCTGGTCCGTTTTTTTTCTGCGCGAAAAAATCTGCCCACCAAAAATGTTCTGTTCATCGAACTGTCCGAAATGGGCAGTGCCGTGCTGGTGGATCCGGCGATGAGAAAGATCAGGAAACAGATTTCGGCGAATCTGTTTTTTGTCATCTTCGAAAAAAATAAACCGAGTCTGAAGCTTTTGAATACGGTGCCGGAAGAGAATATATTCGGTATTCGGGAGAACTCGTTTTTCAACCTGGCAGTGGATGCCCTGCGATTTCTGGTCTGGACCCGCAGGCATAACATCGACACGGTTGTCGACCTGGAACTGTTTGCAAGGATGACGGCACTGCTGACCATTTTCAGTGGGGCGAAAAAACGGGTCGGGTTTCACGCTTTTCATAACGAAGGCCTCTACCGGGGGGCTTTTCTCACCCATAAGGTCAGTTACAACCCCCATATCCATATCGCCAAAAATTTTGTCGCGCTGGTGAATGCGGCCATGTCCGCAGAGCAGGAACTGCCCTTTTCCAAGATGGCGATTTCCGATGACGAGATCCGGCTGGAAAAGCTTGAGATCGAGGAAATACGGAAGGCTGCGATGCGGGTAAAAATCAAGGCGGTCAATTCTCTTTACGACCCTGCTGCCACCAAGCTGCTGGTGATCAATCCCAACGCCAGCGAACTGCTGATTCAGCGACGCTGGATGCCGGAACATTATACAGAGCTGATCCGGATGGTATTGAAGGCGAATCCGGATGTGATGGCGGTTATTACGGGTTCGCCCGGTGAACGGGAAGAGGCGGAAGCCCTGAGAAGCAGTGTCTCCAGTGAACGCTGCAGCAGCATTGCCGGGGAACTGGAGTTTCTGGAACTGCCGGTCTTATACGCTATTTCCCACTGCATGGTGACCAACGACTCGGGACCGGGACACTTCTCAGCGATTACCGATTTGCCGACGTTTGTGATTTTCGGTCCGGAAACACCCAGGTTGTATGGATCCCTGGGAAATTCCCGACCCATATACGCCAACCTGGCCTGTTCCCCCTGTGTCAGTGCGTTTAACCACCGCAAGACGCCCTGTAAGGATAACCAGTGTCTCAAGGTCATTAAACCCACGGATGTCTTTGAGATGATCCAACCGAGCCTGGCCTCGGGTACCATTATGAAGCTGTAAAACGATATCCCTGCTGACAGATGCGATGATTCTCTATAGGGGGCAGGCACCTGATACGGTAACCACTTGCAGAAATGCATTTACTGAAGGGCACCTTGGTTCATTAAAATTATCGAGCTTACCGCACCCCAATGGTTGATCCTTCAAGAAGCGCACGAGTCCATCCATGGAGCTCCTGGAAGCCATCCATGACTTCCAGGGGTCTTGAAACATCAACACTTTGATGCTGACTGAGTTCCAGTTAATCAAGGTGCCCTGAAGCTGTTTCAGTCAGGGTGGATATCGTTGGACGATGAACAAACTGAAAAATTGCATGGTCACAACAATTAAAAAACATTCGGGTCTGGTTGGGGTACTGGCAGTCGTTCTTTTGTCCCACTCCCTGCTGGCTGTGATACCACCCCTCTTTTCCGATGAGACCACTTTCTGGGAATGGTCGCGTCATCTGGATTTTGGCTACTATGCCCATCCACCCATGACAGGGTGGCTGATTGCGCTGGTGACGGGGATTTTCGGTACCTACCAGTATACAGTTCGTCTGACCTCCATCCTGCTGCACCTGGGAACCATCGGTCTGCTCTACTATCTGGCTCTGGAGGTAACTCGGGAGAAAAGGGCGGCGCTGCTCGCATCTATACTCTATGCCCTGCTACCGATTTCCCTTTTCCTGGGTACGGCCATCACAACAGACAGTCCACTGGTTTTTTTCTTTACGGCAGCGACCGTATTTGTGAGAAAAGCGATTATCGAGGAGCAGAAGCGGTTCTGGTATTACGCTGCCATTGCCTGCGGCGGGATGCTGCTGACAAAATTCATTGCAGTCCTGTTTTTCCCCGGTGTCTTTTTTTTCCTGCTGTTGCATCCGGGTTATCGACACCAGATTTTTTCAAAGGAGCCCTATCTCGCTTTTTCCCTTTCACTGCTGATCTTCTCGCCGTTTCTTTACTGGAACATGACCCATGACTGGCTGACCTTTCAGTTCAATCTGGTGCAACGGCAGAAAAGTCAGGGGTATAATCTGGAAAGACCTGTACGGTATGTCGCCGGGCAATTGCTGGCCGCTTCTCCCTTGGTTTTTGTCCTGCTGCTGGTGGCTCTGGCGGTCCTGTTGGTAAGGCTTACCCGCCAACCGGGCGGGCGGTATACAGGCCACAGTGATCGTCAATCGATACTGCTCCTGTTGAGCATGGTGGCGATTCCCCTCGCTTTTTACCTCCCGGTTTCCTTTTTTGCCGACGTGGGGGCCCATTACACGGCGATGCTGTATCCGGCGGCGTCCCTGCTGATTGTTGTCTGGTTAATGTTTGCAGGGGTGACAAAGGCTGGGGGTCTCGTCAAGAAGGCAAAATGGCTGTTTGGAGCGGCGGCCGTCTCTTCAGGCCTGATGTCGCTGGGTATGTTGATACTGATTATCTTCCCGAAAATGCTCCCTGACCGAATGATCTATACACCGGCATTATATGCCGATGCGCCACTGGTATCCCATTATTTTGGGTGGAAACAGGCGGGAGAGCGGATAGCGGAGATCCGGGAGGAATGGGCACAGCGCCCCGAAGGGCTGTTCATGACGTCAAAGGATTACGGCCTGGCATCGATGCTGGGATTCTACACCCCGGGTCACCCGCAGTTCTACCTGATGAATGTGGATAAAAACGTTGTGCATGGGAAAAGCTTTCTGCTGTGGGAGAAAGGGAAGAAAAAACTGGGTGCCAACACCATCTATGTCTCTGATACCCCTGACTCCTATCGTTCCAGACTGACAACATTCTTTAAAGAGATCAAACACCTGTCTCCGCTGGTGATCCGGGAAAAGGACGGGCGGATCTTGCGGATATTCTATTTCACTGTGGGGATACACTATCTGGGGGGCGAACCGGACAATCTGTCCCTGTGGTAAGAATCAATACCGGTCGCATTGACCGGTTGTCCCAGTCTTTGATCAACGGTCTCAACCATCATCGGCCATGCTGCTTTTTTTCTACATTGTAAAGGAACTGTTCTTCCCCTTTTTTCTGGCAACCGGGGTTATTTCGTCCATCATGCTGATGGATCAGATTTTTCAGTTCATCCCTTTTTTACAGGCCTCAGGACTGGAATTCAAATCCGTGGTGCAGATGATCCTCTACTCCCTCTTTCCGATTCTGCTGATCGCCTGCCCGGTCAGTGTCCTGATCGGTGTTTATGCAGGGATCAACCGGATCTCCTCAGATTCAGAACTGGTGGTGATCCGTTCCTCCGGCGTTTCCATCTCCTATATTTTTAAACCCGTGCTGTTCATGGCGGTTCTGGTAGCAGGCCTGGTGATGATTCTGGCTTTTTATGTCAGTCCGTTTGGCATGTCCCGACTGGAAGAACTGAAGTTCAATATCCTGAAGAAACATACGAAGATCCAGCTGTCGGTCAACCGGGTCAACGATTTTTTTGGCAAGAAACTGATCTATATTTTTGAAAAAAAAGGCGATTTGATGCATGGTATTTTTATTGCGGACAAGACCCTGGCTGAACATCATACCCTGATTGAGGCGGACAAGGGGAGAATCTACTTTGACGACCAGAGTCAGAAAATCCTGTTTCGTCTCATGGATGGTAAAATTCACACCTATCTTGGCGATGAGGGGTACCGTATCACCACTTATGACCAGTTGGATTATGACCTCAATCCACCTAAAAGAGACCGCAGCGATCTGCCCAGCCGTTTCAGGAAGAACAAGGGGGACACGCGCAAATATAAGACCGATGCAGAACTGACAGTGAATGAACTGCTGGAGAAGATTAAATCAACACCGCCCAGCAACCAGCTCCACTTTGACTATCTGGATGAGTTGCATGCCCGGATTGTGACGGTCCTCTCCTGTCTCTGCTTTGCGGTGTTTGCATTACCCATGGGGATTTTCGATCCGCGCAGCCCAAAAGCAGGCAATATCATCTCCATGATTGCCGTGATTATCATCTATTTTCTGATCTTCGCCCAGGCACGGTCATTGCTGCTGCAGGGGAAAGTCCATCCTGTCGCCCTGTATCTGCCCCTTTTCTTTGCCCTTGGCCTGGGTCTGATCAGCTACTTCAAGGTCAATCACAATTTCAACTCCATCCTGGAGATCATTCATGTCAAAACAGGTCAATTTAGAAAGAAATAGCGAAAGTCTCCCTTCACGCTGACCTTTCGGTGCCGGGCCTGTTTGTCTGCCTGCTGTTTATGGTGATCCCCCCCACTGGGAATACCTTCCTGGCAGGCACCCTATCGATAAATCCGGTTATTGAGAATCCCGTTTTGAGTGGTTTGCAGGTAGGACAGAAAAGCGGTGTCGATATCCGGTCTGGGATTTTTCTGAATAATGTTTTGACGGTTCATCCAGTCTGTCGTGAGATTATACCGGCTGTCCGCCTCCAAATTGGTGTAGCGGGTAACCATGTCGTCCTGAAACCAGAGGATGAAGGAGCCGTTATAGTGCATGGCAAAACCGGTGTTGCGATCACCGGAAAGAAGAGACTTTCCCGCAGACGCGTGTGTCGGGTTCAATCCCAGGTAGTCCAGAACCGTTGGCAGCAGGTCTGTCTGGGAACCGATCATATCATTTTCGCCGGGCGGAATCTGGCCGCCCGGGGTGTAAAAGATCAGTGGCAGACGGGCACTGTCCGCATAGTGATTGGGTTTTGTTTCGGAAACGTGGTCTGAGGTAATAACAAAGAGCGTATTTTTGTATGTGTCCAGGGTGGCGGCCTTTTTAAAAAATTCCCCGATGGTCCAGTCCGAATAGCGGAGCACATTCCGCCAGGGACCGTCTGGGACGTTCCTGTCAAACGTGAGCCATTTCTTATCGGGAACAGCATGGGGCGAATGGGTGGTGCATGGTTCTACGATGGCCAGAAAGGGCTCCCGCATCTGTTTGATCTCATCGTAAAATCGATCAAACACATATTCGTCATACACCCCCCAGCCGTGGGATATTTTTTCAAAGTCGGCAAAGTCGCTCTGGTTGAGCGTTTTTTGGATACCCATCGATTTCATGAATGAATCGATACTGGCACTGCCTTCAAAGTAGCCGGACAGAAACAGCATATCATAGTCCAGTTTTTTCAAAGCCCTGGGAATCGAAAGCATGCTGTTCTGAACGAAGGGGGAATTGATCAGGGTGATTGACGGCAGGGCCGGAATCGATGAAATGAGCGCGCTGAATCCCTGAGTCGTGTAACGGCCGGCACCAAAAAAACGGGTGAATTTCAACCCCCGGGCTGCTATCTGATCAATCTGGGGCGTATCACTGACGGGAAGTGATGCATTAAAACTGCCGGTCCAGAGAGCCGGTACCCCCTCCATAACGATAATGACAATATTGGAAAGGGGACGTGTATAGGGCGAATGGGAGACTGATTGACGCAGTAGTGGGTATTCCGGATCCAGAAAAGTGTCCCCGGGGATTTTGACCAGATTGCGAACCTCGGTGGTTGCCTGCCGGGTATCCAGCAGATCCAGTTTTTTGACCCGGTCCCGTGCCATGGAAACCCCCACTGTGTAAGGGGCGTTGAGTGTCAGATTTCCCAGCTGAACATGCTGGTTGCGATAGGCAAAATTTTCGTCGGTTGGTTTGCTTTGAAATCCACCCCGACCGATGATGGCCAGGCATAGAAAAACAACAGGAATGGTTACCAGGTGTTTCAACAGGCCTGACCTGTGATCGGGGATGGATCGCAGCCGATGCCAGAACTTGTGCCAGCCGAAAGCGAGCAGGCCGACAAAAACAAAATAGAGAATGATTAACAGCAGGTATCCGGAAACGGCCTGCCTGAATGCACCTGGCAGATCATGGAAGACCAGGGGGACTTCAAATGAGAGATGCCGCTTGATGATCGGGTAGTACCCCAGGTCCGCTACATAGATTGAGATATAGAAAATCAGGACCAGCAGGGTCAGCAGATAGAACAGCCGGTTGATCCAGCGGTTGTGGCTCCAGTTTCCCAGCAGGAACAGGCAGAAACAGATCACTCCCATGGTCTGTGCGATCACCACCAGATCGAACCGAATGCCGGCAAGGAGGGACAGCAGGATTTCAGACCAGGGAAATTCGGTGAAATATTCCCGGTGGTAAATCAAAAAGCCGATTCTGCCGGCAGAAAAGAGCAGTGTCAGGAAACCACCAACAGCTGCCAGGGTAATAAGATTTTTTTTGATCATCGATCGTGGTTGACATGTTGTTATGCTCTGAGAAATCGCCATGCGTTCCTGGTCAAGCATGGACCGGACTGTCGCCGTTGCGCGTTCAATCCTTTAAGGATAATCAATCTGATCCTTTTCTGAAAAGATAATTCTTGATCCCTGTCATCTCGTGCTGTCGAATTGTCAAACCCGATACCGGGTGCTAATCTGGTGATATCAATCAGAATAACGGGGAACCGGCCTGTTGTGATTCCCCTGGCATACTCATCCTTCGTTGCACCCCGACCCGGGGTATCTGGACTATTATGAAATGGCTTTCAAGTAGAAGATTCACAGATAATGGCTACACCCTGTTTTTATATTTCAGCGCGGTCTCCTGCATTGTTTTTATCTCCTCCTTAACCTACTTCAGGAGCGATCTTTTCCTGAACAGCGTTCCGGAGATTGTCTTCACTTTTTTAACCACGCTTTTCAACCCCTTTTATATCCTGTCAACCCTGTTCCTGCTGTTTTACATCCTGTATAAAATCCTGCCGCGGTTAGTGTTTAAACTGATTCTGTTTGTTCTGACCGGCTCTTTTTTCACGTATCTCTATATTGAGAGACTGGTGTTTGACCAGTTCAAGTTCCATGTGAACAGCTTTGTCATCAGGATCCTTCAGCAGCCGGATGCCCTGCAGGTGCTGGGGATAGGAACGCTGGAGGTTGCACTGATGCTGTTGGCCGTACTCCTGGGAGTCTTTGTGGCGTGGGTGATCTATGAGGGGCTGGGTCGATCCGCGCTACCCGGCTGGCTGTCGCGATTACTGCAGGGTAAAAGCCGGAAACTGCTCCTGGTGCTTTTCATCCTGCTCATTTTTGCCGTCGATAAGACAACCTATGCCTGGTATCTCTACAACAAAAAAATTTCCATCTACCTGCTGGCCAGTGATGTTCCCCTTTATATCCCGTCTCAGATGGGTACTTTTTTTGAAGAGTTGGGATTTCAACCCCCGGTTTCCGACAAACCTTCCCTGAAATTGTTAAAGAACCGAGTCAACTATCCCCTGGAACCCTATCGCTCAACTGTGAAGGAGAGGGAAAAACTGCCGAATATCATCCTGCTGATGTCGGATGCACTCCGACCGGATATGGTTGATCCCGAGATCATGCCGGCCACATATAAGTTCTCCAGCGAAAAAGCAATCAATTTTCGACGGCACTATTCAGGGTCAAACGGGACAACCCAGGCACTGTTTACCCTTTTTTACGGGCTCCCGTCCCGGTATATGGATTTTTTTTCCCGGGGTGAGGTGTCACCGGTTTTTTTTGACGCGTTGCTGGCAAACAATTATCAACTGGCGCTCTATTCATCAAAAAGCCTGGGTTGGCTGGGAACGGACCAGCTGGTGTTTTTCAAGGTGAAAGACTATATCGTGGACGAACTGCACGCGGACAGTATCATTAGTGATGAGATGATTACCCGGCGGGCGCTGAAGACCCTTGATGATCACAGCTCGAATTCCAAAAAACCTTTGTTTTTAATGGTTTTTTACGACTCGACCCATATTCCCCATTTTCAAAGTAAAACATTCAAGAAGTTCGTCCCGGACAACCCCAGTCTGATATTCAATCCGAAATCAGCGGAAGATCGACGCCGGGGGATGAATGAGTATAAAAACGCCGCCAGTTTTGTCGATCACCTCTTTGGTACTCTGCTGGAAAAACTGGAAAAAGAAGGGTATCTGAATAATTCCGTTGTCTATATCACCAGCGATCATGGATCGGAAAAGTACGAACATGGTCATTGGGGGCATGCCAGTGCATTCACCAATGAACAGCTGCTGGTGCCATCAATCCTTTATTTTCCCGGTTGTCAACCGGCGGATATTACCCGCCTGACCTCCCATGCCGATGTCATCCCCACCCTCATGGAGAAGATGGGCGAAACCTACGATCCCCATCTGCACACCCTGGGACAGTCGCTCCTGGATCCAACGCCGCGGGACTATATCATAGCGGACGGCATGGCCAACCGGGTCCTGATTGATGGTGACTATAAAATCGACTACACCCCTTTCGAGGGCATATCCTATTACAAGGTAACCGATGCCAGGGATAATGCCGTTGCCGACCCCGATGCCGTCATCGCCCGCTATACCCCTAAAATATTGAAGATGTTTGACGATTTTCAGAAATTTTTGAACTGAAGAAAGACGTGTCAATGCTTGCGGCAAAGGGATCCGTCTGACGGAAATCACCAGGGTGGTGCAGGCCAGGCCACCTCAGGGGGTCTGCTCCGGATCCTTGTCCGGAGCGGGGGGCTCGCTGGTCACGCCTTCCTGCCAGACTGCGTGCAGAACACCATTGAGAATTTTGGTAGCCTGGGAATCCACGTAGCTGCGGCAGATTTCGATGGCCTCATTCAAGACGACTTTGCCGTCCGTATCCGGGAAAAAAAGCAGTTCACAGGTGGCAATCCGCAACAGTGCATTCAGTGACTCTGAAATTCGTGTCTGTTTCCAGTTGATCAGGTAACGCTGGATGGTTCCATCGATGGTACTCAATTCTTTCCAGGTGGTGTCGATTAATTGCCGGCAAAATTCCGAGTATTTATCCGAGAGTGGATGTTCCAGAAACAGACGCGCTTCACCCGCGGGTTGAATGCCGATTTTTTTTCGCTGATAAAGCGTCTGATAGGCGAGAATTCTAGCTTTGCGACGGTTGGAGGTAGACATGATGGATTATCGGAGATCGAACTTGTCAACCAGTTCATTCATCAGCCGAATGTAGGCCGTTGCCCCGATCGATCTCAGGTTGTAGGTGATAACCGATTTACCCAGAGCGCTGGATTCCACAATGGTCTCGTTTCGCGGGATAATCGTTTCAAAAACAGAGTCGGAAAGGGTCCTGTAAATCTGCTGCCCGATCCGCCGGTGGATCTCGATCTTACGATCAAACATGGTCAGCAGGATACCGGCCAGGCGAAGATCTTTGTTGGTAAAGTTGCTCTTGAGCTCGTTAAAGGAGCGTAAAAAACGTTTCAATGATTTGATCGCCAGATTTTCACACTGCAGTGGCAGGATAATCAGGTCTGATGCGTATATGGCATTAATGGCCATATTGTTGGTGGATGAAGGGGCGTCGATGACTACAAAATCATACTGGTCATTCGTTTCTTTAATCCGTTTCAGCAAAAATTCAGCATCGGCACCGACATCCAATACGGCTTTTTCAGTCGCCAGGGTGTCCATATT
>JAHJRI010000108.1 GCA_018830885.1 bacterium | reverse complement strand
GCCGCCATGACGACAATCATGGTCTCCCCGACAGCCCGGCCCATGCCAATCATGACCGCGGAAAAAACACCGCTGATAGCCGCCGGCAGCACTACGTACAGCGTTGTCTGCCACTGGGTGGCACCACAGCCGAGGCTGGCGGCCCGCAAATGATCCGGCACAGAGTGGAGTGCGTCCTCGGCTATTGTATAGATAATCGGAATCACGGCGAATCCCATGGCAAAGCCGACAACCAGCGTATTTCGCTGGGCATAGGTGTTGATCACCCCCCCCCGGGCGTCAAAACCGTAAAAAGCCAGTAACCCCCCCAGCTGGTATGCCACAAAGATGGCAACCGCCGTCGACAGAACCCAGTAGAGGATATCGATGACAACATGGACGACCCTCCCGGAATTCTTTGTCCACCGGGACAGCACCGGTTTCGCCAGCCGGGAGGAAACCATGGCCACCAACATGAACACGATCGGAAGCAGCACCAGGAACAGGAAGGGTTCCGCGGTGCCCACATCCCGGTTGAGCCAGGCCTTGAAGTCTCCGTTGAAGAACAGGTCTTCCATCCAGGGGCCTATTGTGCGGGTCATCCCCAGGGCAGCGGCAACCAGGCAGAACATCAGGAACAGCTTGGGGCCTCCCTGCCAGCGGACAATCAGGTACTGGGGCAGCATCTGCCAGAAAAACGCCCCCAGGATCAGGGCTGCCGGGACAACCAGAAAAGCGACCAGGACCGCTGCAATCCAGGTTTCGACAATCGGGGCCAGCACCAGGGCCGCCACAAATCCGAGCACCACCGACGGCAGGGAGGCCATCATTTCCATGGCGGGTTTGACGGTGTTTCGCACCCGGAAATGCACAAATTCAGAGGTGTAGATGGCGGCGAGGATGGCTATGGGGACCGCAAAGAGCAGCGAGTAGAGCGCCACCTTGATGGAGCCGAAGATCAGCGGTATCAGGGAAAATTTCTGTTCGTAGTCGTCGCTGGCAGCCGATGACTGCCAGGTATAGGCCGGTTTTTCATAACCCTCATACCAGACTTTCTGAAACAGGGTAAAGAAGGTGGTTTCGGGATGGGGGACTGAAAAGGCATGGAACCGCACAAATCGGTCCGTATAGATCTGCAGCAGACCGTCAAACCGGGGTGAGAGGGCGATGCCCGCAATGGTGCTGTCAGCCCTGGCCCCGAATTCCAGAACCCGTTTCTGGCTGGTGCCGTGCAGAATGGTTGAACTCCCATCTAAGTATGCGACTGCAAACCCCTTTCCCCGGCTGGAGGGGGAAAAACCGGTGATGGGCAGCCGGCTGTCGGGAAACGCCCTTGCTTTCACCAGGGCCTTGCCATCCCGGGTCCCCCTTTTCCGGTCGTTGATCACGAAGTAGATAAACAGGGAACCGTTGGCACCACCCACCACAATCGACTGGTTGCCACTCAGGAATCCGATCCGTTTCAATTTTGTGCCGGAAGGAAGCAGCGGCGTCACCTCTGCCAGAAGCGGACTGTTAAAATCAGAGGTATCATAACGATAGGCCCGGCCGTTTTCCGTAACGATCAGCACCCTGTCGGCGCTGTCCGTCATGAGAACGGCATGGATCGCCGCGTCCAGCTGCGGCATCGGCAGTTCAGTCCGTTTGATGTCGTTCGTGCGGACACCGGTCATCAGGTTGACCCGGGTTTTGATGACGTTGAGCGTGGCCCGGCCATCGGCTTCGACGGTCACAAAGGCTCTGGTCTTACGTTCCGCCTCGCCGCTGACGTGGTAATCAATCGCGACGATGGGATTGCCCACGGAACTGACCACCACCGGGTCCTCCCGGGTAATCTGGAACCTGGAGCGTCTGACCTGGTTGCCGGGAATTCTCGAATAAACCACCTTCCCGAGGGCACTGTCCTGATCATCGAGACGGGTCGCACCTGCGGGCAGTTCATCGCTGTTGATGATTTCATAGGGGAAGCTGATTTCCATCAGCTGCACCAGCCCGCTGGTGAAGCCCAGGGCCAGGTAGCGTTTGTCGGTGGATTCGGAAATGGATGCGATTTGACTCCCCCCCAGGTCCAGTTTCTCTCCACCGAGTGAAGCGCCGGTCCGGGTGTGAAAAATCTGCAGGGTTCCATCCCCATACATAATATAGGCGATGGTCTGGTACTCATCCATCCCGGTGGCCAGGATTTTTCCCGGTTGGGCGGGTAGCTGGTAGCCGCAGGAAGCGGTGATCTGGCCCCCCCTGAACAGCGGAATGGTTTCCTTGACCAGGTAGATCAGAATTCCCAGAACAGCCAGGATGACAAATATGCCACCGACCGTGATGATCCAGTCGGCCAGGCGATCGAAAATGATGACCGATCGCCGGACCCGCTTCATTTTCAGTGGCAGCGGGGGATTCCCCTTGTTCTCCACCGGATGGTTGGATTTGCTCATAGATACAGGTTATGTAAAAAAAGGGGCCAATTTCCCGTGTATACCAAAACGATCAATCGTGTCACCCGTTTACCTTCGCCAGGGGACCAGGTTTGACCGGTGCGCCAAAAGGAGAACCGGCCAACGGGCTGGTCGGGAGTGGCTGCATAAAATCAACGAATACCCAGGGCTGCCTTGTCCTGTGTTGCGATAAAGTTGGAGACCGGGTAAAAACCGTCCTTGATCACAATCGTCTGTCCCTCTTGCGAGAGAACAAACTTGATGAATTCGGCCCTCAAGGGATCCAGGGTCGAATTCGGCTGCTTGTTCAGATACACATAGAGAAACCGGGCCAGCGGGTAGTCACCGCTGTAAGCGTTGGTGGAATTGGCATCATAGCCGGTATCACCGGTTTCAACGGAGAGCGGGACGATTCTGACATCAGCGGTTTTATACCCCACCCCGGAATACCCGATGCCATACTTGTCGGTGGCGACACCCTGTACGACGGCGGAAGAGCCGGGCTGTTCCTTCACCGTGTCCTTGTAGTCCCCCTTGAAAAGCGCGACATCCTTGAAGTAGCCGTAGGTCCCGGATGCAGAGTTCCGTCCGTAAAGGGAAATCGGCTTGTTGGCCCATTCACCGGTGACCCCCGCATCACCCCAGGTCTTGATCACCTTGGGATATCCCCCCTTTCTGTTCTTCGAGAAGATGGCATCCAGTTGCTTGAGGGACAGGGACTTGATGGGATTATCCTTGTGTACGAAGACAGCCAGGGCATCAACAGCAACCCTCACCCGCGCCGGTTTGTAGCCGAATTTCTTTTCGAATGCATCCACCTCTTTGGACTTCATCTCCCGGGACATGGGCCCGAACTGGGAGGTACTCTGGATCAGTGCCGGCGGGGCCGTTGAAGAACCCTTGCCCTCAATTTCCACCTTCACACCGGGATAGCGGGAGCGAAACCCTTCCGACCAGTATGTCATGAGGTTGTTCAGCGTGTCGGAGCCGATGGATTTCATGCTGCCGGAAACACCACTGGTTTTGCTATATGAGGGAAGATTTTGGTCCACATCCAGGGCAAAGCCCTCGAGTACAAACAGAAAGCCGGTCACTAGAACCAGGCATACTTTTGCTGAAAACCGAACTGTTTTCATCATGGTTTACCTCCAGGTAAATAGGTCTGAAACGATTCAATCAGGAAATATTCAAAATGGGGATGCGGCAGATACGGCATGTTCCCCGATTTATATTCTCAGTGTTGATTGTTAGCGCGTTGTTAGCGGAGGATAAGTTCATTGTGAGGGTCACCTTTTTATTTACACCATGATTTCAGTATTGTACAACTCTATTAGCGCCAGATTAGGGATTTGTTAGATTTGTGTTAGCATTCCGTGGGTTCCTGTTAAAATAGTTTTGTAACCCTAACAGGTTTTTTTATGCGCGTCCATTATCACCTACATCTCTTTTGGTTTCACCCTGACAACCCTGGGATGGCACCGTCGCCCAAGACCCTGGTTGCTGCGGTCGGATCTGATCCCGTGCTGATGCCATTGACAGATGGGAGGTGACACTTTATGCTGGGTTTCTGCTGACAAAATTGCGCTGTTCCCTCTAACAGAACCGGGAGCCACCACCCTTGAAAGACAGCCTGAACATCTCACTCCCGGCCTACCGTTGGGTTATCCTGGGGCTGCTCTGCGGACTCTATGCATCATTCGGTCTGATCTCCCGGGCCATCGCTCCTCTGGTGACCCCCATGATCCAAGACCTCGGCATCTCCTATGCCGAAATGGGTCTTATCCTGGGGGCCTGGCAGGTCACCTATATCCTGGTTTCCCTGGTCAACGGCCCCATCATTGACCGGTGGGGCATTCGTCAATCCCTGTTTGTCGGGGCCCTGGTCATATCATTCTCCGCCTGCCTGCGATATTTCCCCACCGGATTTCTGTCCATGCTGTTCGCGGTTGCGCTGTTCGGTGTCGGTGGACCCATGATATCCATCGGCGGCCCCAAGGCCATTGCACTCTGGTTTGAGGATAAAAGCCGCGGTACCGCCATCGGCATTTTTATGGCAGGAAACATCGGCGGGGGACTGGCCGCGCTGGCGTTGACCAACAGCCTGGTCATGCCCCGGCTCCATGACAACTGGCGGGCCACTTTTGTCCTGTATGGCGCCATCGCCTTCCTGATCGCGGTTCTCTGGGTTGTCCTGGCCAGGGACAAACCGGCTTCGGCCGGGGATGAGAGCGAAGCCATGCTTCGGGTTTTCCGCAGGCTGATCAGCATTCGGCGGGTGCAGGTGATTCTGCTGATGGGTCTCTGCTCATTCGGCATTTTTCATGGTCTGAGCAGCTGGCTGCCCAAGATCATGGAGACGGGGGGCCTCTCACCGGCCATGGCCGGTTTTGCCGCTTCCATTCCCTCGATATCGGCCATCCCGGCCATTATCTTTGTCCCCCGCTGGATACCCCACCATCTGAGAGGCAAAGCCATCGCTGTTTTCGCCCTGACCTCTGCCGCCCTGATTTTCGTTGTCACAACGGCAACGGGCATCGCACTGGTCAGTGGTCTGGTTCTCCTCGGCATTGCCAATTCCGGCATCATGCCACTGATGCTGCTGATCCTGATGGATTCCCCGGAAATCGGTTCCCGGCACATGGGAGCTGCGGGTGGACTGTTCTTCTGTGTGGCTGAAATCGGAGGGGTGCTGGGGCCGTTTGTGATGGGTGCCCTGGTGGACATCACCGGCGCTTTTCTGGCAGGTGCTTTTTTCATGGCCGTCCTGGGTTTGACAGTGACGGTCCTGGCATGGTCCCTCCGGTTTCAAAACCCCTGAACAGCAGGTTCCGGTATAAATCACTTCCGTTACCTTCCGGGACACACGAACCATCAGGCAAGATCTTAATCGATATCAGAATGGCCATTGTCTGATGCGGTTACAACCGTTGCTGGAATTGACAGGGAAGAGGTTGGGGTAAAATGGGGGATCTCCTCTGGATTTTATCATGATCGGGTTACCGGAGAGGATGGTCGGTAGCTCGCCCAGAATTGAGAAAACCTATTTTTAAAAACACCCATGGGAGAGTGATGCGTGATAAAACTTGATCTTGTCTTTTGGGCTTTTTGAAATAGGTATGCTGTCACCCCCATTATTATGCGTAGGGAGAGTTCAAATGAGCCACCCGAATCTTGCTGGGATTTATAGCAAGATTCGGGTGGTCAGCTTTTTGCGACTCAATTATTGTATTTAGTAAAGCAACGGAGGAACAAATGGCTTACACCGACTTTTCAAATGAATCAGAAGATTATGAGCGAATTGAAAAAGCAATTCGGTTTGTTGAGACTCACTATAGATCCCAACCGACCTTAGAACAAATGGCAAAGAGCGTTTACATGAGCAAATTTCATTTTAATCGGCTATTTAAAAGATGGGTTGGCGTAACCCCAAATCAATTCATGCAGTATCTGACACTGGAATACACAAAAGAAAAACTGGTGGAATCCCGCAGTTTACTCGACGCAGCATTAGACGCGGGATTATCAGGCCCAGGTCGCCTGCATGATCTTTTTATCAGCTTTGAAGCGATGACACCGGGTGAATACAAACAGATGGGAGCGGGCCTGGACATTCACTATGGATATGGGTCCACCCCATTTGGGGAATGCCTTGTTGCGAGCACATCCCGTGGAATTTGCCATCTTGGATTTGTCCCGGAAGAAGGCAGATTGGAAGCGTTTCATCAATTGACGATGGCCTGGCCAGAAGCAAACTTTATCGTCAACACAGAACAATCTGCAGCAATAATCAGCAGAATATTCAACATTGAACCATCCACAATATCGCGTCCGTTCCACTTGCATTTGAAAGGAACCAATTTCCAGGTGAACGTATGGCAGGCATTATTATCCATTCCTGAAGGAAAAGTAGTTTCGTATCAGGATATTGCCACATATATCGGTCGTCCCACCGCATTTCGAGCAGTGGCAAATGCGATTGCCATTAATCCGATTGGTTATTTAATACCTTGCCATCGTGTCATCGCAAAAAGTGGTGCCACACATCAGTACCGTTGGGGGTCGTCCAGAAAAAAAGCCATCATTGGCTATGAAGCTGCCAAAATCAATTAAGGGCACTTTGATTTGTTAAAATTTTCGAACTTACCGAACCAAAGGGGCGGTCTTTCAAGAAACGCACGAGTCAATCCATGGAGCTCCTGAAAGCCATCCCTGGCTTCCAAGGTTC
>JAHJRI010000107.1 GCA_018830885.1 bacterium | reverse complement strand
CCTGCCTCCGTCAGCAACCGGAAGACAGTGTTGTCACGGTTCCCGGGATCTAGATCCCAGCATCACCCCCATCAGCGGCAGGTGAACGGTCGCATCGGACTGAAATCCCCTGCCCGGGGCCGATAAATAGTTGACGAACAACGCGGTCTCAAGTAGGTTTGATTCAATAAATATCAGGAACATCCGGGCAATTCGACCGGAGGACCCCGGTTGCGGGATGTGACTTCAGGGCAAGATCTTTCCCATCAGTGGAGGGCAATGGACACAGACAGGTTGGTCAGACAGACAGCAGTCAGGCAGTCAGACAGGGTTCCCGATCGGATGTCAGTGGCGATACAGGCGGGCCGGTTTCTGATCATCCTGATCCTGCTGCTCGGTCTCTTTACGGTATCTGCTTTTTCTTTCATGTTTGAACGGCGCAGGGATCAGTTTATTGATACCCCGGGCTATCTGATTCTTCCGGTGCCCTATAGTTATCCGGGTATCGGGACGGGCCTGGTGCTGGTCGGTTATGCCGGCAACATGTTTGAAACCCAGACGGATGCCATCCTGCTGGGTTTCAATGGGGATGCGGAAGGATACTATCTGCTGGTGAATGAGATCTTTCTGGTTGACCGGTTCCTTTTTCTCAATGCCAGTCACATGGGTATCTCGAAGTTTGGTGTAACCATGTACAGCAGCCGGGGGATGGATACGGACCAGGAGGACTACAATACCTTTGTCGGCGATAAATATCAGCAGTCCCAGGTCCGGGCCATCATGACCCTGCTGGATCGCCGGCTGGAATTCTGGTACCAGATGGATGACTGGGCCGCACGGGCCACCGATATTTATGATCCGGATGAAAACCTGATCAGACACTATGACAATCCGGACGAGATGGGTTCCCGGGAAACCGCCTACGGCGTGCAGCTCGATCTGACGGATGATCGCACGGACCCCCGCAGCGGTATCCGTCTCAAGCAGACCTCCACCCGACACCCGGCTGATGCCGATGATGAACCGGACTATGACATCCTGACCCGCAGTGCAACCCTCTATATCCCGATTTTTGAAGACAGCACCTGGGTGTTTCACTACACCCGCTCGGATGCCACGGTCAGACGGGAAGGCAATACCGATATCACTGCCATCGCCATTGAAAAAGGGATCGGCTTTTGTCCTTATCTGCCGGATCAACAGGGATGTGAGGCAGCTATCCTGTCCGATGCGCAGAATACGGCAGCGGCCAACAAATATGGGTCTTCCCTCAGCCTGGGCGGTGCGTACCGTCTCCGTTCCTATCCGGAAGGCCGTTACAAGGGGGCCCATACCGAACTGCGCGGGACCGAGTTCCGCTGGAATTTCAATACCAAGAATTCAAAGATCGATCTCTATTTCCTGAAGGATATCGTTCATGCCTTTCAACTGGCTTTTTTCTGGGAGGAGGGTAGTGTTTCTGAAACGGAAGCGGATCTGGGCAAGATCACCCGATCCTCTTATGGCGGCGGGTTTCGCTTCGTCGCCGAGTCCGGCAATGTGTACCGTCTGGATTGGGCCACCGGTGAGGAGGGGTCTCAGTTGACCATGCTGTTCCAGTACCCCTGGGGGGAATCGGACTAGGTCACCGTCCCTGGTTTTTTACCCTGTGTGGGGGTCGAACCGGCCCCCCCCCCCGGCGAAAGCCGGGATCCGGGTAAAATCCTTCTGGATTCCGATCCTTCTGGATCCCGACTTTCGTCGGAATGATGGTCGAACCCCCTTTCGAAGCTGCAAGTTTCGCTTCTCACTTGCTGCGGGGTGGGTCAATGTTGGTTTGAAAGTTGCAGTTTAGATTGGCATGCCGAAGGCCTTATCTGGTATAAACAGCCAGCCGCAGGACGATGCGCGTGCCATCTCTTTTTGGACCTCCGCAGGACCTGCAGGGTGACCCCTGCCAACCCTCAATTCTGTGACGAGAGTGATTCCCCGGATACGGACGGCAGGCTGGGTGACCGCAGGGCACATAAGGGGGCATTTCCCCCGCTCCGGTGAGCAGCCGCGTTTTTGTTTGATACAGTTAAAAGGAGAATGAGATGAAACGGTTATACTCGGATATCACCCGAACGATCGGTTGCACCCCCCTGGTGACCTTAAACAGGATAGCCGAGGGTGCAGTTTCCCGGATCGTGGCCAAAGTCGAATCCAGAAATCCGCTGGGCAGTGTCAAGGACCGGATTGGGAATGCCATGATCGCTGCTGCGGAGGAAAAAGGATTGATTA
This sequence comes from bacterium, assembly GCA_018830885.1. Lineage (GTDB taxonomy): Bacteria > SAR324 > SAR324 > XYD2-FULL-50-16 > XYD2-FULL-50-16 > JAHJRI01. Next base: position 10,132 of record JAHJRI010000107.1, on the reverse strand, counting down.
ACAAGGGGTCGACCATCGTGGAACCGACCAGCGGGAATACGGGTCTGGCCCTGGCCATGGTATGCGCTGCAAAAGGCATGAAACTGATTCTGACCATGCCGGACAGCATGAGTCTCGAGAGACGAAATCTTCTCAGCCAGCTGGGTGCCGAGCTGGTGCTGACCCCCGGCAGTGAGGGGATGAAGGGTGCCATCGGGAAAGCCGAAGAGATCCTGGGAAAAACCCCCGGGGCCTTTATGCCCAACCAGTTTGAAAATCCGGCGAACCCCCAGATACACAGAACAACCACGGCACTTGAGATCTGGGAGGATACGGACGGCAGGATCGATTTTTTTGTGGCCGGTGTCGGTACGGGCGGCACCATCACCGGTGTTGGTGAAACCCTGAAACAGAAAAAACCCTCTCTCAAGGCCATTGCTGTTGAACCCACCAATTCCCGGGTGTTGTCCGGCGGCAGCCCGGGGCCTCATAAAATACAGGGTATTGGTGCCGGTTTCATCCCCAAAATTCTGAATATCGAAATCCTGGATGAAATCATCACGGTTACCAATGAGCAGGCGCTGGAGACGGCGAAGAACCTTGCCAGAATGGAGGGCCTGATGTGCGGGATCTCCTCGGGGGCGGCCGTGTGGGCGGCCCTGAAGATCGGCAGTCGGCCGGAAAACAAGGGCAAATGGGTTGTTGTACTGCTGCCGGACACCGGGGAACGATACCTGAGTACCGATCTGTTCAGGAAGTGATCAACGGCCTGTTAACCGGATTCACTGGTTCTCCCTGGAACAACTCTTTCCAGAGCATGCTCCCGCCCGGGAAGAACCCTTGCCTGCAGCCTCTCAGCAGCTTAAACCGAAACAATTGGCTTTGCTGATCACCGGTGTCTGAATGACGGGATCCGGATGGATCGAGCGGATGACCGGCTCGGCCGGATTTTCTAGCGGCAGGGGGTTGATCAGGGCATATTCGGGTGGTTCAGCAATATCAAGGGTTCTTTTGTCAAACTCATCATATTGGTGCATATCAAAAACGGCCCAATTGTTCAGTCGGATCAGTTCATCTGCGGGAGATCGCCCCAGATAGGTGTAGTTCAGGTAAAACCGTTCACAGTAAGCCAGCAGATCCGGTTCAGCCTGGTAGCGGGTCGATTGCAAACCGATTTCAAAAACCCGTCTGGCAATCTCCGGAAAAGCGCTGACACCGGCAATGGAAGCCCGGTGCTGCATTTTCCCCAGCCGCTGAAAATCTTTCTTTAACAGGCTTATGACTGCTTCTGTCGCCTCCGCACTATAAATAATCGACGAGAGAAGAATCGCCGGAATAGGCCACCAGGCTTTCGACAGACCGTCAACGAACCGGCATTCCATAAATCCCTTGGGTCTGACTTCGGGAAACAGGGTGGTCAGGTGGGTTTCCCAGTCTGCCATCTCAGGAAACCAGCCGTTGAATCCGTTGTCCATCCATTGTTGAAAAGTGAAATGGTTTGTTCGATACCCCGGGACCCCATCCTCGTCAGGCAGCATAAAGACAGCAGCATTCAGGGCAAAATGCCGATACTGCGCTTCGGGCTGTGTCTCCGTGCCTGGAATGTTTGATAAATGGGGAAAACCGGTCCTGCTGGGATCCAGTTTCTGCCAGACCAGTGAGCGATAGCTCCGGGTATCGGTGTATTGTCTGCCCATGAACGGGGAATTGCCAAAAATGGCGTTAAAGACAGGCGCCAGCAGATTTGCTGCCAGCCAGCGTTTACCTGCGGTTTCCCGATCTCCGAAATCCAGATTGACCTGCAGTGAGGCCGTTAATCGCATCATCTGCTGCCCGTAGGGTCCAATCTCGGCGAAATACCGGTCCATGGCACGGTAGCGGGGTTTTCTCATTTTGAGTCCAACCTCCTCAACGCCATACCAGGGATTGATCGCCCCATGAAACAGGCGGATCTCGTTTTCTGCCAGGATCGCCTCAATCCTGCCCACATGTTCAGACACTTCTCTGATGACCGATTTCAGGTCTTCCCGGGATGACGAGCTGTATTCCAGCTGCCCGCCGGGTTCATAGCTCAATTGCCCCCCGGAAGTTGATACAAGCACATGGGTGCCATCATCATTGCCGGGGATAAAGGACCCCCGGTTCAACAGGGCATCCTGTCGGATCAAGTCAAAGGTTCCGCTGCCGGTATCTTCAACGATCTCGGCTGGTATCAGTTTACCGGCCTCGCTTTTTGCAAAGGGAAACGACTCCAGCTCCAGACCGATCTTTTCCTGGAACTTGTCGGTGGATCGATAGAACTTGTCAGCAACACTTTTCTTTATCTGTTCCAGATCCAGCCTGAACACTTTCTTTATCATGTTTTGCCTTTTCTTAGCCGGTCTTCACTTTTACGGTAGGTTAGACTGATGGTGAACGGTTTTCCAGGGTCGGGGCACAGCGTTGAATAAAAAAGCCCTGGTTCCCAGCTGGAAAAGCGGGGACACAAATGGTCATGTCCCTCCTTTTCCTCCAATAACAGGTTGTTCAAATAAGTCACTTCCAGAAGCGTATCTTCTCCTGCAAATGGAGACTAGCGGTATCAGACCTCCATTGCAACGAATAAATAACAGCGATTGCCATTCAGAGAGGTTTCCTTATTCATCAGCAAAGATGGGGCCAGAAGAATCGAATATTTGGTTTGGAGCCGGAAAACTGGCAAGGGTGACAGCAATAGGCTGCCCGCAGGCATGATTATTTTTATCCGGAAACCGTTTCGGGTCTAACAGACGGCCGTTTTTCCGCTTCAAGGGCAAAAACCCGGCAGGAAAAACTGACAGGACAGGTTTTTCTCCGGGGGTGTTCGGACGAAATCAGGGCCTTTGACGATCATGGCCAGTCTATTTGAAACACCGCACTAGAGGATCAGTTTTTTGGCAAAATCGGACAGTTGATCGATGGTCGCACACTCCACCATCTGGGTGCAGATCGGTTCATAATCGGAGACGGCGCTGCTGGGTGAATACCAGTACTGTTTTTCTTCAGGGTTCAGCCAGATGGTTCTGGCCGCTTTTTCGGCCATTTTCTTCAGGTACTCCACCTTGGGATCGTTGTGGTTGTTCAGGGCGTCTCCCATGATCAGCAGCGTGGTATCCTTGTTGATCACATTCGGGTATGAATCCAGAAAGGATTTGAAGGAATTGGCATAGTTGGTCAGCTGCCCCATACCGATATTGTGCTGCTGAACGGCTTTCTGGAGGGCGACTTCCAGGGGATGCTTGGTGAAAAAGTGTGATATTTCAAATGTATTGCGAATAAAAACAAAAGAGCGGATTTTTGAAAAACGGTTCTGCAACCGGTAGAGAAGGAGGAGCATAAACTGGGCTGCGAAGGCAACAGACATCGAGATGTCACACAACGCCACAATTTTTCCCTTCTTCCGGCTGGCGGTTTTCATGCTGATCTTGAAGGGGATCCCCCCATATTTCATGGATTTGCGGATGGTGTTCTTGATATCGATGTGCCCCCTGGATGATCTTCTCTTCTGGCGGGAAAGGGCATCCTTCAGCTTCTGGGCAATTTTTTCAACCTCCGCCCTGACTTTTTCGTGTTCGTCCAGAGCCAGTTTGTCAAAACTGATGGTCGAGATGGTCCGTTGTTTTTCCCAGGGCATCAGTTGCCGACGACCAAACTTGTTAAACGGATCCGGTTTAATCAGGGCGGCCGCTTCCTTCAATCTTTCAAGCAAAAAATCACTCAGCGCTTCCCGTTTGTCCCGGGGCATATGGTAGGAGACGGTTGCAAAATCTTCTGCTTCATCCACCAGGAGGTTGATTCGTTTGATGATCTCTTTTCTGACCTGCTCCTTGGTCATTCCGCTGCCCGAGGCTACATCATTGTAAACAGGCCGAAAGGGGATTTCATCCCCGATGTTTTCCATCAGACCCAGGACGTCTCCCTCAATATAGTCAGCGATGATATGGCTGACATAGTTTCCGTCAATCCGGATCTCTTTTGCAAATTCGGCCACCTGCATGCGAAACGAAGCATCCTGGTGTTCGAACGCCAGCGGGGTCTTGTCCTCAAAAAACCGCCTGAAATACCGGGAAAACTTCTCCCGATCCTCGATATTCTGAACCAGGCAGGCTTCCATGGCGGCGTAAAACTGCTCCTTTTTAACCGGATTGACCCATTCGAGTGAGGCAATGGCGTTATGCAGGGCGGCCGTGGACACGGTAAACCCTTCATACCGGAGGTAGTTGGTAAACTGGAGCATCATGCTGATCATGCACTCACTCCCAGAACCTTGTCTGCCGCTTCCATGATCTGATCCATGTCTGTTTTGTACTTGCTGATGATACCGAGCGTTTTTCTCAGATCCTCCGGGGTGATCTCTTCGACCTGCAATGTCAGCAACGCATTGGCCCAATCCAGGGTTTCGGAGATGGACGGCATTTTCTTGATCTCCAGTTTTCGGATGTTGTGGATAGATTGCACCAGATGCTGGATCAGTTTTTTTGATAACCCTGGAAATTTTGAGGTGACGATCCTGATTTCCAGTTCCGGCGACGGGAAATCGATATAGAGGTTCAGGCACCGACGCTTGAGGGCGTCGCTTAAATCTCTGACATTATTCGATGTCAGAAAAACGATCGGGATTTTGAGGGCTACCTGTGTCCCCAGTTCAGGGATGGTGATTTCGTTGGTGCTCAATATCTCCAGCAGGTAGGCTTCGAATTCAGGATCGGATTTGTCCACTTCATCGATCAACAGCACTGATCTTTCTTTGGAGCGAATGGCTTTCAGCAGGGGGCGGGCCAATAAAAAATGGTCAGAAAAAAATGCATCCTCCAGCTGGACCAGTTTTTTAATGGATGCATTCAGATCGTCGGTGGTGCCGATCACCTCACTGATCTTCTCCTTTAAAATCTGGGTGTAAAGCAGCTGTTTGGCATATTCCCACTCATAGATGGCCTTGGATTCATCCAGGCCCTCATAACACTGCAGTTGAATCAGTTCGAGGGATAATGCCCTGGAGAGGGATTTGGCCAGTTCCGTCTTACCAACACCGGCGGGGCCTTCCACCAGTATCGGTCGCTGCATCTTGATGGCAAGATAGACAATGGTGGCAATATCGATGGAACTGATATATCCCTGCGTTTCCAGGAGACGCGAGACATCCTCAATCGATTCTATTTTGACTTCCATAAACAGGATAACTATTTGATTTAGCAGAGATCGTCCTTCACCCGCAATAGCCCCGCGGTTGCAGACAGAAGCGGGGAGGGAGCGAGGAAACCTCCGGGAGCGATAATATTAAAAACCAGCTGCCTTTTCCGCAACGAAACGCCAGGTCCCTGGCGCTCGATGCTGTCAACATCGACTGGTTGTTGTTTCCAGTTACGGGCTTACTTGCGGAAAACCCTGTGGACAAAAGCGGTATAGCCCAGAACGATCGGCATGCCGATCAGGGCGATGATCAACATGACAAAAAGGGTCCTTTGACTGGACGATGCATTGTAAATATTCAGACTGTATTCTGGAATCTGGGCCGGGACCATATTGGGAAAAATAGTGCCTGCCACTACCAGGAACATCGCGCCGATAATCGCCGAGGAGGCCAGAAAGACCCGAAAATTGGCCTCTTTCTTCAGAAAGAGCGGCACCAGAATCACCCCCGCCAGCAAGAGAAGGGTGGCCAGATAACCGACAACACTGCTGAACAGCAGGCTGATTTTGGAAGCATCCGTCAAAGCGGTGATGATTGTCGTCAGGACGGCAAAGACAACGAAAAGCAGCCAGCTCATCCGGACCCATGACCGGGCCGATTGATACAGTGCTTTATCGGTTTTCAGCAGCAGAAAGGCCGCTCCCTGGGTACAGATCATAAAAACACCTGTCAGACCGACAAACAGAGGAACCGGTCGCAGCAGGGTAAAAAAGGAGCCCGTGTAGTTCATTTGCCCATCCAGGGGAATGCCGATAAAAATATTGCCCAATGCCACACCCAGCAGCAACACGACCAGCAGGCTGGAAAACGAGAAGGCCTTGTCCCAGAATTTTTTCCAGGCCGGGGAGTCTACCTGGTTTCTGAATTCAATGGAAAGCGCCCTGAAAATCAACCCGACCAGCAGGAGGATCATTGCCAGGTAAAAACCGCTGAAAACGGTTGCGTAGACATGGGGAAAAGCTGCAAAAATTGCCCCCCCGCCCGTCAGCAACCAGACTTCGTTTCCGTCCCAGAACGGGGCGATTGACTTGAGGATGGCGTTCCTGTCCTCCTCTTTTTTTGCAAACAGCTGTAAAATGGCAGCTCCCAGATCGAAGCCATCCAGAATCGCGTAACCGACGAGCAATACCCCGATTAATAAAAACCAGACAATATTTAAATCCATCTTTTCTCCTTATCAATGATATCTGTTTACGTGCATCCGTTTGTGCTATGATGTTTTGCCCGGATGGCAGACCCGTTAATTAATAACCCGCTTTTGCTGCAACAGGGCCTTTTTTCATTTTTTTGGTAATCAGAAAGAGAAACAGTGCGAACATACAGAGATATAGGCCACTGAAAAGGATAAGGGAAAACAGGACCTCACCTGCTGAAACCACGGTTGATATGCCATCCGCCGTTCTCAATTCGCGGTAGACGATCCAGGGCTGCCTGCCCATTTCCGCCGCAATCCAGCCCATCTCATTGGCAATAATGGGCAGCGGGATCGTCAACAGCAACAGGACCAGGTAGGGTTTACTGTTGGCAATGGTATCCTTCCAGTTCAGATAAACCCCGATCAGCGCTATCATTAAAAAGTAGAATCCCAGGCCGACCATGACCCGGTAGGAGAAAAATGTGGGCATGATGGGTGGCAGATCCTCTTTTTTAAATTCGTTCAGCCCCTTGACTTCATAATCCGGGTCAAAGGCCAGCAGGATACTGAGCAGGGCGGGTATGCTGACTTCATAGTCGATCTTCTGCTCTTTTTCGTTGGGTATGCCCATCAGGACCAGCGGGGCTGCCTTCCGGGTTTCATACAGCGCTTCAAAGGTAGCCATTTTCTCCGGCTGGGTATGTCCTACCTGTACCGAATGGATATGACCCAGTTCGATCTGCAGGGCAGAACTGATCAGGGCGAAGATCAGGGCGATTTTGATGGATTTCTTGGCAAACACCAGATGCTGTTTCTTGAGAAGAAAATAGGCACTCAATCCTGCCACGAAAAAGGATCCGGCAACCCAGCCACCGACGACAGCGTGAGTAAACCTGGGTATGGTGGATGGATTGAACACGGCTGCAAAAAAATCGGTCAGTTCCGCACGACCATTCACGATGGCATAGCCGGTGGGTGTCTGCTGCCAGGAGTTGGCCACGATGATCCAAAAAGCTGACAACGTCGAACCGATCATGACCATCAGGGACGATACAAAATAGGTTTTTTTGGATACCTTGTTTTTACCGAATATCAGGACACCCAGAAAGGTCGATTCCAGAAAGAACGCAAAAACCCCCTCAGCTGCCAGGGGGGCGCCGAAGATATCCCCTACAAACCGGGAGTATTTCTCCCAGTTGGTGCCAAACTGAAACTCCATCACAATACCGGTGGCAACGCCGATGGAGAACACAACAATAAAAATGCTGATCCAGAACTGGGCAATTTTTTCGTAGAGGGCATCATTGGTCTTCAGATGCAGACCCAGAAAAATTGAAATCAATACCGTCATCCCCAGCGTAATGGGGGGGAAGATGTAATGAAATCCGATGGTGACACCAAACTGGATTCTCGCTAGTAAGACAGGGTCCATAACTGTTTTCTCCCTTTCAGGTGTGGATATGAATTGGTTTTTTCCTGCACCAACCGACGGGTATGTCCGCCTGGATGGTTGCTTCTGTCTGAAACAGGTTTCACCGGGATCACGGCCCCGGGTTTTTGAGAATCAACCCCCTGAAAACGCAGTTTTCCCAGGCAGGCTGATTGGCCGTGCCGGGGAAAAACTGCAAAAACATGTTAAATCTCAGGATGGGTTGCTGACTATTTCAAAAGAGCCTCGGCCAGCTGGTGACCCGCTTCGATCGCGGCCGTCAGCTCTTCCTGGTCCGGAACATACTCAACATTCAGACTCGGGACAGGACACTCCCATTTCAGTGACGCCATCACGTTGTCCAGTTCTCCAACTGCCTGTCCGCCCCAACCGTATGACCCGAAGGCAAATCCGAGACGATTTTTGGGTCTCAGACCTTTCAGATAGGTGACAAATTCAGCCATGGTGGGCAACATGCCGTTGTTCAGGGTTGGCGAGCCGAGAAGGATCAGTTTGGATGTCAGAACGTCCGTCATCACATCTGAAATATGGTTGGCTTTCAGAGACCGCACCGTGACCGGTATCCCTTTCTCGGAAAGACCCTGTTCCAAAGCCCAGGCCATTTTTTTCGTCGAGTTCCACATGGAATCGTAAACGATCAGGGCTTTAGGTTCCAGCTGATGGGTCGACCACTTCTGGTATTCCCTGAGAATTTTCGGGATGAACGAACGCCAGATGATCCCATGGCTGGGACAAATGAGCTCTATCGCAACATCCGACAATGCGGCCAGGGCCTTGTTCACCTGCTTGTCAAACGGCAGCACGATATTGGCATAATACTTGGCAGCATCCTTTTTCACGGATGTCCAGCCTATTTCATCATCGTATCGCTGGGCCGTTGCCAGATGCTGCCCAAAGGCATCGTTGGAAAAAAGAATTTTCTCCTCTGGCATGTATGTCACCATGGAATCGGGCCAGTGAACCATCGGGGTATTGATGAACGACAGCGAGCGGCTGCCGAGATTGAGCGTGTCCCCGGTCCCGACCACCTGGAAGTTCCAGTCACTTTTGTAGTGACGTCTCAGCCCCTGTTCACCTTTCTTTGATGTCAACAGACTGGCCTGGGGGGCAGCGTTCATGACCAGGGGGATTGCGCCTGAATGATCCGGTTCAACATGGTTGGACAAGACATAATCGATTTTTGACAGATCGATAACCTGGCGGATACGATGCAGCATCTGGTCTGCCAGATCTTTTTTTACGGTATCGATCAGGACGACCTTCTCATCAACCACCAGGTATGCGTTGTAGGTTGTTCCCTGCTGGGTCAGATAGCCGTGAAAATTCCGTACATCCCAGTCTATCGCCCCCACCCAGTAGATCCCTTTTTTGATCTCGTGCGCACTCATTGAGTTTAGCCCTCTTTTTCAAATTCGTCTTTGCCGACACCGCAGAGGGGACATTCCCAGTCGTCCGGAAGATCAGCAAAGGGGGTTCCGGGGGCTATGCCGTTATCCGGATCACCGATGGCCGGATCGTATACATAGTCGCAGGTTGAGCAGACATATTTATCCATTTTATTCTCCGTTTTGATTGGTAGTGGTCCCTGAACAGATACCGGATTGACACATCAGAAAAACAGACCGGGTTCAGGGTTGAACTGCTGTCATTGACGCAGGAGGCTTCCTCCCGTTGACGACGAATTCCGTCTCATCCGGGGAAAAATCCCGCCGGACTGTCGTCAGGGCGTTCTATCGCTTATACTTCATGAGCTCGTTACTGATAATCTGAATGTGTTTCATCTCCTCTTTGATAATCCCGTCCACCCTGGTTTTCCCTTTTCCTTCAGGTACCATGTCCTTCATCCCGAGATAAAAAACGATGGAATCTTTTTCTGCGATGATGGCTGCTTTCAATACCTCTTCCACCGAACTCATATCGATCTCCTTTTCGTAGAAGACGCGGGTATCTGCCAGGGCCTGCAGGTATGCCGCGGTCTCTTCGTAAGGATCGAATACAACCTCTTCCTTCTCCTGGGATCCCAGCTGGTTTTTCATTTCTGCAAATGTCTTCTCGTGAGCCACTTCCATCTCGGCCAGTTCGCTCAGGAATTTTTTAATCTCATCGCCCTGGACGCTTTCAGCTGCCTTTGTGTAGAACAGAAAACCGTTCCGTTCGATCTGTTCGGCCATTTCCAGAATCTCTTTTGCATTGAACTTGTGATACATAACTGACTCCATCGTTTGTGCATCGTTTGTAGTTAGGATGTTTATTCAATTGCTTGGTCTCTTTCCGCCTGAAACCGGCAGGGAAACAATCACTATTTGAAATACCGTTTCAGCAATCCTGCAAACGCAGATCCATGGCGGGCTTCGTCCTT
>JAHJRI010000106.1 GCA_018830885.1 bacterium | reverse complement strand
GTAACTATTCACCTGTATACGCCCCAAAGGTATTGTGTTTCAAGAAACGTATGAATCCTCCTGGATTTCCTGGAAGCCATTCATGGCTTCCAGGGTTCTTGAAACACAATGCCTTCGGGGCTGAGCGAAAATTGAACTGAATAGATACCACTTTTTTTATCTTCCCGTTATTTACTTCAAGTTCATTTTAATACGCAACAGTTAAGACAATTCAGGAAAAAATTAAGCCAGACATAAGAGATCCACCGTATTTGTTTTGTGAACTTATATCAGCATATCATTATTCAACACACACCGTTTTTAATCGAAAATTTGATTTTAAGTTAAATAATTTAAGAAAATATTTGACATATGGATGGTATCTCTATAAATAATTGACCGTACGCTAAATATTCATTAAAGGTAAATATGTTCAGTTTTTTGAAACCTCATGAGAAATGCCGTAAATGGGACCTTTCACCCGATTTAGTAGCATACGATTTATGGCTTGTTCCTGCGGGTTGAAGCCATCCATGCAGTGTTTGTAATGCTAGCCTGAGATCTCAGCTGCAAATGTTTCAGAGAAACGCCTTGCCACCCAAGCTTTGCAAAACAATGATTTTCCGAATGAGTTGATGTCAAACTGTTTGGAATCCATTAACAAAGGAGATAAACATGAATTACTCTTCACTCAAAACCCATACTTTAGCATTAATGATTGTAACGCTTATCGGATGTTTCAGCCTGATAACCACTTATGCTTCAGAGCCGAAATTCGGGGGAACACTCAGGGTAATGTCTCAAACGGATATCAGCAGCCTTGATCCTCATAAACTCGGTTGGCAGAATCATGAAATTGCACGCCAGATTTTCGAAGGATTATTGGCTGTCGACGAGGGATTAAAAGTGATTCCAGGTTTGGCGGAATCCTGGAAAATATCTGAAAATGGTCTGGTATATACCTTCAAACTGCATCATGGGATCAAGTTTCACAATGGCAAAGAGATGACGTCAGCTGATGTTAAGGCGACTTTTGAAAGGGTCAAACAATCTGCCATTGGGAGCCAATTCGCATCGGTCGAGTCAATCGATACACCTGATGCGTATACAGTTGTCATGAAACTGTCTGCTCCGACTGCCACACTGCTGATCAGTGTCGCTTCGCCCTACACCGTCGGTATTATGCCGGCCGAAGAAGCAATGTCCGAGGAAAACAAGAAGAACATACAGCATCCCATTGGTACGGGTCTTTATGAATTTGTTGAATGGATACCTGATCGCTATATCAAGCTTAAACGCTTTGAGAAGTATTGGGGGGGCGCAGGCCAAAGCACGGGTACCGGAGGAAAGAAAACCGCCTATGTGGATGAGGTTGTCATCCGCCCGATAAAAGAGAGCGCTGTTCAGGCAGCCAGCCTTGAGGCGGGGGATGTTGATCTGGGTTTTGTTCATGTGAGTCAAAAGGATCGCCTGGAGAAAAACCCTCAGGTGAAAATCGCCAGCACCGGGCCAACATTAAGTTTCTGGAATTTCTGGTTTGGTACGAAACCGGGCTCACCAATGAATGATATCAACCTGCGGAAGGCTTTTGCATACGCTATCAACAAAAAGGAGATGCTTGTTGCCGCTACGGGCGGACCTGGCGTAACCGTTAATGCCGCTTTCCCATCATTTACACCCTGGTATACAAAGCACTATTCAACCGAATACGGTCCTCAGCAGGACATCGAAAAAGCCAAAGCCTATCTAAAAAAGAGCCGTTATAATGGCGAGACGTTAATGATTACAACGTGTAAGAACTATGCACCCATGTATAAGCAAGCGGTTGTCGCTCAGGCCCAGTTGAAGAGTGTCGGCATCAATACCGAGCTAGAGCTTATGGATTGGACATCGTTGTTCGCGAAATACAAATCCGGAAAGTTTGATATCGTCTCTTATGGTTACGGTGCACATGCGGATCCGGACGCCTATTTCTATGCACGGCTGCACAGTTCCAATACATATAACGGCTGGGGAAACGCCGAATTTGACAAAATCGTGCTTGCTGCCCGCAGCACCAACGATTTTGAAAAGCGTAAAGCGGCTTATGATCAGGCGCAGAAGATTCTTGTTGATGAACTTCCCCTGCTGCCCACTTTCTCGGAAGAGTTCTTTTACGGATACAACAAGCGGGTTCACGGTTTAAAGCCATGGGGAACATCCCTCACCCGCCTGTGGAATATCTGGCTGGATAAGTAGCAATGCGTAACAGCCTGTAACCCCGGGCTCAAAGGTCCATTTCCGGCAGAGATGGACCTATGTACGGGAGGGATGAAGACCAATGAATACATCGCTGTCTTACCGCTTTTTTCAGGATCTTCGACCGATCCACTTTGTGAAGCCTTTTATTGATGATAGACATCTCGACGTATGCAACGCTAAAAGATAATAATGAGTTTTTCCTATCTGTTTAAAAGGCTGATCGCCATTATCCCTGTGCTGGTTATTGTATCGCTGATAACTTTTTCGTTCATTCACCTTATCCCGGGCGATCCAGCCATGGCATTGCTTGGGATAAATGCGACGCCAGCACAAATCAATGCACTTCGTTCCGAAATGGGGTTGGACCAGCCACTGGTGTTGCAGTATTTCAACTGGTTGCTCCGGACGTTTCAGGGTGATATGGGCGTATCTTACCTATCCGGCAGGTCTATTTTTCAATCTGTCATTGAACGTCTGCCGCATACGCTGGTCCTGGCATTGCTTTCGATTTTCCTCTCCGTCCTGATAGCCATTCCATCCGGCATTATCGCAGCCGCCAGGCAGAATTCAATATCCGATCGTTTTGTTATGCTTTTTTCCTTGATAGGGGTATCGGTGCCCAGTTTCTGGCTGGGAATTATGCTGGTCATTCTTTTTGCGGTCAAACTGCAATGGTTGCCCGCTTCCGGCTATGTCTCAATTTTTGAGGATTTTTCCCAGGGGATATACTACCTGATTCTGCCTACCTGCTCTCTGGCTATTGTTTTGGCCGCTGTTTCAGCCCGCATGATGCGGGCATCAATGCTGGAAATATTACGTCAGGATTATATCCGCACTGCTCGCGCCAAAGGGTTAAGCCGTTGGGCTTCGATATTAAAGCATGGGTTTAAGAACTCCCTGATTCCGGTCGTTACTGTCATTGGCATTAATTTCGGTTGGCTGCTGGGCGGAACCGTGGTCATTGAGACGATCTTCGGTATACCCGGCATGGGAAGGCTTGTCATATATTCGATAATGAATCGGGACTATCCCATGATCCAGGGGGTCGTACTTTATATGGCGGTTATCTATATGCTGGTGAATTTATTGGTAGATATCCTGGTGACAGCTTTGGACTCCAGGATTCGATATTGAAAAAGGATTCTGAGTTAATGCCATGACGAACTTAAACAGATATCGATTTTACCGCTCCATTAAGTCCAATAAACTTACCCTATTGGGTTTTGCCATTATTATCATTTTGACAGTGATAGCTTTGGCGGCACCTTTTATCGCTCCCTTTGATCCCAGCGATGTTCACATTACGGAGCGGTTGAAAAACCCGGATTTGAAATATCTGATGGGTACGGATGAGTATGGGCGGGATATTTTCAGCCGGGTGATATTCGGGACGCGCGTATCGCTGCAGGTGTCATTTCTGGTCACAATTATTTCAACCGTCATCGGTACAGTTATCGGACTTTGGTCAGGGTATTTCGGGGGAGTTTCAGACTTTATTATCATGCGTACGATAGACGGCCTGATGTCATTCCCAGCATTGTTGCTGAGCCTTTTTATCATGGCCGCTTTCGGTTCCAGCACTACCAATTTGATTCTGGCACTGTCCATTGTATTTATTCCAAATTCCGCCCGCCTGACAAGAAATGCGGTATTGACAATTCGGGAATTGGAATATGTAGAAAGCAGTCGGGCCTGCGGCGCTGGAACGCTTCGGATTATGTTTGATCACATTCTACCCAATTGTATTCCGCCCCTCATTATCAATTCGACGGTGGTTTTCGGATATGCCATCCTCTCCGAAGCAGCGCTCAGTTTTTTAGGATTTGGAGACTCCTCCATATCGAGCTGGGGGGCTATATTGAGTGATGGCCGTGATTTTATTTTTCAGGCCCCCTGGATATCAATCTATCCAGGGATTGCCATCTCCATTTTTGTCCTGGGCGCCAACCTGACGGGTGACGGGTTGAGAGACATCTTAGATCCGCGAATGGAAAAAATCTAAATGAAGAGCATTAAATGAATCCGCTACAGCCATCCCCATATCTTCTTGATTGTCAGGGGCTATCTGTTACATTCCGAATAGATGGAAGGGATTTTAAGGCTGTCAACAATGTCTCCTTTCAGCTGGCCAGGGGTGAAGTGCTGGGTGTCGTTGGTGAAAGTGGGTGCGGTAAAAGCATGATGGCACTCGCCCAACTAAACCTGGTGCCTGAGCCGGGATATGTTTCCGGTGGTCGCATCCTGTTCCAGGATCAGGATTTAAGGGCTAAAACAGAGCGGCAAATGCAGGCGATTCGTGGAAATCGGATCTCCATGATTTTCCAGGAGCCAATGACCTCCTTGAATCCGGTGTTTCGCATAGGACGTCAGGTTGCTGAAGTTTTCTTAAAGCATCAGAATATTTCCAGAAAAGAGGCTGGGGAACTGACATTACAAGCCCTGGAGGATGTCGGAATACCGGCTCCGCATAAATGTGTCAACGATTATCCACATCAGCTTTCCGGCGGTATGCGGCAGCGGGTGATGATAGCGATGGCCATAGGATGCAACCCTGACATACTGATTGCTGATGAAGCCACGACAGCTCTGGATGTTACCATCCAGGCCCAGATTCTGGAGCTGATGAAGTCCATTGTCAATCGGTTTGATATGTCGATTCTGTTCATTACCCATGATCTGGGGTTAGTTGCCGAATTATGTGACAGGGTAGTGGTGATGTACGCCGGTAAAATTGTCGAAACGGCGACTGTGACAGATCTATTCGATAATCCGGTCCATCCATACACTGACAGACTACTCAAATCCATACCCAAGATCGATAGCCCGGTTGACGAATTGACCATCATTCCCGGAAGAGTGCCTAATCTGACAGAACTGGCACGAAGTTTTTGCCCATTCGAACCTCGCTGCCTGATAAGCAGTGAAGTTTGCAGAAATGTTTCACCTGAACTACAAAAGGCCGAAAAGGATCATTATGTATCCTGTCATCATTACGGAGAAGCGACATCATGACGTCCGCAGCACCCATTCTAGAAATTTCCGGACTAAAAAAACACTTTCCGGTTGGAACATGGCGTATAGGGAGTAAAAGAGAAACTGTCAAAGCTGTGGACGGAATCAGCTTTAATATATACGAAGGTGAAACGTTGGGGATTGTCGGGGAAAGCGGCTGCGGAAAATCAACACTGGCACGACTCTTATTACGCCTGATACCCGTTACAGATGGTCGGGTTTTTTTTAAAGGAACCGATTTGCTTGCGATGAACAGGCTTGAGTTAAAACGAATCCGCAAACAGATGCAGATCATTTTTCAGGATCCATTCAGCTCGCTTGATCCGAGAAAACGAATCGGGAAGATAATAGACGAGCCACTTAGAATTCACGGCGTCAGAGGAAGTCACAACCGGACGAAGATTGTCCAGAAACTCATGGAAAGGGTTGGTATCAATTATGAGTGGGCAGACCGATATCCCCACGAATTCAGTGGAGGGCAGCGACAACGAATCGCAATTGCACGTGCACTGGTTCTCAATCCCAGTTTGATAATATGCGACGAACCTGTGTCTGCGCTGGATGTATCAATTCAAGCCCAGGTGCTGAATCTTTTCAAGAATCTTCAACGGGAACTTGGGTTAACCTATGTTTTTATCTCCCATGATCTTAGTGTTATCCGACATATATGCAAACGAATAGCAGTGATGTATCTTGGAAAAATTATTGAAATATCCGATGCTGATGATCTCTTTGCTTCGCCGGCGCACCCCTACACGCAAGCGCTATTGTCTGCCATTCCGGTTTCCCATCCGAAGCATGTCAAAAAACGGACAATTCTAACAGGGGATGTGCCCAATCCCAGGCATCCGCCGAAAGGCTGCCGTTTTCATACGCGTTGCCCCATAGCAGAACCGTCGTGCAGCGCATCCGAGCCGCCAATGAAAAACATTAATAGTAACCATCAGGCGGCCTGTCACTTGATATAAATTTCATATCCAGGAGCAATCCAATGTCTGAATTACCCTTTCCATTGATTACCATTGAAGGATCTCCCCAAAATCGTGGAATTCAATATGGAAATCAATGTAAGGAACTTATACGGAATACGGTCGACTTCTATCGATCTGCCTTCAAAACTGGATCTGGGCTGGATTGGGATCAATCCCTGGAAAAAGCGATGGAATTTGTTTCTTACATTGAAGAGTATGATGCAGAAATAATGGAAGAACTAAGAGGGATCGCTGAAGGAGCCAGGTGTAGTCTGGGAGATATCCTGGCGATCAATATTCGAAGTGAACTGCTTTTTTTATTATCCACACAGCAGAAATTAGATCTTCCAAGCTGCACCGCAATGGCTGCAATGCCTGAAGCGACCGCTGACCGTTTAACCTTTTTGGCACAGAACTGGGACTGGTATGACCAAACAAGGGCACAGTGCATTATTCTTAAAATCAAACAGCCAGGTAGACCGACCATTATTCAACTGGTAGAAGCGGGACTGATTGCCAAGACCGGAATGAATTCTGCTGGAATCGGTATGTGCACCAATTCATTGGTATGCGATAATTGGCGGGTCGGAGTTCCGTTTCATGTGATCCTGCGGGGCATCCTGAATGCAGACTCAATGGCGGCGGCGGTTGGCGCAGTCACAAAAGCCTATCGCGCTTCCGCTGGAAACTACATGATTGGTCATACTGACGGCGTTGCTTTGAATATTGAAGCAGCACCTGAAACGATGAATTTTATTTATCCTGAATCAGGAACCATTGTGCATACCAATCATTTCCTTGTAAACAATCCGGATATTAAAGACCTAATTCCGGCCATGTGGCCTTACTCCATTACCAGAAATTTACGTGCGTCAACACTGGTTGCAGCTGCAAGAGATAATATCGATCTTGAAGCCATTAAAAGGGTATTAAGAGATCATTTTGATAAGCCGCTTTCCATTTGCACACACGTTGATAGGGATCTGCTACCTGACTCAAAGGCGCAGACCAACGCCTCGATAGTTCTTAATCTCAGCCGGCAGGAGCTATATATCGCCAAGGGGCCTCCCTGTGAGCACTCGTTTGTCAATATCGAATACACATGGGATTAACACAGGAATCACCCATAGTGTTGAACGACTATCGAAACAGTCGTAAATCGATCGGGTAGCCAGTTAAAATACCACGGACATGCGACCTGACCGTGTGCAGATTCCCTGTAATTTTTTAAAACAGCTCCCAACGTGAGGCTATTGACTATGAAAGTTGACGATATGGATCTTGATATAATCCGACATCTTTGGAACGGTCGGAAATCATACAGGGAAATTGGAAAAAGCCTGGGTATCACAACCAACACCGTGCGAACCAGGGTGAGTAAAATGGTTGAAGCGGGGGCACTGCAAATAATTGGCTTGGTTGAACCTAAAGTTATTCATGGTCATACAACGGCGTCAATTGCGTTTAAGGTTGAACCGGGTAAAGCAGATAAAATTCTGGACAAAATATCGAGGTTAAAAGGAGTTGTTGCAGTTGCCTGTGTGACAGGCCAATTTGATATCATCGCGGATGTTTTGTTTAATGAGACCCACACCTATGAGAAATTTATTTTTGAAGAGATCCCCAAAATAGATGGAATCAAATCTGTCGAAACCTCCTTTATCATAAAGGCAATAAACAGGCAATTAAGATATGTGTTGTAAACAGCATGTCCAGGATATTGGATTTTATTACCATTGATAGCTGGAGGGGAGTCATCTGGAGCCGGGTAAATGAAACATATCATTATTACAGCTCTTAACGGTTTCCAGGATTGGTCACACTGTTTTTGCTGCCGGGACAAAGATCGTTTTTACCACCGTACAAAAGGATATGATGAGAACGCTGAATCGTGAAGAGCTTGAAGATATACTTTGGGGATGTACACTTCTCGGGACCGGAGGTGGGGGTGACTTTGCCATGGGATGGTCCCGGATAGAGGCTGATCTTGCAGCGGGCAGAGAATTCCGTATGGTTTCCCTTGACGAACTTGATGATGAGGATATGATAGGCTCGCCTTATTTTTGCGGTTCTCTGATCTCTATTCAGAAGGCAGGAAAAGAGGGCGTAGTTGTCCAGGACATTTTTGCATTCGAAGCGCTTCAGGACCATTTCGGCAAGCCGTTCGCAGCAGCTATATCAACAGAGCTCGGAGGGCTCAACACGGCATCCGCACTGTCTGTTGCAGCCAACATGGGAATCCCTATTGTCGACGCTGATCCTGCAGGCAGAGCAGTGCCTGAGCTTCAGCACAGCACTTTCTTTCTTAATGATATACCCATGGTCCCCATGGCAATTGCAAGCCGTACAGAAAAAATGATAATAACCGAGGCTTTTGATGATCTGAAAGCAGAGGCCCTTGTAAGGGGCGTAGCCCTTTTGAATAACGGGAACGTTGGTGTTACAGACCACGTAGTTAAAGGAAAGGTGCTTAAGAAGACCGTTATCGGGGGTATGTTGTCCTATGCAGAACAACTGGGTAAAGCAATAAGAGAGAAAGACTGTGAAAAAGCAGCTCAGGTTGGGGGAGGATTTGTCCTTTTCCAGGGTACTGTCAACAGCATTTCATGCGAAGAGAGGGAAGGATTTACCTGGGGCAATGTTTTTATCCGAAATGGAGATGATGAATATGAAATCAGGTATAAGAATGAGCATTATGTGTCTTTCAGAAACAGTGAGATAGATGTGACCGTTCCTGATCTGATTTGTATTATGGACTCTGAAACTGCAGAGCCCATTACCAATCCAAACTGCAAAGAGGGAGATAATGTTACAGTTGTTGGATTTCCTGGACCAAAGGAGTGGCGGACTGAACGGGGACTGAAGATTTTTGGACCCCCTCATTTCAATTTAGATGACGCTTATATTCCAATAGAGGAAAAGTACAAATGAAAATAATGGTTATTAATCCTGTTTCCACTGATGTTTGGGACCAAAAAGATCGAGAATATCTAGAGGAAATGGCATTCAAAGATACGGAACTCGAAGTTGTAAGTCTCCCTGCAGGGCCTGAATCCATAGAAACATATTATGATGAAGCCATTGCCTCTCCAGAGATACTGAAAATAGTTGAAAAAGCTGAAGGTTATTCAGCGATCATTATCAACTGCTTTGCCGATCCCGGACTCTATGCCTGCAGAGAGAAGAGCCGAACACTGATACTTGGCGCAGGGGAGACTGCAATGACCACTGCAACTCTGCTTGGAAATAAATTCGCTGTCCTTTCTATAATGAATAATGCCAGAGGTCAGTTCGAAACAGCAGCGCGCAGGATGGGGCTCTCCGACAGACTGGCCTATGTTGCAGGCATAGATACGCCTGTACTTGAGATAGAAAATTCCCCTGAAACAGAAAAGCAGCTCCTTGAAGAGGCTGAAACCGCTCTAAGAATAGGGGCTGAAGTAATTGTACTCGGGTGCACAGGCCTTTTTGGTTTTGCAGATATACTCAGAAAGAACCTCAGCTGCACTGTTGTGGAACCCGCAGCAGTGACATTCAAAATAGCTGAAGCACTGGGTTCGATCGGGCTTGCTCAGAGCAAGACAGGGATGTATATGGATCTTTGACTTGTTTAGATGTGGCTATCACTTATTTTTTTGCAAAGCATCGGGTTTAATACCCGCGCTTCAATGCTTTTCAGGATACCCCGCTGTTTGCCGCTGAGGGGTTCATTGTGCTGCTTTGGATATCAGTTGATAAAACAACTGAAGAGAATAGTCTGCGCTAGCGTTTTATATACATGGCAGATACAGGCATGTTATGCCGTATCAGCTGACCGGCACAGCAACTTCTTGAGTGTAATCCCTTTGCAGGGGCAATTCAAAAACTGGCTCTCTTAAGAGTCTGATTTCTATTCCAATCAACCCCCAGCCCTCCCCGAAAATCTCCGTCTGCCCGCAGATAGGGGACAAATGGTGGATTAAGAACCCTTGTTACTTATTTGTGGGATT